>NZ_QTNG01000003.1:0-240815 GCF_003603525.1 Acidaminococcus sp. AM33-14BH | reverse complement strand
AAAATGGGGTGAGGAAAGAATATTTCCTCACCCCAACATTTATTATAGAACCGTTTTTTGTTTGGGAAAGATGCTGTGGTGCTGTGATGTTGTGATGCTAAAAGACCGCACGGCACGGCGCCAAACCGTCTCCCTATCGGTCGTGGGCGCCGAATTGATTTTTTGGTCACACGGTCCGTGAACCGAATTGCGTTGGCAGCGTCTTGCGATTAGCGGTTTTGGCCCATCGAAAGCGGAACGGCATTCGCCGTCTCCAAGGCAAAAGACCGTAACGTGAGCTCTGAACCGAACGTAGACACGAATTCGGTTCAGGGCTTATTGAGCGTGGGAGGTACTGTATGCTCTTGGTAAATGAGCTGTTGTTTGCGTATTTCTCAATCGGGCCTAGCTCAAAATTCAATCTGTGGGATTATTGCTATGATGATATTCAGCAGCGCATTCCTTATTCTCAGCACTGCCCGTCTTCGTGTTTTGCCTCTGAACTCGATTTCTCTGAAATCGATCCGCCCCGCCAGGGCGGGGGACCGAAAGCCGCATGTTGCCTCATTGAAATGAGGCAAGCGTGCCCTTTCGGTGGTGGATGAGGAGTGCGGCGACGTCTCCATACGAGCGGCAGCGAGGTAGATTCGCCCGGAGTTTCGAAGGACGCTTTTGAAGCGGAGCGAAAGTCCGAGAGACATGTGTGAGGGCGAATGAAGTTCGGACCCGTTCCCCCGCAGGGGGCGGTTTGGGTCCGGCGTTACAGTTGCCTTCCATTTTTTTAGCCAGCTGCCACAGGTAGCCTTAGCCAAGGAAGGCCCCGTCACATATGCCTTCCGCCTTAGCCTACCTTTATGCCTCCCATCATGTTCCTTTTCCCCCATAATTATGGTAAAATTAAGTGTTATGCAAGGAGGAATCCCTATGCTCACAAAACCACTCCTCGAGGCCATGAAGGCTTATCGGGAAGATCATGTATACCCCCTTCATACACCGGGCCATAAGGGCGGACGCGGTGCTGATGAGGATCTCAAGGACCTATTGGGTGAAAATGCCCTTTTATCTGACGTATCACTTATGGAGGAACTGGACGATATCCACCATCCTGAAGGAGCCATCAAGGACGCTGAAACGCTGGCAGCAACGCTTTATGGGGCAGACCGCTGCTTTTTTGGTGTCAATGGCACGACGGGCGTCATCCATGGCATGCTCCTTGGCGCGCTGCGTCCTGGGGACAAAATCCTGGTTCCCAGAAACAGCCATAAGTCTGTTTTGGGCGGTCTCATTCTTGGCGGCTTAGAACCGATTTCCCTGGCTCCTTGTTATGATGAGTCGTGGCGCATGACGCTTCAGATCACACCGGAGCAGGTGGATGCGGCTCTTAACAAGAAGCCTGATATCAAGGCCGTCTTTCTTACGACACCAAATTATTTTGGTCTTGCTGCCGATACGGAAAAAATTGCCAGGATCTGTCATGAAAAAGGGGTGCTGCTCCTTGTTGATGAAGCCCACGGTCCCCATCTTGGATTTTCGTCCCTGCTTCCCAAAAGCGCCATGCAGTGCGGCGCTGATGCAGCAGCGCAAAGTACCCATAAGATTGTGGGTGCCATGACGCAGTGCTCACTTCTTCAGGTTTCCTATGACCGCATCGATAAGGACGCTATGGAACGGGCCATGAGCCTTGTGACGACAACAAGCCCGAACTATCTTCTCATGGGATCCCTTGATGCGGCGCGTTTTCAGCTTGCCCAAAAAGGCACAGCCATGGCGAAAGCCTCCCTTCGCGCGGCTGCGCTTCTCCGCGAAGAACTTAAAAAGATTGACGGTCTTCCTGTCCTTACAGATGAACTGATCGGAAAGGGCGGCGTTGCGGCCATGGATCCGGGGAAGGTCACGATTATGACCAGCGCCCTGGGGCTTACGGGACCGGAAGCGGCGGAAATTCTGCGCCGCGAAAAAATTGCCGTTGAGCTTGTCGATGAAGATCACGTGCTCTTTCTTGTTACCTATGCTGATGACCATGCAGAATTTGCCCAAAAGGCCGTCCTTATCCGGGAAACGCTGGAAAAAAGCCGGAAACCGGTACGGAACGTAGCGCCAGCGGCTGTTCTCTCAAAGATTCCGGAACGGCGACTCCTGCCGCGGGACGCGTTTTTTGCGCCCCATGAGAGGGTGCCTTTTGACGAATCTGCAGGCCGTGTGACCACTGAATCCATCAGCTTTTATCCCCCTGGGATCCCTCTCATCATGCCGGGAGAAGTCATTACGGAAGAGCTTATTGCCTACGCCCGTCTTATGCAGGAAAAGAAGCTTCTTGTCAGCGGGCCCCAGGATCCCTCCCTTAGAGAAATCGAGGTCATAAAATGAAAAAAGGACTCTTTATTACGTTGGAAGGCCCTGACGGCAGCGGTAAGACGACGCAGGCAAAACGCCTTAAGGCATATCTTGAAACGAAGGGACGGGAGGTTGTCCTCACCCGGGAACCGGGCGGGACGGGCCTTGCGGAAACGCTGCGCAGCCTTGCCCTTTCCCCAGAGATCACCATGAGTAAACGGGTGGAAAGCCTCCTTCATGTGGCAGCCCGGGCCGACCATGTGGATAAGGTCATTCGGCCCGCTCTTGAAGCAGGAAAAGTGGTCATCTGCGACCGTTTCAGTGATTCCACCCTCATTTACCAAGGCATCTTGGGCGGTATGGACCTTGATGAACTGGAAAGACTGTCCCTTTTCGGGTCTAAAGGGCTCAGCCCTGATGTGACCTTTCTTATTGACGGCAATCCCCGCGTCCTCCTTTCCCGGCGGGAAGCCCGGGGCGTTACGGATAAGTTTGAGGCCCAAGGCCTTCTTTTCCAGGAAAAGATCCGTCAGGGGTATTTGACCCTTCTTGACCGCTATCCAGAGCGCATGATCCTCATCGATGGGGAAGGAACTCCAGACAGTGTGACGGATGCCCTCATAAAAAAAGTGGAAAAATTTCTCTAAATGGGGTATAGTCTACTTGTTGTGTAATACAATGGAAGGAACATCATCATGTGGGATACCATTTTGGGTCATGAAGCCAATAAAATATTTTTGGGAAACATGCTCCAAGGAGAGCGTAAAACACCGTCCCTCCTTTTTTATGGGCCTGATGGCATTGGTAAGAAGAAACTTGCCTATGAATTTGCCCGGAGTTTTCTTTGCCTTGATGATCCCACCCATGATGACTGCAAGTGCCGCAGCTGCCGCGCCTTTTGCGGGGAAAGTCACCCCGACTTTATCTATGTAGAAGGGCAGGGCGCCCGGCATGATATCCTCATTGAACAAATCAAGGAAGTAGAAAAAAAGGCAGTCTTTTCCCCCGTCCTTTCCCCTTATAAGGTCTGTCTCATTGATGGTGCGGACCGCATGCGGGAAGAAGCGTCCAATTCCTTGTTGAAGCTCCTTGAAGAGCCGCCGACGTACTGGCTCTTTATCCTCGTTGCATCCGAAATTTCGCGCATCCTGCCGACCATCCGCAGCCGTCTCATGGCCATCCGCTTTGAACCCCTTCACAGGGAGAAAGCGGTACGTGTCATGGAGGAGCTTTCTGTTCCGCAAGGCGAAACCTTGGCGCGTCTGTCTGATGGCTCGCCGGGAAAAGCCCTCCATCTTGCCGAGGCAGAAGCGCTGATGTGGCGGGAGCGGGCCTTATTCATTATGGAAGGCATAGAAGATCCTTATCTCATGGCAAGCCTTGCCCGTCTTGAATGGCTGGGCGATATGGATGTGGACCAGACACAGACCTTTTTGGAAATGCTGCTCCTCATCTTGCGCGATGCTATGATGATCCAAGAAGGCAGCGGCCTTCTTCTTTATAATGAAGATGAACGCGAGCGAATCGCTTCGATTTTTGCTTCATTTACTTTATCTGCTCTCAAGAAATCCCTCCTTGAAACGGAGCGTTTTTACCTTGGGCTCAATAAGGGCGTCAATACACGGATGATCCTTGAGGCCCTCTTTCTTGAGATCCATACTTTTCTAAAGGAGTAACGACCGTGGTTACGATTGTTGGAATCCGGTTCAAAAGAGCCGGGAAAATCTATTATTTTGCTCCAGGCAGCTTTGATCTGCAAAAAGGCGACCATGCCATTGTAGAGACGGCCCGGGGTGTTGAATATGGGGAAGTGGTCATGGGGCCCCAGGAAGTCGATGAAAAGAGCATCGTCTCTCCCTTAAAGAGCGTGATCCGCAAGGCGGATGAGCGGGATGCCCGCAAGGTGGAGGAAAACCATCGTAAGGAAAAGGAAGCGTTCACCATCTGTGAAAAGAAGATTGCTGCCCGCAAACTGGAAATGCGTCTTGTCAATGTAGAGTATACCTTTGACGGCGGGCGGATCATCTTCTACTTTACAGCCGATGGGCGCATTGATTTCCGCAATCTTGTCAAGGATTTGGCCGCTGTTTTCCGGACGCGCATCGAGCTGCGCCAAATTGGTGTGCGCGATGAAGCAAAGATGCTAGGCGGCATTGGATGCTGCGGACGGCCCTTGTGCTGTGCAACTTTTTTGGGAGACTTTGAACCTGTCTCCATCAAGATGGCAAAGGAGCAGAACCTGTCCCTTAATCCGACGAAGATTTCAGGAATTTGCGGACGGCTCTTGTGCTGCCTTAAGTACGAAAGTGAAATGTACTGCGGCCGCTGCTGCAAGAACAAGGGGAAAAAGAAGGAAGCAAGTCACCTTATTCCTAAACCGGGCATGAAGGTTGTCACGCCTACTGGGGAGGGCATGGTCATGCATGTTTCCCGCCGCGATCAGACGGTTGTGGTTGAACTGTCCCCAGGCAACCGGATTACGGCAAGCTGGGACGAAATCGTCGAAGCCGCCAAAAGTGATGAATGAAACGGAACGCCTTGACAGCCTGCCCAGTGGAAATCTCCGGATTTGGCAGGATGAAAAAGAATTTTCCTTTACAACGGACGCGGTCTTTTTGGCCGCGTTTCCCCATATGGTGAAAAAAGCCTGCGTCCTTGAGCTTGGCTGTGGAACCGGCGCTATTTCCCTTCTGGCTGCAAACAGGGGAGCCCAGTCCGTTCTTGCCGTGGATAAAAATCCCCATGTCATTGAGCTCCTGAAGCGCAGCGTAAGGGAAAACGGCCTTGAGCAGCAGGTTATGCCGTTTGTGGGGGATATCCTGGCTTATCGTGAGTATCTTAAGCCGGACACAATGGATCTTGTCTATATGAATCCCCCTTACCGCATTGGCGGAAGGCGGCGTCAGCTCATGACCGAGGCCTGCCATGAAGTGGGCGTTACGTTAGAAGATTTCATCAAAGCCGCTGCTTTTGCGTTAAAGACACGGGGGCGCCTTGCCATGGTCCAGCTTCCTGACCGGTTTACCGATGCCCTACGCCTAGCTGATCGCTATCATCTAGAAATCAAGCGGCTACAGTGGGTCCATTCGTATATTGATCGGGGGGCGTGGATTTTTTTGGCGGAGTTTCAAAAAGGGGGCCGGGGAGGGCTTACGGTCCTGCCGCCCCTTATCATGTACCGGCATGACGGCAGCCTGAGTGAGGATGCCCTTGCTTATTATGAAGGAAAGGAGTGGGTCCATGGCTGAATCGGTTGGAACCTTATATCTATGCGCAACACCCATTGGGAATTTGGAAGATATGACGCCCCGTGCCCTGCGGATGCTGCGGGAAGCCAATCTTATCGCCGCGGAAGATACACGTCATACGCGGCAGCTTTTGAATCATTTTGATATCCATGGGACGCTTCTGAGCTATCATGAGCATAACAAAGAAAAAATGGGGCCTGTTCTTCTGGAGCATCTAAAAGAAGGCAAAAACATCGCCCTTGTTTCCGATGCCGGCTTCCCTGGTATTTCCGATCCGGGTGAACACATTGCCCAGACGTGTATTGCAGAAGGCATTCCTGTTGTGCCTGTTCCGGGAGCCAATGCGGCACTGACAGCCCTTGTAGCTTCAGGTCTATCGAGCACGCCTTTCTTTTTTGGCGGGTTTCTTCCTAAAAGTCGGAAAAACCGGCGGGAGAAGCTAGCAGAATGGAAAGACATTCCAGCAACTATCATCCTGTATGAGGCACCGCACCGAATCATAGAGGTGCTTTCTGATATTGAAGACGCATGGGGAGACCGGACCATGACCATGGCGAGGGAACTGACAAAGCTTCATGAAGAGTTTTTCCGCGGCACGGTTTCCACGTGCCGGGCGCACCTTTTGGAACAGGCGCCGCGCGGTGAGTTTGTCCTCGTGATTGCTGGCGGAACCAAGGTGGAAGAAGCCCCAACAGGGGATCCCCTTGATGCCGTGCGTCGTCTGATGGCTGACGGCGTGGGGAAAAAAGAAGCGCTCCAGCAAATTGCCAAAGTTTATAAGCTGCCTAAACGGGAGCTTTATAATAGACTAGTCAAAGAAGGGGTAGAAGATGAGTAAACCAGCTTTTTTCATTACGACACCGATTTACTATCCGAGTGCCAATCTGCATATTGGTCATGCGTACTGCTCGACCATTGCTGATACGATTGCTCGGTATAAAAGGGCCAATGGGTTTGATGTCCGATTCGTGACGGGCAGTGATGAACATGGCCTCAAGATCCAGCGCAAGGCGGAAGAAAATGGGATGACGCCGCTCCAGTACGTAGATGGCATTGTGGCAAACTTCAAGAAACTTTGGGAAATGCTGGGAATCAGCTACACGGATTTTGTACGCTCTTCCAGTGCGGAACACGAACGGGTCGTTCAGGAAATCCTGCAGCGCGTCTATGATAAGGGCGATATCTATAAAAAGAAATATGTCGGAAAATACTGCGTTCCTTGCGAATCCTTCTGGACGGACCGTCAGATTGAGGAAGCAGGCGGCGTCTGCCCGGACTGTGGCCGTCCTGTGGAAACGATGGAAGAAGAGGACTATTTCTTCCGTATGTCCAAATATGCTGACCAAATTCTCAAACATATTGAAAATCATCCTGATTTCATCCAGCCCGTTTCCCGCCGCAACGAAATGATCGCTTTTCTTAAACAAGGGTTGGAGGACCTGTGTATTTCCCGTTCCACGTTCGACTGGGGCATTCCGGTTCCTTTTGATAAGAAACAGATTACTTATGTCTGGTTCGATGCCCTTTTGTGCTATTTCACGGGGATTGGGTTCCTGCGCAATGAAGAGGAATTTAACCGCTTCTGGCCGGTTGACCTGCACCTTGTAGGAAAGGAAATCGTCCGTTTCCATACGATCATTTGGCCGGCTATGCTCCTTTCCATGGGGTATGAACTGCCGAAGAAGGTTTATGGTCACGGCTGGCTTGTCGTTAATGGTGACAAGATGAGTAAATCCAAGGGCAATGTCGTCGATCCTGTGGAACCAATCAAGGAATTTGGCCCTGATGCCGTCCGTTACTTCCTCCTCAGTGAAATTGCCTTGGGCAACGATGGGAATTATTCCCGCGAAGGCCTCATCCGCCGTTGGAATACGGACCTTGCCAACGACTTGGGCAACCTCCAGTATCGTACGGTTTCCATGATTGAAAAATATCATCAAGGTATTGTTCATAAGACGGCATCAGATCATGCCGATGACAAGGCTTTTGCAGCCCTTGCCGAGGAAACGCTTGGCAGTTACCGTAAAGCTATGGATGAATACCAGATCAATGACGCGCTGAAGGCTGTCTGGTCCTATATTGGCGCTGCCAATAAATACATTGATGTAACAACGCCGTGGATCCTTGCTAAGGATCCTGCGCAGAAGGACCGCCTTGAAGCCGTGATGTACAACCTTGCTGATGCTGTTCGCAATATTGCCATCCTGATTTCACCTATGATGCCTTTTACGGCACCGAAGATTTTCGAACAGCTCGGTCTTGCCGTGCCGGAAAACTTCGATCTTAATGAAGTGAAGTATGGCGGTTTCTCTGATGGCACGAAAGTCATGAAGGGTCAGCCCATTTTCCCGCGCATTGAAGTGGAGTCGGAAAAGACACCTCAGAAGGAAGCACCGAAAGCAAAAAAAGCGGAAAAGAAGAACGTCGGTGTGGTTACGCCCGAAGAAATCGCCATCGATGATTTCCAGAAGGTTGACCTCCGTGTTGCTGCAATCAAAACGGCCGAACGGGTCCCCAACACAGATAAGCTCATGAAGATTACCGTTGATATGGCAGGCCGTGAACGGATCATTGTCTCCGGGATTGCCCAGTACTATGATGCCAAGGAGCTTATTGGCAAGAATGTCATCGTTGTGGCTAACCTCAAACCAGCCAAGCTCAAGGGCATCGAATCTCGCGGCATGCTCCTTGCTGCAAGTGACGGTAAGGGAAATCTCGTTCTTGCCGAAGTGCCGGGGATTGCGTCGGGCAGCAAGGTCAAATAATGGAACGACTTCCTTATTTTGATACGCATGCCCACCTTGACACGGAGGACTTTGACGCGGACCGAGAAGCGCTGCTCCAGGAGATTGGATCGCACATGTTGGGATTCATCAATCCCGGTTGTGACGTGAGAAGCTCGAAGGCATCGCTTGCTATGGCCCACCGCTATGATTATGTGTATGCCGCCGTCGGCCTTCATCCAGAAGATCTGGGCCATGTGAGCGAAGGGGACCTTGAGGAAATTTACCAGCTTGCCCAAGATGACAAGGTGGTCGCCATTGGTGAGATCGGTCTTGACTATTATAACGATGAAGATTCACCTCATGAGCGGCAGCAGGCTTTCCTTATCCGCCAACTTGCCATGGCCCGTGAACTTAAGCTGCCTGTCATCATCCATGACCGGGAGGCCCATGAGGATATGACGAGGCTCCTTCTGACGGAAGGGCAGGGCGTGCGAGGGGTCCTTCATTGTTTCAGCGGAGACTGGGCCATGGCTGAAACCTTTATTAAGGCCGGCTGGTACTTTGGCTTTGGCGGGACAAGTACCTTCAAGAATGATCATGGGGTCAGGGAAATCCTTCGCAAGATGCCTCTTGACCGCATCGTTTTTGAGACAGATTCGCCTTATATGGCCCCTGTTCCTTACCGCGGGAAACGCAATAACCCGCTTTATGTGAAGCTTGTTGCTGAAATGGCAGCGGAGGTCAAAGGAATTCCAGTCCTTTCGATGATGGAAATTGCCACAAAAAATTCGCAAAATCTCTTCCCAAAATTAAAAAGTTACTAAAAATCGCGATGACTTTGCTGTAAATTTTTCAAAAGCGTCACAAAATCAAGCAATGAAAATGTTCATTTTTAGGAGCTGGTCCTAATTTTGTTTTGACAGGTTTTTCGTCTCCATGGTAGAATACAAAAGCTTTAAGGAGGCGAGAATTTGCGAATAACAAATACTTGGAAGCGTCCTGAAAAGTGGGTTGTTGTCATGCTCATGCTTGTCTTCAGCTTGAATTTTCTCGGCTTTGCTGCCGCTCCAAAACAGGTGAAGATTCAAGTTGACGGGCAGACGATTGCCCTTTCAACCAGAGCCCTTACGGTTAAAGGTGCTTTGGAAGAAGCCGGTGTTGTTCTTCAAAAAGCCGACGGTTATGATGTAGTTGGTCATGGAAACTTTGAAGATGGATCGACGATCGAAGTCATCCGTGCCATTCCAATCAAGGTGTGGCATAATGGAAGAACGACCGAGTATACCATCGGACGCAAAACGGTAAAAGAAGTGCTGGATGCTGTGGGTGTGGACTACAAAGGATATAAGGTGTATCCGTCCTTGGAGTCCCCGGCAAAAAAAGACATGACTATCCATGTCGTTTCCCCCACAACTGAGGTGAAGACGGCCAAAGAAAGCATTCCTTTTGAAGTGGAATTCCGTAACAATGACAACCTGCCCCGCGGCAGACAGTCTGTTGTATCGGAAGGCCGCAATGGGGAAGCTGTAGTCACCTACCGCACGGTGAAGATTGGAAATCAAGAAGTAAGACGTGAACTGGCGCGTGATGTTGTTTCCCAACCTGTTCCGCAAGTCGTAGAAGTAGGCACAGGCAAAAATTTGATGGTGGAAACAAGCCGTGGCTTTGTTCGGTACCGCAGCGCGAGAACCTTTGAGGCTTCCGCGTATACCCTTGCCGAGGGCAGTGGAACCGGTCTGACTTCGACAGGCGTTGTGCCTTATCATGGAATCGTAGCTGTGGATCCTGATGTGATTCCTTATGGAACGCGGATGTATATCCCTGGTTATGGTTTTGCCGTGGCAGGTGATTGCGGCGGTGCTATCAATGGCAGCCGGATTGACCTGTACATGGAAAACTACTCTGACGCAATCAGTTGGGGCAGGCGCGACGTAACCGTGTATTTCCTTGAGTAGAAAAGGGGCTGTTGCCAATTGGCAATGGCCTCTTTCCTTATTTGTGGGGAGAACTTTCTTTTGACATTCTTCCTGCAATCTGTTAGAGTAAAAATCCGGAACGAGAGGTCCAAGAATAGGGAGCGTGACAAGATTGCTTAAGGAAGTCCTTGTCGTAGAAGGAAAAATGGATACAGTGGCGATCAAGAAGGCCCTTGATGCCGATACAATCGAAACAGGCGGCTTTACCTTGTCGCCGTATACCCTTAAAAAGATTGAAGCAGCCTATAAGAAGCGGGGCATCATCATCCTCACCGATCCTGATGGGGCAGGGGAGCGGATCCGCCGTTATTTGACGGAGCGCTTTCCTGAGGCAGGACAGGCCTTTGTGCCAAAGTGTGAAGCCCTGGCCCACCATGATGTGGGCATTGAGCAGGCTCAGCCGGAGGCAATCCTCAAGGCACTTTCCAAGGTGCGCCACACCTCGATGACGCCGCAGGAAGAATTTACGGCCATGGACCTTTACCATAACGGTATGAGCGGGTCCCAGTCTGCGGCGGAAAAACGGGACGCCCTTGGAGCCGAACTGGGTATTGGCTACGGCAATGTGAAGAAAATGGTGGAGCGTCTCAATCATTATGGCGTGACCCGCGACGAATTCAATAAAGCACTTCAGATCATCGGAACACGTCATGCGTGAGAAAGGACTTCAGTATGCTTCATCCTGTGATTGCAAGCCGTGAAGTAACGCGGTATATTCTTGATACCTTTGGCCTTCATACAAAAAAACGCTTTGGACAGAACTTCCTCATCAATGAGTCTGTTGTAAGGGGCATTGCAGAAAAAGCAAAGATTGGTCCTGGGGACCTGGTCCTTGAAGTCGGGCCCGGGATCGGCACATTGACCCAGGCCCTTGCGGAAACCGGAGCCGATGTCAAGAGTGTTGAAATCGATGAGTCGCTTCTTCCGATCCTTCGCAAGACGCTTGAAGGGTATGACAATGTAGAAATCATCCATGGGGATATCCTTAAGGTTGACCTCAAAGACATTACGGGGGGAAAGCCTTTTACAGTGGCGGCGAACCTGCCTTATTACATTACGACGCCCATCATCTTTTCCCTGCTTGAAGCAAACCTTCCCTTAAAGCGTATTGTCGTTATGGTGCAAAAAGAAGTGGCTGAGCGGATGGCCGCTCATCCTGGAACAAAGGCTTATGGGCCCCTTTCCTTGGCGCTGCAGTATTATTCGGAGCCCCAGCTGGCAATTCCCGTTCCGGCTCACGATTTCATGCCGGCCCCAAAGGTTGATTCCATGGTCGTCGTATGTGAAAAAAGGGAGAGCCCCATTGTCAATGTGGATGCGTCTTTATATGTTAAGGTCGTGCGGGCGGCTTTTTCCCAGCGCCGGAAGATGCTCCGCACCTGTCTAAAGTCAATGGTGCGTCCCGGTGATACAGCGGAGGCCTGGATGGCCCGTGCTGGGATTGAGCCGACGCGCAGGGGGGAGTCCCTTACCATAGAAGAGTTTGGCAAACTGGCGGAAAGCTGGGAAGAAAAATGACGAATCACTATAAGTACTTTTCCCATAAGGAATGTGAGTTCTTCCCTTGTCATAAGGAAAGTGACGGAGAGAATTTCAACTGTCTCTTCTGCTTTTGTCCCCTGTATCTGGTGAAAGATTGTGGCGGCGTCTTTGCCTACACGAATCGGGGCATCAAGGATTGCTCCCATTGCCTTTTTCCCCATAAAAAGGAAAACTATGGCAAGATCATGGCGCGGCTCAAAGAAGAAATGGAAATGAAATGAGGAAAGAAAAGCCAGAGTGCATGGATGAAACCATGCACTCTGGCTTTTGCTGTGATGCTGCAGCACTATGATGCTGCTGTCAAAGGCGGCAGGCTGATAAATCAGCTATAAAAGTGTTGCTATGATGATACTCAGCAACGGTTACTTTATATTTGGTAGGACCTGCTATCGTGTTACGCGTTAGAACTCGATTTCTCCGAAATCGATCCGCCTTGCCAAGGCGGGGGAGCGACAAAGGAAAATTTCCACAAGTTCATGATGATAAGGATTAACCGGTTTTGGTGGTGGACGAGGACGCGAAGCTGACGTTTCCTTACAAGCGGCTTGCGAGGCGGATTTGTCTGGGTCCTGAGGCTGCTATGGAGCGGAGCGAAAAGCAGAAGAACATGTTTGAGGGCGAATGCAATTCGGCCCCCACGACTGACAGGGAGATGATTTGGCGCCGCTCGTTATCATCTTTCCCTTCAACGCACTACAGCCTCAAAGCATCAAAGCTCCATAGCATTCCTATATGTCTTTTCAACCTAAAAGACAAAAAGTTTGACTTTTTTAGTAAAACCCCTTGCATTTTTTTTGAAAGATGCTATTATTATAGCTGTGGTTAGCACTCCAATGTAATGAGTGCTAATAAATCAAAAAGTTAAAATTTATCCATAGTGAAAGGGGATTACAAACATGTTAAGACCTTTGGAAGATCATGTCGTCGTAGAACCGGTTGTGCAGGAAGAAAAAACGGAAAGCGGGATCTATCTGCCCGATACGGCTCATAAGGACAAACCCCAGACTGGCAAAGTCGTAGCTGTAGGTACGGGCCGTCTCCTTGATAATGGCACCCGCATTGCTTCTGAAGTCAAGGTTGGCGAAACTGTTGTCTTTGCTAAATACTCCGGCAGCGAAGTCGAACTGGACGGCAAGGATTATATCATCCTCCGTGACAGTGATATCTTGGCTGTCGTTGAGGATAAGTGAATCGCTCCCTTTTTTGTGGAGAACCAATCACCTTATATCATTTGGAACTAAGGAGTAGATAAAAATGGCTAAACTCATTCAATTTGATGAAGAAGCACGTCGTGGTCTGGAACGCGGCGTCAATAAACTGGCTGATGCTGTAAAAGTTACCTTGGGGCCCAAGGGCCGCAACGTTGTCCTTGAAAAGAAATTCGGTTCCCCGACCATCACCAATGATGGTGTAACCATTGCTAAGGACATTGAACTGGAAGATCCGTTTGAAAACATGGGGGCTGCCCTTGTTCGTGAAGTGGCAACCAAGACCAACGATATTGCTGGTGACGGGACCACGACGGCTACCCTTCTTGCTCAGTCCATCGTTCATGAAGGCATGAAGAACGTGGTTGCCGGTGCTAACCCCATGGTCCTCAAGAGAGGCATCAAGAAAGCAACGGATTGCCTCGTCAAGAAGCTCCAGGAAAATGCCAAGACGGTCAGCACCAAGGAAGAAAAAGCACAGGTTGCTTCCATTTCTGCTGGTGACGCGGAAATCGGTGGCCTGATTGCTGATGCGATGGAAAAAGTCGGCAACGATGGCGTCATCACCGTTGAAGAATCCAAGACCATGGAAACCTCCCTTGAAACCGTTGAAGGGATGCAGTTCGACCGCGGCTACATTTCCCCGTATATGGTTACGGATCCGGACAAGATGGAAGCCGTTCTTTCCAATCCGTACGTCTTCATTACGGACCGGAAGATCACTATGATCCAAGACATCATGCCTGTTCTTGAAAAAGTGGTACAACAGGGCCGTGAACTCTTGATCATTGCTGAAGACATCGAAGGTGAAGCCCTGGCTACACTCGTTGTGAACAGACTCCGTGGCACCTTTAAGGCTGTTGCCGTCAAGGCTCCTGGCTTTGGTGACCGTCGCAAGGCTATGCTTCAGGATATTGCAACCCTGACGGGTGCAACGGTTATCAGTGAAGAAGTTGGCCGTAAGCTCGACAGCGCTACAGTTGCTGATCTTGGTTCCTGCAGCCAGGTCCGTGTAACCAAGGACCTTACTACCATTGTTGATGGTGCTGGTGACAAACAGGCCATTGCTGACCGTGTTGCTTCCATCCGTGCCCAGATTCCTGAAACGACTTCCCAGTTCGACAAGGAAAAACTTCAGGAACGTTTGGCTAAACTCTCTGGCGGCGTTGCCGTTATCAAAGTTGGTGCTGCTACGGAAACGGAACTGAAAGATAAGAAACTCCGTATCGAAGACGCCCTGAACGCTACTCGCGCTGCTGTGGCCGAAGGAATCGTTGCCGGTGGCGGTACGGCTCTTCTGCAAGTACAGCCGGCCCTCGATGAACTGGAAAAGGAAACCGAAGGGGATGAGAAGACAGGTATTGATATCGTTAGACGCGCTATCGAAGCTCCTGTCCGTCAAATCGCCAACAACGCCGGTCTTGAAGGTGCCGTTATCGTTGAAGCTGTCAAGAAGGCTAAGAAGGGAATTGGCTTCAATGCCCAGACGGAAGAATATGTCGATATGATCAAGAGCGGTATTGTAGATCCTTGCAAGGTTACGCGCAGTGCCCTGCAGAATGCAGCTTCCATTGCTGCCATGATTCTTACCACGGAAGCCGTTGTTGCGGATAAACCGGCTGAAAATCCGGCTCCGGCAGCTCCTGCCATGGGTGGCATGCCCGGCATGATGTAAGATGAATCGGGAGTTGTGCCGCAGGTAGGCTCCTTTTATCCTTAAAAAATCGCATACGCACCGTGAGGTGCCTGAAACGTCCCTATGGAGTGTTCCATAGGGACGTTTATCTTGCTGTAATTTTTCTGTAAATAGTTAAAATAACTATTTACTAATTATTATTAAAGTGCTATAGTATACGTGTCGTATGAATGAATCATATGGATCATCCATTTTACTATGATATAGGAGGAATGAATTATGGAAAAACGTTCTGGTGCAGTTACTTTTGCTGGAGGCCCTGTAACCCTTGTTGGTCCGGAAGTGAAAGTGGGAGAAAAAGCGCCTGATTTCAAGTTGCTTGATAATAGCCTTGCTGAAAAGACCTTGAAGGACTATGAAGGCAAAATTAAGGTTATTTCCGTTGTACCGTCCCTTGATACGGGTGTCTGTGATGCCCAGACCCGTTGGTTCAATAAGGACGTAACTGGTCTTTCTTCCGATGTCGTGGTCCTCACGGTTTCCATGGATCTGCCTTTTGCTCAGGCTCGTTGGTGCGGGGCTGCCGGGGTCAAGAATGTAGTTACCCTTTCTGATCACCGTGATGCCTCCTTTGGGACGAACTATGGCTTCCTCATGGAAGGACTGCGTCTTGAAGCCCGTGGTGTTGTTGTCATTGATAAAAATGATAAGGTCACCTATGTGGAATACGTTCCGGAAGTCACCCATGCCATTAATTTTGATGGTGTCCTTGCTGCAGTAAAGGCTCTGATTTAATTGTAGGGCTTCCTGCTCGACCTATTCACCTGCACCTGTGAGGGAGACTTTTTGATGACGTATCGAGACCAGGACTTTCAAAAAGAAAACATCATCTATCGGAATGTGGATGGCTTTGCCCATTGGCTTGCCTCTGTCCTTAAGACGTTTGATGGCTCAGCCCAATCTTTGACTGTTTACTTGGGGGACCTTACGGAAGCTTATGCTGTTTCCAATGAGGAATATTTTGAGATCCGCGGATTTTATACAAAAAGCGGAAATTCTGAAGGCTATTCATTCAAGGTCCAGTATCAGCAGGATGAGGACGGCGAAATCATTCAAAATATGATCTTATAACTAGATAAAAAGAAAAATTCCCGGCTGGAAATGATACCAGTCGGGAATTTTTCACGCTTTTTTCTTTATCATGGAAGGCGGGACGGGAACGAGGAAGGCGAAGAGGCAGCCAATGGCGGCGACGATCCAGAGAATCTGCAGGCTAGGACCGACACCCCAGCGGTCGGCAGCCCATCCAACTAGGGGAGAAATCAGGCCGCCTACACTGGCACTGAGACCCAAGGTCACGCCGGAAGCAAAACCAATGTTGCGGGCAAGGTAAGTCTGTCCCAAGATGACCATGGGACTGTAAGGCGCAAAAAGGGAAAGAGCCGTCGGCACCAAGAGCAGGGTTGCTGTCATTTGGCTCGTACTGTTTGTGAGAAAGTAGAGGGCGGGGACCATGACGAGGAAGGATATCCGCATGACCTTGATGTGTCCCACTTTGTCTGCCAGGATACCGCCCAAAAAAGTCATGACAACCCCCATGGAAAAAAGCAGGGAAAGGGCAAGACTGCCGCTGCTTGCTGATGTGCCAAGAACGCTGATCCAGTAAATCGGCATAAAGGAGTTAAGGATGGTAAAGCCAATTGATCGTGCAAAAATAACAAAACTAAGTTTCCCGAAGGCGTTCCAATCATTTTTCGGCTGAGGTTCGTTTGCAGGGCATTCCCTTTTTTCTGTCCCTTGGAGTCTTTTTTTGATTGCAGGAAGTTTCTTCATCAGGAAGAGAGCCGTAAGGAAATTGACCACGGCGTAAATGATGAGACCCTTGATGCCAAACTGATAGGCACTGAACCCTGCTGCCATGGGACCGACGGCAAAGCCCGCATTGCCACCGACAGAAAAAGTCCCCATCGCCTTGCCTTTTTGGGCGCCTGAAATGCCGTTTACAAGACGAGCTGCTTCGGGATGGAAAAGGCTGCTGCCCAATCCGCTCAGCATGGCTAAAAAGAGGATGAACCAATAATTCTGGGTAAAGGCCATGGCTGAAAGACTGAACCCACAGAGAAAGACACCAAGGGGGACCAAATAAGGAAGGGATGCACGGTCCGAATAGTAGCCGATGAGAGGCTGCGTTACAGAGGCGAGGACAATATTTGCAAAGATGATGCCCGCTGCTTCCTGATAGGAAAGATGGCAGGCCGCGATAAAATAGGGGAGAAGGGCTGGAATGCCGCCTTGGGCCCAGTCTGTACCAAAATGGCCCAAGGTAAAGAGCAGCACGTTATTCTGGGAATATTCCATGAAAGCCTTCCTTTCTGCATGGGGAGAAACGTTTTTCTTTCATTGTATTCGACAGCGCTTCATCCTGCAAGGAAAAAGAGGAGGAACCTCGAATAAGACCTTTTGGCGTGGATAAGTTAACTGGCAGTTTGAATCAATGGGCCATTACAAGCCAAATATCGAATCATATTGCTTAGAAATGTAATGAATCCATAAAGACGATATCGAATTTGACCATATCACATGGATGAATCACCATTATTTTTGCAAAATTTTATATTTTCAGAAAATAACTAGCATTCTATCCTGACTTTGGGTATAATAAAGATGCAATCATTTTTCTCAAAGCGCCGTTTTTTCTATCGAAGGGGACAGCAACGGTCAAACCAGCCGCGGCTCGGATAGACGGCTTAAAAATCCGGCAGGCGCTTTTAGCAGGAACGGAACCCAATTAAACAAAAGGAGGCAATAAATCGCATGCAACCATCTGTCAGAAAGAAATCGTGGATGAATCGATTCATCGACACCATTGAGTATTGGGGAAATAAATTGCCCCATCCTTTTATCCTTTTTGGGATGCTCGTCGTCATTACCCTTATTGGGTCCTGGATCTTATCCCAGGCTGGCTGCAGCATAACCTATATGGCAGCTTCACGAACCCCAGGGGAACCGGAAAAGGAAGTGACCATTGCCGTTACCAATCTGCTATCCGGAGAAAACCTGCGTTACCTGATTACGAAATATCCTGATATTTTTATTGGATATCCACCTATGAAACTTGTTCTTGTGATGATGGCGGCAACGGCCTTTATCGAAAAGACCGGTTTCTTTGGGACTTTTATGAAAAAGTATCTGCTCCGCGCGCCTCGGAGCCTCGTGACTTTTGCTGTTGTCTTTGTCGGCGTCAACTCCAATTTGATGAGTGATGCCGGGACCCTTTTTGCCTTGACCATGGGGGGAATTATTTTTGCTGCTTTGGGCCGAAATCCCCTGATTGGTGTTATTCTTGGTTGGGCAAGTTCGAGCGGCGGTTTTACGGCAAATCTCTTCCTTGCTGGGACGGATGCTCTGCTTGCAGGCATAACGGAAGGTGTCGTCAAGGAGATGGGCGTTGCAGTCGATATCAATCCAGCCATGAACTACTTCTTTATGGCTTCAGCGACCTTCTTCCTTTCTGTGACGCTTACCCTTTTTACGGAAAAGGTTGTCTGCCGTATGGTCGGTGATGGGGATGGAAAGGTCAATATGGCTTTACTTGAGGAACATAAACTGACGGCGGATCAGGAAAAAGGACTGCGTTGGGCTTTTTATGGATTTCTCTTCTTCCTTGCTGTTATGGCAGCCCTTACCGTTCCTTCCTGGGCCATCCTGCGCAATGCAAAGGGTGGTTTCCTGCCGAAATCACCGTTCTTTGCTGGCATCATCACACTTATTGCTTTCTTCTTTGTTTCCACGGGCCTGCCTTATGGTGTGGCAACAGGGGAAATCAAGAAGTGGAAGGATATTCCCCGCCTTGTTTCCGCCGGTCTGCGGGAAGCGATTCCCCTTTTGACGACGACCATGATGGCAGCGGTCTTCATCGATATGATGAATAAATCCAATATCTTTAAAATGGTTGCTGTAGCTGGTGCAGAAGCTCTGCGTGGAGCCAATATCGGTCTTTTGCCGCTTTGTTTGATGATCATTGTCGTGACCACCATCATCAACCCGTTCATGACAAGCGGTTCCTCCAAGTGGCTCATCATCGCACCCATGATTGTTCCTATGTTCACCATGCTGAATGTGCATCCTGCTTATGCCCAGCTTGCGTATCGCATTGGTGACTCAGCTACGAATATCTGTTCCCCTCTGCAGGAACTTCTGCCCGTAATCATTGGCATGCTGACACAATACCAGGAAGAAGGGAAAATCCCTCTGCGTCCAGGTGAAACGGAACATCGCAAGATTGGGATTGGTACGATTTTTTCCTTGACTATTCCCTATGCCATGGTCATCCTTCTGACCATGACGGCTATGCTCATTGTTTGGCTCACCTTTGGTCTTCCCATTGGACCTGGCATTCCTATGCATATTCAGTAACGTTCCGGCTTCCTTGATTTTGTCCCCCTAAAGAAGGCATCAGACTAAGATGGAAAATCCCCTGGCAGCTAATCAGCTGCTGGGGGATTTGTAGAATCAGTAGAAATTCATCGCGATGAATATCCTTCTGGAGAGGCTTCTGGTTGAGGCTTCCTTTTTCTAAACGGAGAATAATCCTCATGAAAACAAAGAAAACCTTCCTCAATCGATTTATTGATACCATCGAGTATTGGGGCAACAAATTACCCCATCCTTTTATGCTCTTTGGCGGTATGCTCCTTGTTACTTTATTCATTTCCTGGCTTCTTGCCCGTATGGGTGTCAGTATCTCCTATATGAGTGCATCAAAGATTCCCGGTGAACCGGAAAAGCTTGTGACAGTTGCTGTTGTTAATCTTCTTTCTGGAGATAACCTGCGTTACATCATCATAAAATTCCCGGAAATCTTTGTTTCTTATCCACCGCTTAAATTGGTCCTTGTCATGATGGCTGCCAGTGCCTTCATTGAAAAAACGGGCTTTTTTGAGACCTTCATGAAAAAATATCTGCTCAAGGCACCACGCAGTCTCATTACTTTTGCTGTCGTCTTTGTGGGAATCAATGCCAATCTGATGAGTGACGCGGGGACGATTTTTTCCTTTACCATGGGCGGTGTCATCTTTGCCGCCTTGGGACGCAATCCTCTTATTGGGGTCATCCTTGGCTATGCGAGCGCCAGCGGCGGTTTTACAGCCAACCTCTTTCTTGCCGGGACGGATGCACTGCTCGCGGGGATAACAGAAAGCATTGTCAAGGAAATGGGACTTTCTGTACCCATTAATCCCGCGGTCAACTATTTTTTCATGGCGGCAGCCACTTTTGTTCTTTCCGTGACCATGACCATTTTTACCGAAAAAGTCGTTTGCCGTATGGTGGGCGATGGGGATGGGAACCTTGATGAGAGCCTCATCGCAAAACATCGCCTTACGGAAGATCAGGAAAAAGGACTGCGCTGGGCTTTTTATGGCTTCCTTTTCTTCCTTTTCATTATGGGACTTCTCACGATTCCAGAGGGAGCACTCCTGCGTAATGCCAAAGGGGGATTTCTTCCAAAATCCCCACTCTTTGAGGGCATCATCGTCATTATAGGCTTTGCTTTTGTGGCAACGGGAATTCCTTATGCGGCAGCAACAGGAACAATCAAGGAGATGCGAGATATTCCCCGTCTGGTATCAGCCGGGCTGCAGCAAGCCATTCCTCTTTTGACAACAACCTTGATTGCTTCCCTTTTTATCGATATGATGAATAAGTCCAATATATTCAAGGTTGTCGCCATTGTTGGAGCTGAAATCCTCAAAGGGGCCGATGTGGGGCTTATTCCTTTGTGCCTAATGATTGTTGTTGTGACAGCCATTATCAATCCTTTCATGACCAGCGGATCATCTAAATGGCTCCTTATTGCCCCCATGATTGTGCCCATGTTCACCCTCCTCAATGTCCATCCTGCCTATGCCCAGCTGGCCTTTCGCATTGGGGATTCGTGCACCAATATTTGTTCGCCCCTTCATTCCGCCCTGCCCATCATTATAGGACTCCTCACGGAATATCAAGCCGAAGGGAAGATTCCTTTGCGTCCCGGCGAGACGATGCAGCGGGAACTGGGGATTGGAACCATTTTCTCTCTTACGATTCCATATTCCCTGGTTCTCCTATCAACCATGACGGTCATGCTGGTTCTTTGGCTGCTGCTTGATCTGCCTATCGGGCCAGGGGTTTCCATGTATCTGTGATTTTTGTGCTATACTGAAAGAAAACTCAATGAAGGAGGAACAGCAATGCTGATCAAAAATGTTCATGTACTCAGTCCCCATGTGACAGAGGGGTTCTATGATATTAGGGTCCTTGACGGAAAAATTGCCGAAGTGGGGGAGAGCCTTTCGGCAGAAGGTGAATCCGTTCGGGATGCTGGCGGGGCCTATGTGACGCCTGGATTCATTGATGCCCACACACATCTTGGACTCAAAGCAGATTCGCTGGGTGAATTTTACGCTGATCATAATGAAAAGAAGATGATTCTTTCACCAGAGATGCGTGCCATTGATGCCATCAATCCTCTTGACCGGACCTTTGAGGAGGCGCGAAATGCCGGGATTACGTGCTGCGCAAGCGGCCCTGGTTCGCTTAATGTGATCGGCGGTCAGTATGCTGCCATCAAGACGCGGGGCAAGATCATTGACGAGATGGTCCTTGATCCTTATTTTGCCATGAAATGCGCCCTGGGGGAAAATCCTAAAAAGGGATATGAAACAACTCGTATGGGGATTGCGGCAACACTTCGGGAATTTCTCCTTACTGCCAAAGTTTATGCGGAAACGCCTGTCCGTGATTATGACCGGAAACTGGAACCCATGGTGCCTGTCATGCGTGGCGAAAAACCGCTTAAGATTCATTGCCATGAGGCCCTTGATATTGTGACGGCTATCCGCATTTGTGATGAATTTCATTTACGGTTTACCTTGGACCATGTGACAAGCGGGACGGATATCTTGGAATTTTTGCGCAAACGTCCGGAGATCCCTCTTCTTGTAGGGCCCAGCCTGGGAAGCCGCGGCAAGGTGGAACTTCACGGGAAGGGATTTGACAGTGTAGCTGCGTTAGCAGAAGGCCGTGATATCTGCATCATTACGGATGCTCCCGTGATTCCCCTGCAGTATTTGCCTGTTTGCGTTGGCCTTGCCATCAGCAAGGGCATGGCCTATGAAAAAGCTCTTGCAGCGGTCACCATCAATGCGGCCCGCGTCATGGGCGTTGATCAGCGGGTTGGGAGCCTAGAAAAAGGAAAGGATGCCGATTTGGTCCTTTTCAAGGATAAACCTTTTGTCACGATTCAAGATCCTTTGGCTGTTATGATGGACGGAATTTTTCTTGACGACTCTAATTAAAAAGAAGCAATTTATGAACCTCTCCTATCAACTTTGATAGGGGAGGCTTTCTTTTTACTGAAAAGGATGATTTGTGTACAGATAATAATGATAATGGGAATAAAATCGGACGTGTTTGAACGGATATACAAGATAAATTATACTTACACAAATATGTATCATTTTATGAACAAATTGTAAAATATTTGACGGAGTATTTAGCAACATGTTAAATTAATATTGTGAACAAATATTTTGAATAAATATACTGAAGAAAGGATGGTTTCATGAAAGCATTCAAGTCGATGATCCTTACTGCTTTTCTTGTTTTGCTGGGAATTCTATCAGGGTGTTCCCCTGACGAAAAGCGGCCTGTTGTCTTTGCAGATCCTGGATGGGATAGTGTCCGGTTCCATAACGCTGTGGCTCAGCTCGTTGCTGAAAAGGTCTATGGACTCAAGACGGAAATCCTTTATGGCTCCACGCCCATCACGCAGGCCGCCCTTGTACGCGGCGATGCAGATGTCAATATGGAGCTGTGGACGGATAACGTTCCCACTTATGAAGCAGATAAGGCCGCCGGCGGGATTGTGGATCTGGGCGTCAACTATGATGATAACCGCCAAGGGTTTTATGTCCCGCGCTACGTCATTGAAGGTGATGCCGAACGCGGTATTGCCCCTATGGCGCCGGACCTGAAATCCGTCAAGGATCTGAGCCGCTATGCGGCGCTCTTTAAGGATGAGGAAGATCCCGCGAAAGGACGCTTATATGGTGCCATCCCAGGATGGAATATCGATGCCATCCTCTATAAGAAGTATGAAGTCTATGGGCTTAATCAGAACTATATCTATTTTCGGCCTGGCAGCGAAGCTACGCTTTCTACGGCTTTTTTGACTGCCTACGAGAAAGGGCTTCCTGTTGTTGGGTATCAATGGGAACCTACTTGGCTTTCCGGTAAACTTGACCTTGTATTGCTTGAAGACGCCCCTTATGAGAAGGCCGCCTTTGAAGAGGGCCTTACGGAAGCCCCTGCCGTGAAGGTTGTGATTGCGGCCAATTCTCGTTTCCCCAAACGGGAGCCGGAGTTTTCAAAGTTCCTTAGCCGCTACCATACGTCAAGTACCCTTACGGCAGAAGCCTTGGCTCATATGGCGGATACAAAGGCTTCCTATGAGGAAACGGCCCGCTGGTTCCTCAAAAAACATGGGGAACTTGTTGATGCTTGGCTGACGCCAGAAGACGCAGCCAAACTGAGGGAAGCACTTTAACTGGGAAAGGAGCCCTTATGATCAATTATCTCACAACGTTTCCGAACCTTCGCATCAATGTGGCTGAGCCCGTCGATGCTTTTGTCCGTTATATCAACATTCATTATGGAGAATTCTTCGTCTCCTTCAAGCGTCTCATTGGTATCTTTGTTGGGGCCCTTAACAGCGGACTTGACGCAATTCCTTGGTGGATCTTGATTCTTGCCGTGACCTATGGCGGCGGCAGATTGATGAATAGTTACCGCAAAGGCGCTTTTTTTGGCGGGCTGCTCTTTTTTATCGGTCTTTTGGGTTACTGGCAGATGATGTGTGAAACCCTTTCCATTGTCCTTGCGGCTGTGTTCTTTTCCCTTTTGATTGGTCTTCCCATTGGCGTCCTCCTTGCCTCCATCAAACGGGCCGATCCTTTGATTCGGCCTTTTCTTGATGCCATGCAGACCATGCCGACCTTTGTTTATATGATTCCCGCAGTCATGCTCCTGGGGCCAGGAAAGGTGCCTGCCGTCCTTGCAACCGTTGTATATGCAGTTGTTCCTGTCATTCGGCTGACCAGTCATGGAATCAAGCAAGTCGATCCAGAAGTAGTCGAAGCGTCTCGTTCATTTGGGGCCTCACGCTTCCAGACCCTCGTCAAGGTGCAGATCCCTCAGGCCCTGCCTACGATCATGACGGGTATCAATCAGACCATGATGATGGCGGTTGCTATGGTCGTTACAAGTTCCATGATCGGTGCCAACGGCCTTGGTATGGAAGTCCTCATCGCCATCAACCGTATGGAATCAGGTCGTGGTCTGTCGGCAGGACTCAGTATCGTCATCATTGCGATCCTGCTTGACCGTCTGACCCAAAGCGTGATTCGGAAGGAGGAATCCCAATGACACAAACGCCCATTCTCGAGGTCCGGCACCTCTACAAAATCTTTGCCCCTCTGGATTTTCGCGGTGAAAAGAAAATGGCCTATAAGCTATTGGAACTTGGGGCTACAAGACAGGATGTCCTTGAAGCAACCGGGATGACGGCGGCTGTGACGGACGTGTCCTTTCGGGTGGGAAAAGGAGAAATCTTTGTACTTATAGGGCTGTCTGGCAGCGGCAAATCGACCCTTGTGCGCTGCCTCAATATGCTGCATCGGCCCAGCCGGGGAGAAGTCCTCATTGACGGGGAAGATATCACTGCGTACGATGAAGTAAAACTTCAGAAGCTGCGGCGGACAAAAATTTCCATGGTCTTCCAAAACGGCGGTCTTCTCGCTCATCGGGATGTCATGGGCAATGTGGGCTATGGTCTTGAAATCCGCGGCGTCAAGAAGGCGGAACGGGAGGCCAAGGCTCTTGAAATGATTCGCATGGTGGGTCTTGAAGGGCACGAACGGGAGAGTCTTGATAGTTTGTCCGGCGGGATGCGGCAGCGCGTTGGTATCGCCAGGGCCTTGGCAAGCGACCCGGATATCCTGCTCATGGATGAAGCCTTTTCCGCCCTTGATCCCCTTGTGAAAAATGATCTCCAGTTTGAGCTGCTGCGCATCCAGGAGCAGACGGGAAAGACCATTATCTTCATTACTCATGACATCAATGAGGCATTTAAGTTGGGAAGCCGCGTGGGCATTTTGCGGGACGGACGCATGATCCAGCTTGATACACCGGAAAAAATGCTGAGCGCACCGGCCAATGACTATGTCCGCCGCTTTATTGACAGTGTTGATACAACCAAGGTGCTCACGGTTAAGCACATCATGACCGTTCCCGGTTCGGTCATAAAAAAGACCGACGGCGCCAATGTGGCCCTTAACAGCATGCGCGCGAGCGGCGTTTCAAGTGCCTATGTGGTGAGTGATTATATGCACTTTGACGGAATCATCACCTTGGAAGGAGCCCTTTCCGTGCGGGATGGGAAGAAGACTTTTGAAGAAGCCATCATTCGGGAGGTTCCTTTTGTACGCAATCTTGATGCTCCAGTTTCTTCCATTGTCCCTCTGGCGGCAAAGACGCAGTATCCTCTTGCTGTAGTGGATGAGCATGATGTCTTCCGCGGCATTGTGACAAAGGCCTCCGTCCTGTCTTCCCTTTCCGTCTAAACAAAAACGGGTCTTCCCAAAGGAGGACCCGATTTTTTGTTTTTATTTTTGTTTTAGCCATTTAGTAAAGAGGGGATAGCGTTGGCCCATCTTTTTTGTCATGACAAGAGAGTACTCAATCTGGGCCGATTGGTCCACAATCGGGACAGCCGTCCGATTTTTGAGAGGTTCTTCACTAAGGACACGGTCCGTAATGAAGGAAGGCAGGGAGGAAGCTTTCTCCAGCTCGAAAAAGTCATCTCTCTGTTCTTGGAGCAGGAAACGGGAATGGGGCATTGTTTCCTTGATGAGATCCTTCCAGAACCCGATGTGGGAATAAACAATCATGGCAGTCCCGTCCAAATCGGAAAAAGAAAGGGAGGAGCTTTTTTCCTGGGGATGCCCTTTGGGAAGGTTGAAGTACAGTGATTCCTTGCCGAAGGGGAGAGCGATGAGTGCGCTGTCAGTCGGCTTAAAAGGCAGGATAATGACATTGTATCGCCCATCCCGCAGCCCTTGAAGAAGGGGCTCGGTGCTGCGCAGTTCCGTTGTCAGTGACTGCGATGGATAGAGTTCCGTTGCCAGCCGTACAAAGTCCATGACAGGATAGGGGGCACAGCTTCCCAGTGACAAGGTATGCCTTGAGCGGTCGAGCTGACGGACTTTATCCGTCATGACTTCTATTTCGGAGAGAATCTTTCTTGCTTCCTTTATGGCAAGCAGCCCATTTTCATTGAGGGCAATGTGATTTTTTGACCGCGCAAATAGAATGACACCAAATTCCTTTTCCAAAAGTTTCATGTTCCTTGTCAGTGTCGGCTGTGGGACGTGCAGGATTTCTGCTGTTTTTGAAAGTGTGCCGTACGTTCCAAAGGCAACGAATTGGAAAAGATGCTCAAATTCAATCATACGCACCTCCACTATTTATTTTATAAATACTATTATACTATATTACTAATGTACAAGAAACGGATTTCTCGCTATAGTATAAGAAAGATTGGCATATTCAGCAATCAATTTGAAAAATTATATGATAGAAAATAAGAAAGGTGGAATCCTTATGCAGGAAGTGACCCTTAATCAGGGAATCAAGATGCCCCAACTGGGATTTGGTGTTTTTCAGGTTCCCGACGAAAAAATTTGCAGGGAAAGTGTCCTTATGGCCCTTGAAACTGGGTACCGGCTCATTGATACGGCTGCCGCGTATTTCAACGAAAAAGCTGTTGGAGAGGCAATCAAGGAAAGCGGGATTCCTCGGAATGAGCTCTTTATTACGACGAAACTATGGGTTCAAGATGCTTCTTATGAAAAGGCTAAGGAAGCCCTGAAGGTTTCCCTTGATAAGCTGAACCTTGATTATCTGGATCTTTACTTGATTCATCAGCCCATGGGGGACTATTATGGTGCCTATCGGGCCATGGAAGAGGCGCATGACAAGGGACTTGTTCGAGCTATTGGGGTCTGTAATTTCTATCCTCATATCCTTGCTGATTTTTGTGAGACTGTTCGCGTCATGCCAGCAGTTAACCAAGTCGAGCTGCATCCTTTCTTTCAGCAGGAAAATGCCTTGGCACTTATGAAACACTATGGCGTGAAACCGGAAGCTTGGGGGCCTTTTGCAGAAGGAAAACATGGTCTTTTCACCCATCCGGTCCTAACAGAAATCGGGAAAAAGTATGGCAAGTCCGCCGCCCAGGTGGCTTTGCGCTGGAATCTTGACCGTGGCGTCATCGTCATTCCAAAGTCGACCCATCTGGAACGGATGAAGCAAAATATAGATGTCTTTGATTTTACCCTTTCAGCAGAAGACCGTAGCGCCATTGCAGCCCTTGACCGGGGCCGCAGCGACATTGTGAATCACTTTGATCCCCAATTTGTCCAGGCCCTTCACCAGCTGAAGATCCATGATTGAGTGCCTTACCCACCCTCCCAGATCGATCTTTTTATTTCAACCATTTCATTGCGCGTAAGAAAAGCTCCAGCCCTCTTTAAAGGAGGACTGGAGCTTTTGATGCATCTGAAAGGGGCGCCGTTGGCTTCAAAAATCAATATCCCTATCGTAGTAGCAGGCTTGGAGCAGCTTTTTCAGCTCACTTTCCGTCGGTTTACGGGGATTGGACGAGGTGCAGGCATCTAAAAGGGCGTCTTCGGCAATTTGGGGCAGTCTTTCTTCAAAGACGGCTTCCGGAATGAACCCTTGCTCTGTCGGAAGGGCATCCTTTCCATAGAAACGGATGGCACGGGGAATCCTCAGCTCTTTCTGCGTATTATGAATCCAGTCAATGAGGAGATGGACTTTTTCCTCGTCTGTCGTTCCTCCCAGCTTCATGTAGTCGCAAATGATGGCGTAGCGTTTTTTGGTCGCTTCTTCTTTCGCGTTAAACTGGATAACCTTTGGCAGATACATCGCATTGGCTGCCCCATGGATTAGGTGGGCCCCATAATCAGCAAAGGCTGCTCCTGTTTTATGGGCCATGGAGTGGACAATCCCCAGGAGGGCATTGGAAAAGGCCATCCCAGCAAGGCACTGCGCATCATGCATCTTATCCCTTGCTTCCATGTTGCCTTGGTAAGAGGGAATCAGATATTTTTGAATCATTTCTATGGCATGGATGGCAAGGGCGTCCGTAAATTCACAATGAGCCGTTGACACATAGGCTTCCACGGCGTGAGTAAAGGCATCCATACCAGTATGTGCCACGAGTTTTGGGGGCATGCCATGGGTTAATTCAGGATCGATGATGGCCATGTCCGGTGTAATCTCAAAGTCTGCAATCGGGTACTTGATTCCGCTTTTATAATCGGTGATGATGGAAAAACTGGTCACTTCCGTGGCCGTGCCTGATGTGGACGAAATCGCGATAAAATGGGCTTTGCGCCTTAATTTGGGGAGTCCAAAGACCTTGCGCATTTCATCAAAGGTGATGGATGGGTACTCATATTTGATCCACATGGCTTTTGCGGCATCAATGGGGGAGCCGCCGCCAATGGCGATGATCCAATCAGGACCAAATTCCTGCATGACCTTGGCGCCTTTAAGAACAGTTTCTACTGAAGGATCGGATTCGATACCTTCGTAGATCTTTACTTCCATGCCTGCCTCTTTGAGGTAGGCCTCGGCTTTACCGAGAGAACCGTTCCGACGGCTGGAACCTCCGCCGGTGCAGATTATGGCACGTTTTCCTGTTAAATTTTTAAGGATTTCCATGGAGCCATAGCCATGATAGATATCTCTTGGAAGTGTAAATCGCTGCATAATATGACCTCCTTTTTAGGTTACGGGTTCATCATATCATGGTTCGGATGGATTTCAACTAGTGACACCAAGGGTTCATATTTATGGTGTGAATCTGTAACAAAGTTACCATAAGACCCGCAGTTTTGGCCATGTTCTCAAATCAATTGCCCTTTGCTAAATGGGGTAAGGCTGTCCCATGATGAGGACGTACTTTCGGGCGTGCTTGTTTTTACGAAATTTTTACAGGAAGAAAAGGTCAATCTTTACAGAGGTGGGGTAGGCTATTCATAAAGCAAAACCAATACAGCTCATAAAAAAGATTGGCGTAAGAAAGGATGGATCATTGATGAAAGTAAAAAGCGCGTTAAGAAAAGGATTGCTGATGAGTTTGACAGCTATGATGGTGGTTGGGCTCGCTGGCTGCGGAGGTAAGAAGGCAGCAACGACGGGTGGCGAAAAGGCTCTTTCCGGAAACATTACGGGTTCTGGTTCATCGGCTCTCCTGCCGCTTGTCAAGGATGCAGCAGAAGCCTTCAAGAAGAACCATAAAGATGTATCCATCAGTCTTAATGCTGGGGGAAGCGGCACCGGTCTCAAACAGGTCTCCGAAGGCTCTGTCGATATGGGAAACTCCGATGTTCCGGCTGCATCCAAACTGCCTAAGGATAAAGCAGAAAATCTCCTTGACCACAAGATCTGCGTTATGACCGTTGCGACCATTGTCAATAAGGATGTAGCTGCCACTGTAAAGAACCTGACCAGCCAGCAGCTAAAAGAGATCTTTACGACGAAAATCAAGAATTGGAAAGAAGTCGGCGGTCCGGACGAACCGATTGTCCTGATTACCCGTCCGAAGACTTCCGGTACGCGTGCCCTCTTTACGAAGTATGCATTGGGCGGAGTGGAAGAAGTTTCCAATAAGTCCCTTGAGACGGATAACTCCGGACTCCTGCTCCAGAGTGTTGCCCAGAATAAAGGTGCCATTGGATATGTGGCCCTGCCTTATCTTGTAAAGAATGATACGGTCGCCGCCATAGCTATTGACGGCGTTGCCCCGACCTTGGAAAACACCTACAGCGGTAAGTATAACGTCTTTGGGTTTGAACATATCTACACGGCAAAAGACCCGAAACCGGCGGTCAAAGCTTTCCTCGAATTCATTGGTTCTGCTGATTACGGCAAACGGATTGAAGAACTGGGTTACGGTGTCAGCAGCAAGATAGAGCTGAAGGATCCAGACCACGATTAAGTCCATCTTTCCAGCTTTGAGAAAGGGAGATTTTTCTATGAAGGAAAAAGCGATGCTGCAGCATGCAGCAGCCATCCATCACAGGGAACTCCTTGCAACGACGGGAGTAAAGCTATGCGGGTTTACAGCGGCTTTACTTCCGTTTTGTATAGGCCTGTTCCTTTTTATGCGCGGCAGTGAGACGTTTCTGGTCTTTGGACATTCGTTACAGGAATTTCTTTTCAGTGGGCAGTGGGCCCCTTCTGATACAGCGTCCGGCGGAGGGCAGGTGGGGGCTGCCATGTTTATCTCGGGCTCCCTTGTCATCTGCCTCCTGGCCCTTTTATTTGCCCTTCCAGTCAGTCTTGCGGCGGCCATTTATATGACGGAAATTGCATCCCCTTCGTCACGGCGCCATGTCCAACCTTTTATTGAACTTTTTACGGGGATTCCCTCTGTCATCTATGGCTGGATTGGTCTTACCGTGCTGATTCCTTTTTTACGGAAATTTTTCACGATGCCTTTTGGCTTTTCCGTCCTTTCTGCTTCTTTGGTGCTGGCAACTATGATTTTTCCCGTGATTACTATGATGGCCTCCGATGCCATGATGGCTGTCCCCAAGAGCCTGCGTGATGCAGCCTATGGCCTTGGTGCGACACGTTGGGAGACAATCCGTACCGTTGTTCTTCCTTCTGCCCGAACGGGAATCTTTACAGGGATTGTCCTAGGTCTTGCCCGTGCTTTGGGCGAAGCCCTTGCCGTGGCTATGGTTGTAGGTCAAATGAAGGTTTTCCCAACCTCCCTATTTCTGCCGGCAACGGCCATGACAACGGTCATTGCTTCTGATATGGGAAGTGCCATGGAAGGCGGCGAATATAATGCCGCACTTTGGACGCTGGCGTTGCTGCTCTTTGTCATCTCATTCATCCTGATTTTTATTATCCATCACGTGGGTAAAAAGCGCTTAAAGGGGGCTGACCAATGATTGAAGAAATTCTTTCGCTCCCCCGCCATGATGCGCCCTCTAAGGAAACGGGGCTGAACCGAATCAAGCGAAAAAGAATGATATCGTCCATCATGACCGGCTTTTTTTATGCGGGGGCTTTTGGCGCGGCCTTGCTGCTCACTATCTTTGTTGGTTTTGTTATCGGGCAGGGTTTCTTGTCGGTAAATCCAGATATTCTCGATTCCCTTTCCAGCATCTTTTTCAATACCCTCTATCTTGTGGTCCTGGCCCTGTTTTTCAGCGCCTTATGGGGGATTCCTGCAGGAATCTTTCTTGCAGAATACGCCGGTCATGGTAAATTGACCAAATGGGTCCGGATGGCGATTGAAACCCTCGCGTCCCTTCCATCGATTGTTGTTGGCCTATTTGGTTATCTGGTCTTTATCGTCATGACCGGTTCCCAATGGAACCTGATGGCCGGGGCCCTGTCTGTTTCCATCATGACCTTGCCCATGCTTGCCTCTGTTACGGAGGACGCCCTTGAAGGACTGCCGCCGTTTTATAAATTGGGCAGCCTGGGCCTTGGAGCATCCCGGATGCAGACACTGATCCACGTCGAGCTGCCCGCATGTTTCCCGCGTATCATGACCGGTCTTATCCTCGCTGCTGGCCGTGGTTTTGGGGAAGCGGCCGCCCTGATGTTTACGGCGGGAATGAGCACGGACATCGACTGGTCAAACTGGGATATTTTAAGCCAATCCTGTCCGCTGAACCCGTTTAGGCCGGGTGAAACCTTGGCCCTTCATATTTGGGCACTACGGACGGAAGCGCTTGATCCCAATGCGGCGCAAATCGCAGGGGTCACGAGTGCCATCCTGATGTTGGTCGTTGTTATTTTCAATGCGCTTGCTCGCTATATCAGCTGGCGCATGGAAAAGAAAATGGGAGGAATTTGATCCATGGAAAAACTAGATGCAAGATCGGAGGACCTGACATTTGATATTCAGCACGTGAATCTTTTCTATGGAAAGAATCAAGCTTTGAAGGATATTTCCATGCAGGTCCGCAAAAATGAGATCACTGCTCTTATTGGACCGAGCGGATGCGGGAAATCCACGCTTCTTAAGACACTTAACCGCATGAATGATTTTGTTGAGGGCTGCCGCGTTGAAGGATCCATCAAGTTTGAAGGGCTTGATATCTTTACGGAAATCGATTCCTTGCTCCTGCGTTATCGGGTGGGGATGGTCTTTCAGCAGCCTTCGCCGTTTCCTAAGAGTATATATGATAATGTTGCTTATGGGCCGCGCGTCCAGGGCATTACGAGTCAGTCCGTCCTAGACGGCCTCGTAGAGACAAGTTTAAAGCAAGCTGCCATTTGGGATGAACTCAAGGATCGACTCAACACGAGTGCCTTAGGCCTTTCCGGCGGGCAGCAGCAGCGCCTGTGCATTGCAAGGACACTTGCCGCGCAGCCTTCCGTGATCCTTATGGATGAACCAACAAGTGCCCTAGATCCGATTTCTACCCAGAAAATCGAGGATCTTGCCTTGGAACTTAAGCGACAATATACGATTGTCATCGTGACCCATAATATGCAGCAGGCCAAACGGATTTCCGACCGAACAGCGTTCTTCTACTTGGGTGAATTGGTGGAAATGGACCGAACCGAAAAACTCTTTACCAATCCTGACGAACCTCGTACGGAATCTTACATTACGGGCCGGTTCGGTTGATGCCAAAAGGAGGAATAAACATGCGGGATGCCTATGTAGAGTCCCTTGAAGAAATGCACAAAGATGTGGAAAAGCTCATTTGCGCGCTCAAGGATACAGTCAAAAGGACGGGGCAAGCCATGCTCAGCATGGATGTCGATATGGCACGGGAAATCCGTGATGGTGATGAGGCCTTTGATAACATGATCCGTGATATTATGCACAAAGACCTCAATATCCAGGTCCTGCAGTCACCCGTTGCCGGTGATTGGCGGGGTCTTGTCGGAACCTTCAAGATCCTAGGGGATATGGAACGGATTGCAGATCATTGTTCCGATATCAGCAGCTATGTGCTGCGTATTGCGGGAATGAAAAATCCCCTTCCACTGCCGAAAGGGGTCGATCATCTCTATGAAGATATGGAGGGTCTTGTCACGACGGCCTTTGACTGTTACCTAAGTGGGGATTCCAAGACCGCGGAACTGATCAAGGATAAGGATGATGTTGTCGATGCCCACTTCAACCAATTGCTTTATGATCTTTCCAATAAAATCGAGAACCAGGAAGACCGGTTAAGTACGGGTGCCTATGTGGATTACGTGCTCATCATCAAATATATCGAGCGCATGGCGGACCATGGAACCAATATTGGTGAGTGGGTCGTCTATCAAAAAAATAATGAATTGCCTGGACGGCCGAATCTATAATTTGGAGATCCGGATGTGGAGAAGAAAAGGGCTCGGGTGATGGAGCCCTTTTTTGCTGTCTCTAACAAGTAGGAAAACGTTCTTTGCCTTCGTTCATCCTTTCTAAATCGCGGGACTATTACGATTTCATTGATGTGAGCAAAATCCGTGCAGTGAGCAGATTGTCAGAGCCTAATCAGCACCATGTAACAAACCGTTCCAACGACCATGGAAAGCATCATGCTGCGCTTTTTGAGCTGCAGGAAAACGGTGACGGCTGACGCACATAATTCTGGCAGTCCGTAGGGCGAAACAAGAATGGTGATATGGCGCAGGCAGTAGACGCAAAGCATGGCAAAAATGGCGGGCGGCAGGGCCTTTCCCAGATAAGTCATGAAAGGCGGTGTGGGGCGCCTAGATGAAAAGACAAAGAAAGGAAGAAAGCGGGTCAGGATGGTTGCCGCGGCACAGACGCCAATCGTAATGGCTTCTTCAAAAAAGGTCATGAAGGAAAGCCTCCTTTTTGGGTAATTCGTTTGCGCAGGCCCGTTACGAGAATGAGAATCACGATCATGGTGGGAATCAGGAAGTGGTCGGGACCAAATAGAAGCCTGCAGATTACGGCAGAGCAAAGTCCGATGGATGCGGTGAGCGGCGTTTTTTGCTGGCGAACCTGTTCAACAAAAATGACAATGAACATGCTTGTCATGACAAAGTCAATACCTTTTGTGTCAAAGGGAACGAGGGAACCAAAAATGCCGCCAAGGGCTGCGCTTGTAAACCAGTACGTGTAGTCAAGCAGCGTAACAAAAAGCATGAACCAGCCTGGGTCAACGTCGGGATGGGGCTTTTTGGCAAAGATCAGGGCGAAGGTTTCATCACACATGCCGTAGATCAGAAACGGTTTTTTCCAACCCATTCCTTTATAGCGGTCCAGCATGGCAATGCCATAAAAGAGGTGCCGCGCCTGGATCATGAGAGCCATGAGAAAAGCTTGGAGCGGGGCAAAGGGAGAAAGGAGCATGGTCACTGTAACAAACTCCAAGGAGCCGCCAAAGATGATCATGGCCATCAGCATGGGATACCAAAAGGAAAACCCCATACGCTGCATATAAAATCCATAGGCTGCTCCGATAAAAAGAAATCCGGCCGCAATGGGAAGTGTAGCTGTCAAGGCCTCCCTGAAAGCATTTAAGATGGGTGGACGGGCAGGGGACTTGGGCAGAACCAATGTAATCACTCCTTATTAAAAGGGACTGCCGCCGTTTTGGCGCAGTCCCATTCATGTGCTGTACAATCAATCTTTGCTGGGAACAAGGTCCCCGGCCTTTAATTCACCGCGCTTGGCCCGTTCCGCAAACTCAGCCGTTGCCGTAAATAGGACATCACTGCTGCTGTTAAGGGCTGTTTCACAAGCATCTTCCAAAACGGAGATGATGAATCCAACGCCAACAACCTGCATGGCAAGGTCGTTGGAGATGCCAAAGGAAGCACAGGCGACAGGAATCAGAAGCAGAGAACCGCCAGCTACACCGGAAGCCCCACAGGCACCGACGGTGGAAATGAGGCATAAGAGGAGGGCTGTCAAAAGATCGACTTGGATTCCTAAGGTGTTGGCCGCTGCCAAGGCAAGGACAGAAATTGTAATCGAAGCACCTGCCATATTGATTGTAGCGCCAAGCGGAATGGAAATGGTATAGGTATCCGGATTAAGTCCCAAGCGTTTGCAAAGGGACAGATTGACGGGGATATTCGCAGCTGAACTTCTGGTAAAGAAGGCATAGATGCCTGATTCACGAATCGTGGCAAAGACAAGGGGATAGGGATTGCGGTGGATTTTGGCAAAGACGATGATTGGGTTCATGACAAGGGCTACCAAGGCATACGAGGCAATGAGGACCCCGAGCAGCTTTAAATAAGAAAGAAGGGCGGAAAGTCCGCTTGCAGAAATGGACTGCGTCACAAGACCCATGATGCCGAGCGGGGCAAAACGGATGACCCAGCTGACGACAATGGTGATGCCCTTCGAGAGGTCATCAAAGACTTTTTTCGTTTCTTCTTTAGCGACGCTATGCATGGCAAGGCCAATGATGACGGCCCAGGCGAGGATCCCAATGTAGTTGGCCCGCAGGAGGGCGTTAACAGGGTTATCCACGACGTTCATGATCAGCGTATGAAGGACTTGGGCAATCCCGCTGGGCGGATTGATTTCACTGTTTCCAATCGATAGCTGTAGAGTGACAGGAAAGAGAAAGGACAGCGTTACGCCAACAAGAGAGGCAGCGAAAGTACCTAGGACATAAAGTGTGACGATGGGTTTCATGTTGGTATCGCCATCACTCTTGCGCTGCGTCATGGCGTTCATAACGAGAATAAAGACAAGGACTGGAGCCACGCCTTTAAGGGCACTGACAAATAAATCGCCGAAGATACTGACGAAGGGGACCGCAGAGGGTACAAAGACGGCGAGCATGATGCCAATGACGAGTCCAATGGCAATCTGTTCAATGAGGGGCACTTTCTTTACAAAGGTAACAAGCGGATTCATGTGCAAACTCCCTTTCTTTCATGACTGAAACAAATGAAAATAAGATTCTTCTAGTATACTCGTTTCATGTTGCAAGTACAATAGTTTTCAGCAAAATCATAAAAAAGGATGCACATTACAAATGCTATCTAAACAAGATAATTAAAACAAACATTGTAATCTTTAATTCGCTAATTCTAACATAGTGAGTTTTCTATCTCCCGTACTGAAAAGGGAGAGTTGATTAACTGGCCGTTGATGAGTAGCGCCTGAATGAATCTTCTATTTGAAAAGGCCTGCCACAAGCGTTGGAGTTCGGGCAGGCCTTTATTTGAAATCAGCAGGGCTGTTAGGAGAGAACGCCCGTTGCCTCTTCAATCCGTTCTTCAATTTCTAGGCAAACATCCTCAAAATGATGCATAATATCGTCTCTGGTCAGATGAAGGATCTCATAGCCATATCGCCAAAGCTTTTTCTTGCCTTCGGCTGTATCATCTATGGGGGTTGTCGGATTGTTGGGATTGCCGTCTATGACAATGAGCAGCTTTGCCTTGGCGCAGTAAAAGTCGGCAATGAAGCCAAAGATACATTTCTTGCGGCCGAACCGGAGAGGGTAGGGTCGCATGAAGTCAAACCAAAGATGACATTCGGCTTCATTCATGGACCGTCTCATGGTGGCAGCAAGGCCTCTGTTTTCCCAATCTTCGTGTTGTTGGTAATAGATCATGTGTCGTGTCTCCTTCGTTATGGATTGGCGTGTAATGGGTTCATGTCCTTTATTATGCCCTAAATAGAACGGATATAAAAGGGGGATTGGATAAAAGGGAAGTTTTTGACGTTAAAAGGGATGATTTCGGGGACAAAATGATCCTTTTGGTCATTATCTCAAAAGATTTGCCAGCTATTTGAAAAATAAACAGAATCATAGTATAGTTATACAAAGAAAGAACCGTTCCGGTCTCCTTTTTTAGGGAATGACCGGTCAAAACGAAGGAATATCCTAAGAAGGAGCATCGGTTTATGAAAAAAATTATTTTAACAGGGGATCGTCCTACGGGTCATCTTCATGTCGGTCATTATGTTGGGTCCTTGCAAAATCGCGTAAGACTGCAGAATTCCGGTGATTTCGATGAAATCTATTTTATGATTGCCGATTCCCAGGCACTCACGGATAATGCAGAAAATCCCGAAAAAGTTCGTCAAAATGTACTACAAGTTGCCCTCGATTATCTGGCTGTAGGGATTGACCCTGAAAAGGCCACCATTTTTATCCAGTCCATGGTCCCGGCCCTTTATGAATTGACTGCTTATTATATGGATCTTGTTACTGTTTCACGAGTACAGCGCAACCCGACCGTTAAAGCGGAAATTCAGCAGAAGAACTTTGAAAACAGCGTGCCCCTTGGCTTTTTCTGCTACCCTGTAAGCCAAGCTGCTGATATTACGGCTTTCCATGCCACCCATGTTCCCGTTGGGGAAGATCAGGAACCTATGCTCGAACAATGTCGGGAAATTGTGCGCAAGTTCAATTCCGTTTACGGGGAAACCTTGACGGAACCGGATATTTATCTGCCGCCTAATAAAGCTTGTTATCGGCTGCCAGGGATTGATGGCAAAGCCAAGATGAGCAAATCCTTGGGCAACTGTATCTATCTTTCCGACGATGCTGAAACCGTGAAAAAGAAAATCATGTCCATGTACACGGATCCCACTCACCTCCAGGTTTCCGATCCGGGGCACGTGGAAGGCAATACGGTCTTTACTTATCTTGACGCGTTTTCGAAACCAGAACATTTTGCGCAGTTCCTGCCGGAATATAATAACCTTGATGAACTGAAGGATCACTACCGCCAAGGCGGCTTAGGGGATGTGAAAATCAAGAAGTTCCTCAATAAGGTCATGGAGACCTTCCTTGAACCGATCCGTACCCGCCGCAGATCGTGGGAAGAACACCCGGACGACGTGTATGACATCCTTGAAGCAGGAAGCAAACAAGCTTCCCAAAAGGCTGGAGAGACCCTCGCTGAGGTTCGCCGGTCTATGCGGATCAATTATTTTGAGGACCGCAGTCTCCTGAAATAAGGAAGCGAAGACATTTTTTCTTGTCATTGAACTGAATCATCTGGAAAGGGAAGGGCCCGTGGCGGCGCTTCCTTTTCTTCATGCAAAGGAGCTGAAGCTATGGCCCATTCCTCAACCACTATGGATATGACGAAGGGGAGTATCTGGAAAAGCCTTTTCCTTTTTTCACTGCCGCTTTTGCTGGGTAATCTTTTTCAGCAGCTGTACAGCACCGTTGATAGTCTTGTTGTGGGAAATTTTGTGGGAGCCGACGCCTTGGGCGCGGTTACCAGCATGATGCCTGCCGTCAATACGCTGATTGGCCTTTTTATGGGAATCAGTACGGGGGCCAGTGTCATCATTTCCCAATACTTTGGCGCCCATGACCCGGACATGCTAAAAAAAGCCATCCATACATCCTTGCTGGGGACCTTTATCCTTTCCCTTATTTTTGATGCAATTGGTTATGTGGGAGCTCCCTATATGGTTCGATTCATGCGGACGGCGCCCTCCATTACGCCTCTTGCGACGGTGTATCTCCGGATCCTTTTGACGGGATCCACAAGTACCATGCTTTATAACATGGGCTCTGCCGTCTTACGGGCCGTCGGGGATTCTAAAAGGCCGCTCTATTTCCTTATCTTTACGAGTCTACTTAATGTCGTACTGGATCTTTATTTTGTGGTTTCCCTCAAGATGAGTGTGGCCGGCGCAGCGCTTGCAACCGTCATGAGCCAATATGTTTCGGCGTTCCTTATCCTATTTGTTCTCTATCGCTCCCATGATGTTTATCAGATCCGTTTCAGGAACATGAAGATTCACGCCTTTGTTTTCAAGCAGATCATCGATGTCGGTATGCCGGCAGGATTTCAACAGGCTCTCACCAGTTTTTCCAATGTTTTTGTCCAGGCCTATATCAATTTTTTTGGGGCGGCGAGCACCACGGGGTGGGGTGTCTATTTCCGAATTGATGCTTTTATCCTCATGCCTATGATGACCATTGCCTTAGCTGTTACGACCTTTACTGGTCAAAACGCCGGGGCCCGGAATCTTTCCCGCATCAAGGAGGGTCATAAGGTCGCCTTGAAAATGGCGGAAATCGGGACGCTGATCCTGGCTCTGCCGGCACTCTGCTTTGCCCCGGAGATTGTTCGGATTTTCAATACAGATCCAGACGTTGTTTATTATGGCACCCTTTTCATCCGAACGAACTGTTGGTTCGCTCTCTTTGCCTGCCTGAACCAGGTCTACGCTGGCGTTCTGCGGGGCATTGGCGATGCCCGGGCGCCAATGGTCATCATGCTCTTTTCCTTTGTCTTTTTTAGACAAATCTATCTTTTCATTGTCTCCCATATCCAAAACGAGCCGCATCTCATGGCCTTTGGCTACCCCTTGGGGTGGATGATGTGCAGTTTCCTGCTTTATCTCTATTACCAAAAATCAGGATGGGAAAAACGCTTTGCTTGACTCGTGTATGTATGAGCTGCCTGCGGGCAGCTCTTTTTCTATCTCTTGTGGCCTTATGGCAGAGCAGGAAGCACCCTTGTTAGGGACGAGGAAAGCCTCACTTATGCATGAACAATTTTGTAACATATGAAATAAAAGTTCGAATTAGAATTGACAGCAAGGCTGCAGATTGATAGAATGTAATCAGCATTTATGCATTTGTTCAACTGACCCTAGAGAAGTTTCATGGTAATCGATTCATGGTAGGCTCTGGGTCTTTTTTATTCGGAGGTGCTTAAGATGAAAGTTGCAATGATCATGGGAAGCAATTCTGATTGGCCTAAACTGGAGAGCGCTGAAAAAGTCTTTCAGGAATTTGGCATTGACCTTGAGGTCACGGTTGCTAGCGCCCATCGTACGCCGGAACTCGTCAAGGCCTTTGCCGAAGGGGCTCGGGACCGCGGTGTTGATGTCATTATCTCCGCTGCAGGAGCGGCGGCTCACTTGGGTGGTGTCGTAGCTGCGTATACTACGCTTCCGGTCATTGGGGTGCCAATTAATGCAACGGCTCTTAATGGAATGGATGCCCTTTTGAGTACGGTCCAGATGCCAAGCGGAATTCCTGTGGCAGCCATGGCTATCGACGGGGCCAAGAACGCGGCTATTTTTGCTGTAGAAATCCTTTCCCTTAAGTATCCGGAACTGGTTCAGAAGCTTGCCACTTATCGTGACAAGATGAAAGAAGAAGTCAGAGCCAAAGGGGAGAAGCTGGCAGCTGCCCGTGCTTCTAACTAATTGATTGTCATTTAAGGAGGAACTATGCGGGACCTTTTCTACGAAGCGGATAAGCTGCATGAAGAATGCGGTGTATTCGGTATCTATTCCCACAAAGACGATGTAGCACTTAATACGTACTGGGGGCTTTTTGCACTGCAGCACCGCGGTCAGGAAAGTGCGGGAATTATTGTCAGCGACGGACAGAACGTCCATGTGAAAAAGAATATGGGCCTTGTTTCCGATGTGTTCAAATCAGGACTCGAGGGTCTTGACGGATATATTGGCATTGGTCATGTCCGTTATTCCACGACGGGCAGCAGTATGACTTACAATGTCCAGCCTTTGAAAGTGTTCTATGATGGGGGAAATCTCTGCCTGTCCCATAATGGTAACTTGACAAATGCAGCTAGCCTGCGGCAGGAGCTTGCCAAGGAAGGACACGTATTCCAGACTACGGTTGATAGCGAGGTCGTTCTGTCCCTGATTGCCCGTTCCCGCAAAAAGACCTTGGAAGAGCGCGTAGCGGAGGCTGCCAATGCAATCAAGGGTGCTTTTGCCATCCTCATCATGAGTAATGATAAACTGATTGCGTTCCGTGATCCTTATGGTTTTCGGCCTCTTTGTTTGGGACGTCTTGATCATGGCTGGGTTGTTGCCAGTGAAACCTGTGCCCTTGATTTGGTGGGTGCTCATTATGTCCGTGACATCAAACCAGGCGAGATGATTGTTATCGATGATGCTGATAAAGAGCCGACAAGCCTCATGTATGCCCAGCATCAACCAGAACACCGCGCCCATTGCATCTTTGAGTTTGTCTATTTTGCCCGTCCTGATTCCATCATGGATGGAGAAAGCATTTATTTGGCCCGTGTCAATATGGGACGTATCCTTGCCCGTGAAACTAAGGATATCAAGGCGGATATCGTTATTTCCGTTCCTGATTCAGGGACGCCGGCCGCCATTGGCTATGGCCTTGAAAAGGGAATACCTTTCCTCGAAGGATTGACAAAGAATAAATATATTGGAAGGACTTTTATCCAGCCGACGCAGAAACAGCGCCTCAACGCAGTTCGGCTGAAGCTCAATGCCAACCGCAGTTTGGTGGCGGGCAAGTCTGTCGTCATGGTTGATGATTCGATTGTCCGCGGGACGACAAGCGGCAAAATTGTCCAGCTCCTGCGTGATGCTGGGGCTAAGCAGGTCCATGTCTGTATCAGTTCTCCACCGGTCATGAATTCCTGCTATTATGGCATTGATACGTCAGAACGCAAGGAACTGATTGCTGCGACCAAGACGGAAAAAGAGATCTGTGAATACATTAAAGCTGATAGCTTGCATTATATTTCCATGGAAGGCTTACGGTCATCCCTGTCCGTCCTTGATCCGGATGATATGTGCTATGCCTGCTTCAATGCCAAGTATCCTGATGGGGCAGATGAAGAGATGAAACAAGGTTCCAAGTATCAATTTGAAATGGGCTGCTAAGGAGGTACCAATCGTGAGTGATGAGAAAAAGAGCATTACCTATGCTGATGCCGGGGTAAACATTGATGCCGGCAACAAAGCCGTTGAACTGATGAAAGATAGTGTCCGCGCGACCTATCGTCCGGAGGTCATTGGTGACCTAGGTGGTTTTGGAGGTCTTTTTGCCCTGGGTTCCTACAAGGATCCTGTTCTTGTATCCGGCACTGATGGCGTGGGTACCAAGCTCAAGATTGCCTTCCTCATGGACCGTCATGACACCATCGGCCAGGATGCAGTCGCCATGTGTGTCAATGATATCCTTGTCCAGGGAGCGGAACCACTCTTTTTTCTCGATTACATTGCAACGGCTAAGGTGGATTCCCAAAAGATTGCTGACATCGTTCGCGGTGTGGCCGGCGCCTGCAAAGAATCGGGCTGTGCCCTTATTGGCGGTGAAACCGCTGAAATGGCCGGCTTTTATGCCAAAGATGAATATGACATTGCCGGTTTTTCCGTCGGTGTGGTCGAACGGGACAAGATGATTACTGGTGATAAGGTAAAGGCCGGTGATGTGCTCTTGGGCCTTCCTTCCTCGGGCATCCATTCAAATGGTTATTCCCTTGTTCGTAAGCTTTGCTTTGACGTGATGGGCATGAAGGTTGATACGTATATCCCTGAATTTGGCAAGACTCTCGGTGAAGAACTTCTTACACCGACCCGTCTGTATCCCCGTACGTGCCTGCCGCTCATCAAGAAGTTCGATCTCCACGGCATGGTGCATATCACGGGCGGCGGATTCTATGAAAACATTCCCCGTATTCTTCCGGCTGACTGTGATGCCGAAGTCCATGCCGATGCGTGGGAAATGCCGGCGGTCTTCAAGAAACTCCAGGAATGGGGCAACGTGCCTTGGAAGGAAATGTACCGCACCTTTAATATGGGTGTCGGCATGGTCCTTGTTGTCGGGGCCGATGAAGCAGATGCCGTCCGTGCCCATTTGAAGGAAAATGGGGAAACCTTCTATGAACTTGGTCATGTTGTACCTGGAACAAAGAAGACGGTCATGAAAGGCGGCGTTTTTGGTGAATAAAAGAAAGATCGGTGTCCTTGTTAGCGGTCGAGGAAGCAACTTGCAGGCCATCATTGATAAGATTGCGGCAGAATCCCTTCCAATTGAGATTTGCCTTGTTATCAGCGACAGTCCGGAAGCCTTTGCCCTTGAACGGGCGGCCAAAGCGGGAATCACGGGAAAGACCATTCTCCGTCAGGAGTTTAAGGATAAGGCTTCCTATGAAGCGGCCCTTGATGCCGCCTTGCGGAATGCGGGGGTCGAGCTTGTTGTCCTTGCTGGGTTTATGCGCATCTTAAGCGGTGAATTTGTGACCAAGTGGCCCCACGCCATCATCAATATCCATCCGGCCCTCCTGCCGAGTTTCAAAGGTCTTGACGCACAGGGGCAGGCCCTCCAGTATGGAGTCAAGATTGCTGGCTGTACCGTTCATTTTGTCGATGCCGGCATGGATTCCGGTCCAATTATTCTCCAGAGGGCGGTTCCCGTCTACGATGAGGATACACACGATACCCTTGCCGCGAGGATCCTAGTAGAAGAACATACAATCCTTCCGGAAGCTGTGAAACTATGGTGTGAAGACCGCCTGAGCGTTAAAGGGCGGAGAGTCAAGATCAGAAAGGAATAAGGTGATCGCTATGGCAATCAAAAGAGCCCTCCTCAGTGTGTCTGATAAGCGTGGCATCGTAGAATTAGCCCGCTTCCTTCATGATAAAGGCATCGAAATCATTTCTACGGGCGGAACCATGAAAGCCATCGAGGATGCCGGTATTCCTGTGACCTATGTCAGTGATGTGACGGGCACGCCGGAGATGATGGACGGCCGCGTCAAGACGCTGAATCCAAAGATTCATGGCGGAATCCTTGCGGTGCGCAGCAATCCCAAACACATGGAAGATATGAAAAAGAACGGCATTAAACCGATTGATTTGGTGGTCTGCAACCTGTATCCTTTTGAAGCGACGATTGCTAAACCGAACGTGACAGAAGCGGAAGCCATCGAAAATATCGACATTGGCGGTCCCTGCATGGTTCGGGCTTCGGCAAAGAATTTCCACGATGTGGTGGTCATCACGAATCCGGATCGCTATGCCAGTCTCATGAAGATGCTTGACGAAAAAGGTGACGTGGACCTTAAGACGCGCCGGATGCTGGCCCATGAGGCTTTTGCCCATACGGCGCATTATGATACGGCCATCAGCGCCTATTTCGAGAAACTGCTGTCATAAAGGAGGCCTATTGGTATGAATATACTCGTCATCGGCGGTGGCGGCCGCGAACATACAATTGTTTGGAAACTCGCCCAAAGTCCTAAGGTGAAGAAGCTCTATGCGATTCCTGGCGGCCCGGGGATGATGGGATTGGCAGAATGCGTTCCCATGGATGTGACCAATCTTGAAGGTCTGGCCCAGTGGGCCGAAACGCATGCCATAGACCTGACCGTAGTGGGGCCTGAAGCACCCCTTGTAGCGGGTCTCGTCGATGTCTTTGAAGCTCATGGGCTCAAGGCCTTTGGGCCTAAGGCCAAGGCGGCAGAGATTGAAGGATCCAAGATCTTTTCCAAGGAACTGATGGAAAAGTACCACGTGCCTACGGCATTTTTCAAGGTATGCGATTCCTTGGATGAAGCGAAGGCTTACGTTCGCGAAAAAGGGGCCCCGATTGTCATCAAGGCCGATGGACTTGCTGCCGGTAAAGGTGTCGTTGTCGCGATGACGGAAAAAGAAGCGCTGGAAGCGCTGGAAGAAATGATGGGGCAAGAGCATCGTTTTGGAAGTGCCGGGAGCCGCGTTGTCATCGAGGAATTTATGGAAGGGGAGGAATGTTCCCTTTTGTGCTTTACCGATGGCAAGACCATTGTTCCTATGATTCCAGCCCAAGACCATAAGAGGGTCTTTGATGGGGATAAGGGGCCCAATACGGGTGGCATGGGCGCTTATGCCCCAGCACCCGTGATGACAGAGGCCCTTAAGCAAAAGACTCAGGATACGATTATTCGTCCTGTCATTGATGCTTTGGAAAAGGAAGGACGGCCTTATTCTGGCTGTCTGTATGCAGGTCTCATGATCAGTGGGGATTCCATCAAGGTCGTTGAATTCAACTGCCGCTTTGGCGATCCGGAAACCCAGGCCGTCCTGCCTTTATTCGACGGGGACCTCGCAGAAGTGATGTATGCCTGCGCAACAGGAACCCTTCGTCCTGATATGGTGAAATGGAAATCTGGTGCTGCTGTCTGTGTTGTCATGGCAAGCGGCGGTTATCCTGGTTCCTATCCCAAGGGCATTGCCATTACGGGTCTTGAGGAAGCGTCCAAGCTCGAAGATGTCGTGGTCTTCCATGCAGGAACCAAGGAAGTGGACGGGCAGATTGTCACAAATGGCGGCCGGGTTCTCGGAGTGACGGCTGTCGATGAAACAATCGCAAAAGCAAAGGAACGCGCTTACGGTGCTGTAGAACGCATTCATTTCGAAGGGGCCCAATATCGTAAAGATATTGCCTGGAGAGCGCTGAACCGCTGATTGATCATAGGAACGGCCTTCGGGCCGTTCCTTCCCATATCTCGCCTTTTAAGACGGGAAACAGGGAATTTGTAAAATAACTGTTGCATTTGTGACAGTGTAGTGATAGAATAGGGAAAATATCTTCAAGGAGGAATGAGAATGGCATTCATTTATGATGAACCTGCGCATACTTTTAGTGAATATCTGTTGGTCCCTGGGTACTCTTCCAGCGAATGTATTCCTGCGAACGTAAGTCTCAAGACCCCTCTGGTAAAGTTTAAAAAGGGTGAAAAGCCGGCCCTTAGCCTGAACATTCCCCTTGTTTCCGCTATTATGCAGTCCGTATCCGATGATGGGATGGCGGTGGCCCTTTCCCGTGAAGGGGGCCTGTCCTTCATCTATGGATCTCAATCTGTGGAAAGCGAAGCCGCGATGGTTGCTCGCGTAAAAAGCTATAAAGCGGGATTTGTCGTAAGTGACTCCAATCTTCGCCCGGACAGCACCCTGGCCGATGTTCTTGCCTTAAAGGAAAAAACGGGACACTCTACCGTCGCAGTTACAAGCGATGGTTCCGGCCATGGTCACCTCGAAGGTATCGTAACAAGTCGTGACTATCGTGTCAGCCGCATGCATATGACGGATCTTGTCAAGGACTTTATGACGCCAGTTTCTGAAATGGTGGTTGGCGATGCGGACATAACGCTTAAAGAAGCCAATGATGTCATTTGGGATAACAAACTCAACACCCTTCCCATTATTGATAAAGACGGAAATCTGCTTTATATGGTCTTCCGGAAAGATTACCAGACTCACAAACAGTATCCGTTGGAGCTTCTTGATGGTCAGAAGCGCCATATGGTTGGTGCCGGGATCAACACCCGGGATTATGAACAGCGTGTTCCAGCCCTTGTCGAAGCTGGTGCTGATGTCCTTTGCATCGATTCTTCCGAAGGATTCAGTGAATGGCAGGCACGGACCCTCAAGTGGATCCGTGACAAGTATGGCGACAAGGTGAAGGTTGGTGCCGGCAACGTTGTTGATAAGGAAGGGTTCCGCTTCCTGGCTGAAGCGGGTGCCGATTTCATCAAGATTGGTATTGGCGGCGGCTCCATCTGCATTACCCGTGAACAAAAGGGGATTGGCCGCGGTCAGGCAACGGCTGTCATCGAAGTAGCCAAAGCCCGTGATGAATACTTTGAAGAAACAGGAATCTATGTGCCAATCTGCTCGGACGGCGGGATTGTCTATGACTATCACATGACCCTCGCCCTTGCCATGGGGGCTGATTTCATTATGCTGGGACGCTATTTTGCCCGCTTTGATGAATCCCCTACCAAGCGTGTCAATATCAACGGCACGTATATGAAGGAATATTGGGGTGAGGGTTCTGCCCGTGCCCGCAATTGGCAGCGGTATGACCTGGGCGGAGATAAGAAACTCTCCTTTGTTGAAGGCGTAGACTCTTATGTTCCTTATGCAGGGCCGCTAAAAGAAAACGTCGGTGTCACTCTTGCCAAGATTTCCTCTACCATGTGCAACTGTGGGGCGCTTACGATTCCTGAGCTGCAGAAAAAAGCAAAATTGACCCTTGTTTCTGCAACCAGCCTTGTCGAAGGTGGAGCCCATGACGTCGTTCTTAAGGACAGTACGTCCAATAATTATCCTAAATAAGTGTACAACTGGCTGTGAAGAATGCGTGTCGTCTTTCTTCACAGTTTTTTTTATGGGTAGAATAACTCTCCCTTATCCTCTTTTTTTAGGGCATATTTCTGTTATAATAAGAGAAAGGAGGGAAGGCCGATGAAAAAACGCATACTGTCTGCTTTTTGCCTGTTACTGTTCGTCTTTGCCCTGCCGCTTACCGGATGGACTTCTGGTGTATCCAGGGATGGGTATTTTGGAAAGATTCGTCTCAGTGGGAAGGTACGCATTGTTGAATATAATGCCGATATCAAGGTCAAGGTCGTCAATGCTTTCCCTGACCTTAAAGTGAAAGTGGTTGACTATTTCCCGGATGAAATTGGAGAGTGGCAGTTTGTTGAATATGGTGAGGACTTTACGGTCCAATTCGTCAATAGTTTCCCTGATATTACCATTCAGTATGTATCTGCCTTTCCGGGCGTAAATTAAAAAGGGGGAGGGCGCATCCATGGGTCGATTGCTGATTACCATTGGCATCCTATTTGTCGTGATAGGTCTTTTTGTGGAGTTTGGCCCCCATTTCCTCCCATTGGGGCATTTGCCGGGGGACATTTCGATTACGGGAAAGCATGGCAGTTTCTATTTTCCTGTTGTCAGCTGTATTGTTGTTAGTATTGTGCTCAACGTGATCCTGTGTCTTTTTCATTGACAGGGGATCAATCGGGGGAAAGGGGGTAAGGGAACAGGTTTCCCTTATCCCTTTTCTTCACTGTGCTCATTTTGTTTCAGATTATTTCCTTTTTGGGACTACCTGCTATGATACAATAAAGAAAGAACCGTAAAAGGAGGTCCATGCCACTATGACACAACAAAATCCATCCTATGCCGATTGGCAGCCGACCCTGCAGCGCGTCATGACCTATCTTGTTGGAAAAATTGAAGACTATAGCCGTGTCTGCAAGGAAAGAACAGGGGAGCCAGCCTATGAGCATTTGATTTACCGTGTCAAAAGCATTGACAGCATGAACGAAAAGTGTGTGAGAAAGGGGCTTCCCGTATCGGCTCGCTCCGCTCTGCGGGAACTAAATGATGCCATTGGTATTCGGATTGTCTGTCGTTTTATCGATGATATCTATACCAACCTTGAGGCCATCCGCAGCTTTCCTTTCTGCCGGATCATCAAGGAAAAAGACTATATCAGTCACGTAAAACCGAATGGATACCGCAGTTACCACATCATTATTGAAGTGACGGCCCCTTTTGAAGACATCGATGGAAAGAATCCAGGCCGTTTTTTTGCGGAGCTGCAGCTGCGGACCATTGCCATGGATTCCTGGGCAAGTTTGGAACATGAAGTGAAATACAAACAGGATATTGAAGATCCTGCCCTTATCATCGAAGAATTGAAACGCTGTGCTGATGAGCTTGCGGCCTGTGATCTTTCCATGCAGACCATTTCCCACCTCATCCGCAAAAATCATAAAAAGGAGTCTTAAGGGATGAATATCTTGCTTGCTGAAGATGAAAAAGCCATGAGCATGGCCATTTCTGCTGTCCTTACCCATTCAGGCTATACGGTGGATACTGTGCAAAATGGGGCGGAAGCTGTCGAAGCGGCTGCGCAAAAGCCCTATGACTGTCTCATCTTTGATATTATGATGCCCATTAAAGATGGCGTAACGGCTCTTTCCGAAATCCGGCAAAGCGGCAATGAAACGCCGGCAATCTTTCTTACGGCAAAATCAGAAGTCGATGACCGTATCATGGGACTAGATGCTGGCGCTGATGATTACTTGACGAAACCCTTTGCCATGGGGGAACTGCTTGCCCGCATCCGTTCCATGACGCGGCGCCGTCAGAAGGACAGGGAAGATCTCACAACGGGTACGCTCACCCTTAAGGTCGGTGAAGGGGAACTTTCATGTACCAGCAGTGTTCGCTTATCGGCTAAGGAAACAGCCCTGATGAAACTACTCATGCTCAATGAAGGAAAAACTCTTTCAACGGAGCTGCTCCTTTCCCATGTCTGGCAGGATGAGGAAGAAAAAGGTCCTGGCGTGGTCTGGATATATATTTCTTATCTACGGGAGAAACTTCGGGCCATCGGCAGCCATTGCACCATAGAAGGTGAGGAAAATGGCAGTTTCCGCCTTGTTTCCCAGGAGGCCGCAAATGGCTGAAATCCAGCGTCTGCGGCGCAAATTTATTCTCGTAGGCACTCTTGCCGTTATCATCATTGTGGTTGGCGCGTTGGGGCTCATCAATACCATTTCCTATATGCGTATGCAGCACTCCGTTTTTTCGCTCCTCACAAGTATCTCCGAAAATGGAGGGCAGCTGCCGCGGCGGGAAGGAGAACGGCCCTCTTCCTGGATTGAGGATCCGGACTGGTACAATGATTCCCCGGAATCGATCTATCAGATCCGTTATTTTAGTATTGTTCTCGACCGCCTCGGCAATGTAGAAGATGTCAACCTTTCCCGTATTGCTTCCTTTAGTGAAAGTGAGGCGGTCCAAGTTGTCCGGAGCGTCATCGAATCACAGAGGGATCGGGGAATCTTTCGCAAGAACCGGGCAAGTTACAGCTATATGGTGACGCCCCTTGACAATCATCAATACCGTATTGTCATTATGGATTCTACAAAGGACGTGGCAGCTGTGGAAAGCTTTGTCCGGTATTCCCTGCGCTTTGGTATTGGCTGCATTCTGGTTTATGTCCTTGTCCTGACCGGGCTTTGCAACCTTATCATCCGGCCCTTCGTCGATAATATGGAAAACCAGAAGCGTTTCATTACCAATGCTGGCCATGAACTCAAGACCCCGATTGCCATCATTTCTGCCAATACGGAAGCCTTGGAACTCATTCAGGGAAAGAGTGAGTGGACGGCCAATATCCTGACGCAGGTCAAGCGCCTTTCCCGCCTCATCTCGAGCCTCATCACCCTTTCGAAGATGGGCGAAAAACGTAAGGAAGACCTGCAGAAAGAGGAGCTGGATTTGACGCCTCTTTTCAAGGATACGGTGGAGCAGTTCAGGCCTCTTGTCAAAGCGGATGATAAGACCCTATCCCTAACCGCACCGGATACCCTTCCTGTTATGACGGACCAGCGTTCCCTTGTGGAGCTGATCAATATCCTCATGGATAATGCGGTCAAATACTGTGACGCCAAAGGAACCATTGCAGCGTCGCTGACCCGAAGGGGCAAACAAGGTTTTGTCATTGCTATTTCCAATGCTTATGCCAAAGGGGAAGGAGAGGACTATTCTCATTATTTTGAGCGGTTTTATCGCGGTGACAGTTCCCATGACAGCACCATTCCTGGCTACGGGATTGGCTTATCCATGGCAAAGGAGATGGTCGCCCTCCTGGATGGACAGATTTCTGTATCCTATAAGGATCATATCATTACCTATGCGCTAACCTTTGATCAATAAAGTAACGAAAGACCCGATGCGGCCGTGTCAAACGGTTTCATTGGGCCTTTTTTGCAGGACGTCAACTAAGTATAGGCATCATCTTTTCGGTTCGTGAAGTCCTCTTGATAACGCCATGCCTGCTTCTTATCCGTTTCGGGAATATCGATGCCTACGATCCTTGAGGATCTCGGGTTTTATCCCATCATTGGGAGTAGGCAATCCTCATATGTGCCTCCTTCGTCCAGCCATGCAGTGATGGAACCGCCCTAAAGGCCATGCAAATATAACGGCTGTTGACGTCCCAGGTTTCACGGCAAAACTGACCATTCAAGAGGTGAGAGAAGTCATCCTGCCTGAGGGCCCATTTCTGGAGATATGGATCATCTTTTTTTTAGAGGGGCACGGGTTAGAAGCGGTTCCGTCACATCGTTTTGATTTCGAGAAAAACATTCGCCTCAAGGACGATCATTCAGCATTCGTGCTGCATCGAGGGCACCTCTATTACATTGGTGCTGCCAGTAGATCGGGGTATTGCCTGCATTTTATTCCCAACTATCCTAAAAGAACAAGGGCTTCAGTAAAAAAGCGGCACCCTTCTTCAATTTTTCCTACTTCTTGTCATAAAATGAGAAAGTTTCTTGAATTCTGAAAAATAGAGGACTACAATGGTTTTAGTAAAGCGTTTCTAGAAGATAGGAGGAGTGACTATGAAACGAAACTGGATGGCTTTTTGTCTCGTTGCAGCGCTCATGACGGCTGGTACGGTTTATGCAAAACCAGCACCGTCCCAGCTGGTACCGGAAAAACATGGCCAGTGCTATGTGGAAGACAACCTTTTTGTGAAGGACGTCAATGGAGCTGGCGGCGGACAAGGCGTGCTCCATGGTGATTTTGCATTCCGCAGGGAACAGGCCCTGAAAACGGACGCCATCAAGGAAATCGGCTGGATGACGCTGAAACCTGGATCCTATATTGGCAGTCACACGCACAAGGATAATGAAGACGCATATCTCATCATTTCAGGCAAAGGCATTTTTACGGATGGCAATGGCCATGCCTGGGTGGTCGGTGCCGGCGATATGACCATTGCCCGTCCTGGTCAGACTCATGGGCTAGCCAACCTTGGCAAGGAGGATTTGGTTTTCCTTGATATCATTGCTAAAAATGACAGTGCCGATCTTTCTAAGATGGCTAAAGAGGGAACCACCCAATACTTCCCTGTTTCCGCACAGTTTGAGAAGAATGTAGAAAAAGCGGGCGCGGGTAAAGGAACGGGCATTTTGTTCGGTCGTTTTGCTTTCCGTCGGGAAGCTGCGACACAGGATCAGGCCATCAAGGAGATTGGCCGGATGACGCTGAAAAAGGGCGCTTCCATTGGCATGCACAAACATGTGGATAATGATGATACCTACATTATCCTATCTGGTGAAGGCGTATTCACGGATGGAGCGGGAAAGGAAACGGTTGTCGGTCCTCGTTCCGTCACAATTGCTGGTCCCGGTGAAAGCCACGCCCTCAGAAACGATAAAGATGAAGACCTCATTTTTATTGATCTCATTGCTAAGAATACGCCCGTTAAGGGACAGACGAAATAAGAAAGCTCAGATTACGTGTGAGGAAACGCCCATGGCAGCCATGGGCGTTTTTCTGATTTTTTTTTGGGGGGGGGAAAAAAGACAGTTTGCTGGTTCAAAGGTATTTACCGGCCTTCAATCATCCGTTGTGACAATATACCCCTTTTTCAAAAATTCCTAGTTGCCTATACAGTGTAAATTATTTTCTCAATGATGAATTTAATAAATGTATGATTATCTGATTATATATAAAATACTCTGAATTTTGCTTGTACTCAAAAAGTCTAATTGTTATAATAGGTTCTGTAGGAAAGGAGATGGAATGCTGGAATCCGTTTCCACAATAATTTGAGGGGGTTTTATTCATGGGTGGTCTAGCAATTAAGCTTGACATGTTCCAATCGTTGGCCCTTGCCGTCATTGCCATTTGGCTCGGTAACTGGTGCCGTCAAAAATTTCCATTCTTAAGAAAGTACTGCCTGCCGGGTGCTGTCGTCGGCGGCACAATTATTTCCCTGATTTCCCTGGTGCTTTATGAAACCGGGGTGGCAGAGCTGAGTTTCGACTACAAAGTCGCAAACAGCCTCTTTTACTGTATTTTCTTTGCTGCAAGCGGCGCCGCAGCCAGTCTTTCCCTTTTGAAAAAGGGTGGGAAACTTGTCATCATCTTTACGATTTCTGCTGCCGTCCTTGCCATTTTGCAGAATGTCCTTTCCGTGGGGATTGGTGTCGCCATGGGTGTTGATCCCTTGATTGCCCTGATGACGGGTTCCACGCCGATGACGGGCGGTCATGGCAACGCAGCCGCATTTGCCCCTCTGGCCGTTGCTCAAGGTGCTTCTGCTGCAATGGAAGTTGCAATTGCTTCCGCAACTTTCGGTTTGATTGCAGGCTGCATGATTGGCGGTCCTTTTGGCCGTTGGATCATTAGACGTCATCATCTGGAAGATCCTGCTCTTGACGGACAGGCTGAAAAAGCACAGGAAACGGGGAAAGAAGTTGGGACCCCGATGTTCAAGGGTGATATCGTAAAAGCCATGTTCCTGATGTGTTTCTGCTTGGGCTTAGGCGCTGTCTTCATGGCAATCTTGAAATCCCTGAAGATCAGCTTCCCAATCCATGTCTGCACCATGCTGGCTGGTATCCTTGTTCGTCTGTATCTGGACAGCAAGAAAGATACACCGGAATCTTTGTATGAAGGCATCGATACGGTCGGTGAATTCTCCCTGGGACTATTCGTTTCCTTGTCCATCATCTCCATGAAGCTGTGGCAACTTGCTGGTCTTGCTGGCCCGATGGTTGTCATGCTCCTTGCCCAGGTGGTCATGATCCTTATCTACTGCTATGTTGTCGACTTCTATGCTTGCGGTAAGAACTACGATGCCGCTATCATCGCTGTTGGCCATACGGGATTTGGTACAGGGGCTGTGCCTGTATCCATGACGACCATGAAGACTGTCTGCGACAAGTACAGATATTCCAAACTGGCCTTCTTTGTTGTACCAGTTATTGGTGGGTTCCTTAGCAACATTACGAATGCCATCATCATTACCTGGTTCATCAACTTCTGTGCCGGGATTCGCTAAATTTAACATAAAAAGTACGGATCAGCTCCAGGTGGTCCGTGCTTTTTTTTATGGGCAAAAGGGCTGATTTCAGCTTGAAAGGAGAAAGCAGCGAACACTTTTTCATGGCGTAAAATCCCCCTCTAGGTCATTGGAAAGATAAGCCGCCTGTGTTATAATTATTTGATACCAACATGGTTTCACGTATATTCTTTCATCTGAGGTGAAATTGATGAGCGATAACAAGGAACTTGAAATGCTGCAGGATGGAACAAAAGTTTCCCCTGAGACGGATGACATGGGTTCCATCCATGTCGATGATGAGGTCCTGTCCATTGTCGCAGGACTTGCGGCTTCCGAAGTACCCGGTGTGTACGGCATGAGTGGCGGGATCCGCGGCGGAATCAATGAAATGCTGGGAAAACAGAACTTTTCCAAAGGCATCAAGGTGTTTACAGAAGGCCGAACGGTCCGTGTTGAGGTCCATGTCATCATCACTTATGGTTATAATATTCCCGATGTGGCCATCAAACTTCAGGAAAAAGTCAAGGACGCAGTGGAAAATATGGCAGGCTATGAAGTGACGGCCGTGGATATCCATGTGGAAGGCGTCAGAAAGGACAAAATGGAAGGCCTCTCAGGAAAAGGTGATATAGATACCCTGGAAGAACGCTATAAGGAAGCAGCAAGGGAAGAAGCCTCCTTGAAGCAGGAAATGAAGGACCCTGAGGGTAAGGGTGCGGATTCCTCTGCCAAGGAACAAAATGAAGAAACAGTAAGCCAAGAGGCTTCGGGAGTAAACGCATGAGTATCATTGACCGCATCATTTTGACGCTTTATACCTGCAGCTTAGGCGTAGCCGCTGTCCTCATTATGATTGTCAGTTTGAATCTGGTGCCGCTTGATGAGTTTGTTGCCTTTGCCAGCCGGATTCCAGGCCGTTGGGAATACACGGTGGGCGGGGCTGTCCTCTTTATGATGAGCCTCCGTCTTCTTGTTGCGGGCTGGAGTCGTGGATCCAGCAGCAGTTTGACTATTGATACGGAGCACGAAGGCCAGATCCACGTGAGTCAGCGCGCCATGGAAGATTATATTGCCAGTTTCACAAATGACGTTTATGGTGTCCATGGTGCCAAGGCCAAGGTCAAGATGAATGGCCAGCAGATTGAAGTCCGCATCAACGCTTCCATTGAACCGGGCATCAATATTCCGGATACGACGGAAGAAGTTCGCCGCACGGTGAAGAAAAATATCTTGACCGTCATCGGTGTGGAAGTCAGCGATGTGGAACTTTATTTCAAACACATCAAGGCAAAAGAGTAGGGGGCCTGAACCATGTGGCAAGAAATCTTTAGAAATATCATGGAAACCAGCCGGTGGCGTGTCATTGGTGCTGGGGTAGGTCTATTTGTGGGAATCCTCTTCATTTTGCTAGGGTTCTTTAGGGCCGTATTCCTGTTGATCTGCATAGGTCTTGGCTTTTATATCGGCAACCGGATGGACGAAGGAGAGGACTTTGTCGATCTTCTTGATAATTTGCTGCCGCCTTACCGTAGATGATTGAATGGTACCGCGCCCTTTGACGCGGAAATCTAACTAGATGGAAATGAGGATATTATGAGTAGAAGAGAAGCACGTACACTTGCAATGAAGAGCTTGTTTTCCCTTGATTTCACGACGGATGTATCTCCCCTTGATACCGTGAAAGCCCTGCTTGAAGATGAGGATACGCCAGCACTTCCCAAAGATGATGAAAACTATGCGGCAGCCTTGGTTACGGGGACTCGCGAGCATCTTGAGGCCATTGACAGTGTCCTTGATACCCTTTCAGATGAATGGAAAGTCAAGCGCATGGCCGGAGTTGACCGAAATTTGCTCCGCATGGCTGCTTTTGAAATGTATTTCAGTCCTCAAAAGATTGCTCCTGCCATTGCCATCAGTGAGGCGGTGGAGATTGCCAAAATCTATGGCGGAGATGACTCTCCCCATTTCATCAATGGCCTCTTGGGGACACTAGTGAGAAATCATGGAAAAGACTGACCTTGTCCTTGGCATTGATACGAGCTGCTATACGACAAGTGCAGCCCTTATGGATGGAACGGGTGCGCTGCTTTTTGATGAGCGGCGCCTTCTTCGTGTAAAAGAGGGCCGCCGTGGGCTGTCCCAATCAGAAATGGTTTTTCAGCATATGCGGGCCCTGCCAGATCTTTTGGAACGCATCGATCTCACACAGGGACGGCTTTCTGCCATTGTCGCTTCCGAGCGGCCAAGACCACTCAAGGAATCCTATATGCCTGCCTTTTTGGTGGGCTGGGGCATGGCACGCAGTTTAAGTCACTTCATGGACGTGCCTCTTATTGCGGCTACTCATCAACATAACCATATGTTTGCTGGTCTCTGGGGACTTCGCCGCCGGCCGCCGGCGCGCTGTCTTTTGGTTCATGTTTCCGGAGGAACGACGGACCTTCTCCTTGCTGAAAGGAGCGCAAACGGTGAGATCATCCTTACGCCTTGCGGGACCAGCATCGATCTTCATGCCGGACAAATGATTGATCGCGTGGGAGTCGCTTTGGGCCTTCCTTTCCCATGTGGTCCCCAACTGGAAAAATTGGCACAGGAAGCAGTCCGTCCTTATCCTCTCAAAGTCTGGTTCGAAGAAGGATGCATGAGCCTTTCGGGTCCTGCCACAGCTGCCCTGCGAGCGATTGAAAAAGGGGAAAAGGGTAGCGAAATTGCCTTGGGTACGCTTCATGCCATTGCCAAAGGTCTTTATCATACAATCAGTCATCTTTGTGCAGTGCACAAACTTACGGAAGTGCTTTTTGTTGGCGGCGTCAGCGCCAATCTCTATATTCGAAAAGAACTGAGGACTCATCTGTCGGGAAAGGGCATTGCTCTTCTTACGGCTGACCCTATCTGCAGCACTGATGGTGCAATCGGCAATGCATGGCTTGGAGTCCTCAAGGAAAGAGGGAACGCCCATGATCTTCGGTAAGGTGTTTACTGTTTCTGAAGTTAATCTCTCCTTAAAGGAACTGATACATAAGAATCCTACCTTCGCCAATCTCCAGATCCAAGGCGAAGTTTCCAATTTCAGGCGGTATGCGTCGGGTCACTGCTATTTTAATCTCAAGGATAGTAAAGGGCTCATCAAGTGCGTTATGTTCAAAGGGGCCGCTCAACGCCTTAAGAAGCTTCCCCGCGATGGGGACCAGGTTGTGGGTATCGGCCGTATTGATGTCTATGAGCGGGATGGGGTCTATCAATTTTATGTTGATATGCTTATGCCTGTAGGGACAGGAGACCTTATGGCGGCTTATGAAGCCCTGAAGCAGAAGCTGTCTGCAGAAGGCCTTTTCGACGAAACCAGGAAGCAACCCATCCCGGTTTCACCACGCATCGTCGGCGTTGTGACAAGTGCCGATGGTGCGGCCATCCGCGATATCATCAAAGTTGCCGGTCGGCGTGATTCTTCGGTTAAGATCCGACTCTATCCTGTCAAGGTCCAGGGCAAGGAAGCACCGCCCGAAATTGCAGCAGGCATCCATTTCATGAATCGGCACAATCTTTGTGACGTCCTGATTGTCGGCCGCGGCGGTGGGTCCATGGAAGACCTCTGGGCCTTTAATGATGAAAAGGTGGTCCGGGCCATTGCGGCTTCAAGGATTCCCATCATTTCTGCCGTTGGTCATGAAATCGATTTTACTCTCTCTGATTTTGCGGCCGATAAAAGGGCTGCAACGCCGTCCCAGGCGGCTGAATTTGCCGTGCCTGACCGCAGTAAGGACATTGCGTCCTACGAAAAATTGAACCTGCGTCTCAAAAAGGCAGTTGCGGACCGCTTGGCGATGGAACGCCAGTGCCTTGACGGCGTTTTGCAGCGACCAGTCTTTCGCTATCCCGAGCGGCTTACAGAAGGACAGTCCCAGCGGCTTGATCAGTTGGGGCAGTCCCTTTCCACAAGTTTCAGCCGCCGCTTGGAACGGGAGACCATGCGCCTTATGAAACTGCGGGACCACTGGTTCTTCCGTCATCCCGAGGTTTTTGTTGCAAGACATCAAGACCATTTGACCCGTCTTACGAAGGATCTTGACCTTTACTTCCGTTATACCCTGTCTGAAACGCAGCAGCGCCTCAAGGAAGTGAGCGTTAAGTTCCAGCTCCTTGATCCACAAAAAGTTTTAGAACGAGGCTATACTATGACGGAAGGGCCAGGGGGCAAGATCCTGTCCTCTATGGGAACCCTTAAGGAAGGGGACACCATTAAGACCTATTTCAAGGATGGGGTCCTGAGGAGTATTGTGAGTAAAAAGGAGGAATCCTGATATGGCTGCCAAAAAGGCAACGTTTGAAGACAATATGAAACGGCTGGAGGAGATTGTAGAAGCGCTCGAAAGCGGCAATCTTCCCCTTGAAGATACGGTGAAGCTCTACAAGGAAGGCATGACCCTTTCTGCTCAATGCGGGGCAGCACTCAAGAAAGTCGAACAGGAAGTGCAGAAAGTGACGGAAACGACTTCAGGAGACGTAAAACTGGAACTCTTCCCAGAGGAGGATGCATGATGGATCTTTCAACCTATCTAAAGGAACGGTCCGAACTTGTTGATGGGTTCCTTAAAACCCGGATTGGCGTGGGCGCCATCAGCCGCGTCGATGAAGCCATGGCTTACAGTGCCCTTGCCGGCGGAAAGCGGCTCCGTCCGATTCTTCTCATGGCGGCTGCCGATGCTGTCGGTGGAAAAGGCACTGATTTTCTGCCCCTTGCGTCCGCCCTTGAAATGATTCACACCTATTCCCTGATTCATGACGACCTCCCGGAAATGGACAATGATGATTACCGGCGGGGGCGCCTTACAAACCACAAGGTTTTTGGTCAGGCCATGGCTGTTCTTGCTGGTGATGGTCTTTTGACCCAGGCTTTTGAGGTTATGACAGAGCAAAAGGGTGTCGATCCGGCCCTTATGGTGGAAATCATCCACCTCATCGCACGCTGTGCTGGTCCGGAAGGCATGGTCGGCGGGCAGGCTCTTGATATTAATGCTGAGGAAAAGCACCTCGAGCCTGCTGAGATGAAACAGCTCCATGAAGCCAAAACGGGAGCGCTCTTTATTGCGGCTATCCGCAGCGGGGCCCTTTTGGGCGGCGGCAGCAAGGATGAAGTCAATGCCCTTACGAAATTTGCCACCTTTTTCGGACTTGCCTTCCAAATTACGGATGATATCCTCGACGTGGAAGGGGACAGCAAAATCATGGGGAAAATGGCTGGAATGGATGAAAAGATGCACAAATCCACTTACGTCAGTCTTTTTACCTTGGAAGGAGCCAAAGCCATGGCCCTTGATACCCTAAAGAAAGCAGAACTTACCCTGGAACCTTTTGGCGAAAGGGCGGAACCGCTCCTTGCGATTGCACGGCATCTGTACAATCGCAAGAAATAGATCCTTATAGAACTTTCGTGCCTGCGAAAGGAGGCGTTTCATGTCACTCATTTCAGAAATCCATTCGCCGGAAGATTTAAAAAAAATCGATCCTTCCATGCTTCCTCAGCTATGTGCTGAAATCCGCAGCCTCATTATTGACGTTGTTTCAAAAAACGGTGGACATCTGGCGCCTAACCTGGGTGTTGTTGAACTGACCATTGCCCTGCACCGTGTCTTTTCTGTTCCCCGTGACAAAATTGTCTGGGATGTAGGCCATCAGTCCTATATACACAAGATCCTGACGGGGCGTCTCCGGGATTTCCCTTCCCTGCGCACCTATGGCGGCCTCTGTGGTTTTCCAAAACGCAGCGAAAATCCTTGTGATGCGTTTGGAACGGGGCATGCCAGCACCTCCATTTCAGCAGCCCTTGGCATGGCCTGTGCCCGTGATCTATCTGGTGATGATTACAATGTCATTGCTGTCATCGGGGATGGGGCCCTAACGGGCGGGGAAGCCATGGAAGGGCTTAATCATGCGGGGGACCTCAAGAAAAAACTCATTGTCATATTAAATGACAATGAAATGTCCATTTCCCGCAACGTGGGAGCCTTGTCCTCCTACTTGACGGAACTGCGCACAGACCCGGCCTACTCCCGAGTCAAGGCCGATGTAGAAGGCGTGCTTAAAGCCATTCCTTCCATTGGCACCCACGTAGCCAAGACCGTTGGTCGACTCAAGGATTCCCTGAAGTACTTCTTTGTGCCAGGGATGTTTTTTGAGGACCTGGGTTTTAAATATTTGGGACCTGTGGACGGACATGATATCCCTTCTCTTGTAGAGACTTTGCAAAAAGCCAAGAATCTGACTGAACCAGTGCTCATCCATGTCCTTACAAAAAAGGGAAAGGGCTATGCCCCTGCCGAAAAAAGCCCAAATAAATTCCATGGTACAGGACCTTTTGTTGTGGCAACAGGGGAAAAAATCACGAAAAAAGACTCCCCGCCAACTTATACCAGTGTTTTTAGCAAGACGCTCATCCAGCTGGCCGATAAAAACCGCAACCTTGTCGCAATCACGGCGGCCATGCCGGAAGGGACGGGACTTGACGCTTTTCAAAGAGTTCATCCTGACCGCTACTTTGATGTAGGCATCGCTGAACAGCATGCTGTTACGATGGGGGCAGGCCTTGCGGCAAATGGATACCATCCCGTGGTTGCCATATATTCGACTTTTGCGCAGCGTGCTTTTGATCAGCTTCTTCATGATGTTGCCATCCAGGAGCTTCCTTTTACGCTCTGTCTGGATCGCGCCGGTATTGTAGGGGATGATGGGGCCACGCACCATGGGAATTTTGACTGCTCCTATCTCAGGCTCATGCCTCATTTTGTTATCATGGCACCGAAAGATGAAAATGAGCTCCGCCATATGCTCTATACCGCGACTGAGTATAAAGGTCCCTGTGCTATTCGTTATCCCCGCGGCAGCGGTGTCGGCGTGCCCGTGACTGAATCCCTTCATACGCTCCCCATTGGCCGGAGTGAACGCCTTCAGGAAGGGTCCCAGATCGATCTCTGGGCTGTGGGAACCATGGTCGAAGCTGCGAAGCTGACAGCCAAACGCCTGCGTGCCAAGGGGCTTTCTGTGGGGGTCGTCAATGGACGCTTTATCAAACCGTTGGATCAAGAGGCGCTCCTGGAAGCCTCCAGAAAGGTCAAGCTTATTGTGACGCTCGAAGAAAATGCGCTCTGCGGCGGTTATGGTGAAGGCATCATTTCCTATCTGAATCAAGAAAATCGCTTAGGGGATTGCCGCGTCCTTACTCTCGGGATTCCTGACGAATTTGTTTCCCATGGGAAACGAGAGTTTCTTCTGCGGGATGTCCGGCTAGATGAGGACAACCTTGTGGAACGAATCTTAACCGCCTATCAAGAAATCGAAAGGGAGGCTCTTGAACAATGAAAAAAGAACGGCTCGATCTTTTCCTTGTGGAACAGGGCTTATTTGAATCAAGAAGTAAAGCCCAAGCGGTTATTATGGCTGGGGAAGTCCTTGTCGATGATCAAAAAATCGACAAACCGGGAACCATGGTCAAGCCGGATGCCAAAATTACCCTTTTAGGAAAGAAGTTGCCTTTTGTCAGCCGTGGGGGATATAAGCTCAACAAGGCTCTTGAAGTCTTTCCTATTTCCTTGGAAGGAAAAACCATGGCCGATCTGGGAGCCTCAACAGGGGGCTTTACGGACTGTGCATTGCAGCACGGGGCCAAAAAGGTCTTTGCTATCGATGTCGGTTATGGACAGCTGGCCTGGAAACTTAGAAACGATTCGCGCGTTGTCAATATGGAGCGCACCAATGTCCGCTTCCTGGAAGCGGATTCCTTGGGAGAACAAGTCGATGCCGTCAGTATTGACGTGGCCTTCATCTCTTTAGATAAGGTGCTTCCGGCAGCCTATAAGATCATGAAAAACGACGCGTTTCTCATTGCCCTCATCAAACCTCAGTTTGAAGCTGGTCGAGAACATGTGGGGAAGAAAGGCGTTGTGAGGGATCAAAAAGTTCATTTGGAAGTGATTCAAAAGGTACTCGGTTTTGCCCGGGAAATCGGTTTTGTTCCCAAAGGCCTTTCCTATTCTCCCATCAAGGGACCGGAAGGCAATATTGAATATCTATTATATCTAGGAAAAGAGGGCAGCGATGCTGTCTCTGATTCAGATCCCCAAAAAGTGGTGACTGAATCCCATCTTTTTCTTCTATAAGAGGGGGGATTGACGTGAGAGAATGGATGGTTGGCATTTTCCCGAACCTCAATAAGGAAAACGTTCGAAATGCCCTGCCGGCTGTAGTCAAGGCGGCAGAACATGCCAAAATCAAGGTTGCTTTTCCTTTGGAAATTGCAGAGGAGTTCGGCGTGCCAGGGTACGACCAAGAAGATCCGGCAAGTCTCAGCCGCCTTGATTTTGCTATGACACTGGGCGGGGATGGAACCATTTTACGGGCCGCCCGTTATGTGACACCCCTGCAAGTGCCGCTCATTGGGGTCAATATGGGTAAGGTTGGATTCCTGACGGAAGCCTGTTTCCCTGATCTGGAAAAGGTGCTCAAAAAATTGGCTGATGGGGCGTACACCATCGAAAAACGCAGCATGCTCCAGCTTTCCATTTGGGAAGCTGGCAAGATTATCAAAAAAGGTCATGCCCTTAATGATATGGTCCTTGAAAGTGCCGATCGTTCCCGACTGACCCGGCTTCGTATGCGCATTGCCGGTCAGCCTTCAGCGAATTTTCCTTCTGATGGTATCATCATTGCTTCGGCGACAGGGTCGACGGCGTATTCCCTTTCTGCAGGAGGACCTGTCGTCCATCCCAGTCTATCCGTCATGCTCATTACCCCCATTTGTCCTCATGCCCTTCATGCGCGTCCGCTCGTCATTCCCATGAAGGATACGATTGAAATCGAACCTTATCCACCTTTTGAGGAAATCCTTGTATCTGCCGATGGAATGACGATTGCAAGCCTTGAAAAGACCCAGAAAGTGATTGTTGAGCGCTGCCCCTTTGATGCGAAGTTTGCCCGCTTAAGTCCTCTGCGCTATTACGAAACTTGGCAGGATCGGCTCCTTCGCAACGAAGGACAGACCATTGTATAGGAAGTGAAATCATGAAATTATCCAGACAGGAAGCAATCAAACAGATTATCAAGACCCAAGTCATCGAGACCCAGAGCGATCTAGCAGAAGCCTTGAAAAAAGCGGGATTCAATGTGACGCAGGCCACTGTGTCCAGGGATATCAAGGATATGGTCTTGATTAAGGTTCCCGATGAAGATGGACGGTATAAGTATAGTTTTCCTTCGGAACATAACCAAATCATTACGACAGACCGTTTGGAAGATATGCTTCGCAGTTATATCCTGACCGTTGTTTCTTCGGAAGTCATTATTGTGGTCCATACCCTTCCCGGTACGGCACAGGCAGTTGCCTATGCCATCGACCATCTCAATTGGAGCGAGGTCCTTGGTACCGTGGGCGGTGATGATACGGTCATGCTCATTATTGATTCGCGGGACCATGTGGAAACTGTCAAAACCCGCATCATGCAGAAAAAGAGCTAAGGAGGCTCAGCGATGCTGACATTCCTTGAAGTGCAGCAATTTGCCCTGATTGATAAGGTACGGATTGGGTTTGCCCCTGGATTCAACGTTTTTACGGGAGAAACCGGTGCCGGTAAATCCATCCTGATAGATGCATTAGGCATTGTCCTTGGAGGACGTGCGCCTTCGGATGCGGTTCGAACGGGCGCCGATGCCTATCAGATCCAAGCTGTTTTTGATGTGACAGGAAATCATTCCGTGGAAGCCCTCTTGTCTGAGTTGGGGCTCAGTGCAGAAGATGGTACCCTATTTTTACGCCGCCGCGTTTCCGCACAGGGAAAAAGCCAGGCCTTTGTCAATGATACGCAAGTTCCTGTAAAGACGCTCGCTCGTTTGGGGGCCCTTCTTGTGGACATTCATGGGCAGCACGAAAATCAGACCCTGCTTCGACCCGGTGCTGTCCTTGCTATCCTTCATCACTACGATCCAGAACTGGCACCAACCCTGAAGGCCTATCAAGAGGCCTTTGACGCCGCTCAAAAAGGGCGGGAAACCTTGTCTTATTGGGAAGGCAAGAATGAACATCGGGAAGAGGAGCTGGCACGCCTCGAAGACGAGCTCAAAGAGATTGATGCCGCACAGATTAAATTGGGCGAAGATGATGAGCTACGTGAAACTGTGCGTCGACTTTCCAACCAGGATAAAGTCAGGGGAGACCTTAGCCGTGCCCACGAACTCCTCTCCGGGGTTGAAGGGACTCAGGGCGTCCTTGACGCCTTGACAGATGCGAAGACCGCGCTTTCCAGTGCAGCGGTCTATGATCCTTCGGTGGAGGATCTTGCCCAAACACTTGATTCGTCCTGGGAGACGCTTGAAGATGTAAGACAGACCCTTTCGGACCGCCTTTCCGGGGATGAAGATTACCGGGAAACCTTAGAAGAGGCCCAGACCCGATTGGACCTGCTCTATCATTTGAAGAAAAAATATGGGGGATCTTTGGAAGAAATCCTGTCCTATGCAGATAGAGGAAGGAAAGACTATGAAAAGCTCCAATCACTGCAGGATGAGATTGACCGTCTCATAAAACTTCAAAAAAAATTGGATGGGGTTCTTCAGGAAAAAGCAGATGAACTGACAAAAAAGAGAACAACGGCGGCTGAACGGTTCTGTGCGGACATCCTGCCGCATCTCCATGATCTTGCGATGCCCCATGCCGCGCTGTCCATCTGCTTCACCAAATTGGATCACTGCGGAAAAAATGGCCAAGATGAAGCCACCTTCCTTTTTTCGGCCAATGCTGGCATGAAACCGGCTCCGCTGATTAAAATTGCGTCCGGTGGTGAGCTTTCACGGTTTGCTTTGGCCGCCAAAACAGTCCTGCTTCGCAAATTTGGTGTCCCAACCATGATCTTTGATGAGATTGATACGGGAGTTGGCGGTGTCACGGCCCAGAAGATGGCTGAAAAAATGGCTCTCATTGCCAAACAGCGGCAGGTCTTATGCATTACCCACTTGGCCCAGATTGCCTGCTTTGCCGATCAGCATCTGTATATTGCCAAAAACAGTGATCAAGGAATGACTGCCAGCGAAGTGACAATCCTTTCACGGGCGGGCCGTATTGAAGAAATCATGCGCATGACGAGTGGAACCCAACAGACAGAATCTGCACGGGAAAATGCCAAGGAATTGCTTGCTATGGCGGAAAAGGAAAAGCAGCATTTTGGAAATTGATGCATGCGATGATAGTGGATAGGAGCTGAATAGAATTGTCTATGGACGATGAAAAATTAAGGGAAAGTACCCTTGAAAGCGAATTCATATTTAATGGGAGATTACTGAAAGTCTATCGGGATCGGGTCCAACTCCCTAATGGACATGAATCCCAGCGGGAATTCATCCGCCACCAAGGTGCCGTAGGCATTCTTCCGATTTTGGATGATGGCAGCATGATCTTTGTTCGCCAGTTCCGTTATCCTGTCAAAAAGGTGCTTTATGAAATTCCGGCGGGAAAGATTGAAGGGGACGAAGCTCCTTTATCCTGCGCCAAACGGGAGCTTTCCGAGGAATCAGGGTATACGGCGAAGGACTTCAAGAAATTAACAAGCATCCTCACGACACCGGGTTTTACGGATGAACAGATTCATCTGTATGCGGCAACGGGTCTCACGTCGGGAAAACAGCATCCTGACGAGGATGAGTTCCTCAATGTTGTCATTCTGACCCCTGAAGAGGTCAAGGAAAGAGTATTTTCGGGGGAGATCTGCGACGCAAAGAGTCTTTGCAGTCTCTATCTCTATGATCTTATGAAGCGGGCATGAAACACCGTTTCTATCCAGTCAAGGGATGATTTTACATAAATATTTTGTTTATTTCTTAATCATTTTATAAATTTGTACACGTTTTAGGGACTTCTAAGTAAAATTTTTGCTATCCATTCAAACATTTGCACAATCTTTACTAGCCAAATTCAAAATTTGTGTTATAATACACTTAAATTGTAGTGATCGAATGTTGTTCACACAGTAATATACTCAATGGGGGGTCTCAAAATGGATGTACTAAAGGTTTCTACAAAATCCAATCCAAACTCTGTAGCAGGAGCATTAGCAGGTGTATTGAGAGAAAATGGCAAGGCGGAAATCCAAGCCATTGGTGCAGGTGCCCTGAACCAAGCCGTGAAGGCGATAGCGATTGCCCGTGGTTTTGTTGCACCGCATGGGATGGACCTCATCTGTGTTCCTGCCTTCATCGATATTACTATCGATGGGGAAGAACGCACGGCAATCAAACTGCTCATTGAGCCGCGCTGATGTAGAAGGGACGGTGGGGCCATGGAAACCGTCCTTTTAACCTTGAAAACGCCTTTTCCTAAGGGAAGAGGCGTTTTCTTTTGTTGTTTTAACAACAGAGATAAGATAACAGTCATGATAAACTGCTAGTAAAGTAGAAAAATAGTGATTGTAGGAGGTTTATTATGGACTCTCAAAAAATAAAATCCCTTCAGTCTTATTTGGTCCGTCTTCACCAAGGTGAAGACCTTGCTTCGGTTCGTCGGGAATTTGAAAAGGATTTTGCCTCGGTTTCAACTGAAGACATCATGGAAGCTGAACAAGCCTTGCTTCAAGCAGGGAAACTCAGTGAGAACATGGGACATCTTTGCGATCTGCATTCCTGCCTTCTTCATGGCAAGATGGAAACCATGGGGGAACAGTTTCCGGAAGGTCATCCCCTACAGCTCTTTTTGAAAGAAAATGAGGCCATTGAAAGTCATCTTGATCGGCTTTCAGCCGTGATGAATGGTCCATTTTTAGCAGCAGATGTTCTATCAGTCCTCGAAGGGCTGCTTCCGGTCAAAGCCCATTACGACAAAAAAGACGAAGTTCTTCTGCCCATCTTGAGTCGCAAAGGCATGCCGGGACCAAGCCGCGTCATGTGGAATGCGGATGGGGAGATTCGTAACAATCTCCAGGAGCTGATTAAGATGCTAAAAAAAGAGGATCCTCATGCCGAAAAAAGTGATGACGAAACACTGCATCAGGCACTTTCTGGACTCCTCAACAGGATGCGGGAGATGATTTTCAAGGAAACGGAAATCCTTGTTCCTATGGTACAGAAACTTGTTGATCAAAATGAGTGGCCTCTTATTGCAGGAGATTTTCCTCGATTTGGATGGGCTTATTTAACCGATGTGCCGACATGGAATTCTGAGTCCCTTACTAAAAGCACGCTGAATCAAGGTCTGAAAGATCGGTGTAGGACCATTTCCCTTCCCAGTGGGGAACTGACAGTAACCCAGCTTGAGGGTATCCTTAGGACCTTGCCTTTTGAACTGACTTTTGTTGATGCAGCCGATACGAATCGTTTTTTTTCGGAATCCACACCGCTTTTTCCTCGGCCCTTGACCGCCCTAGGGCATTCTGTCTATGACTGTCATCCGCCGAAAGTTGTCCCCATGGTGAAAGGGCTCATAGAGAAGCTGCGCAGCGGGGAAAAAGATTCGCTTGGATTTGAAACCGTCAAAAAAGGGAAAAAAGCCCGTGTCCGCTATCTTGCTGTACGGGACCGCGAAGGGGCCTATTTGGGAACACTTGAAGTCGTGGAAGAACTTTCCTGATGGCACAAAAAAGACGGGTGTCCTTATGGGCACCCGCCTTTATTACGTGCAGTTATTTGACAAAAAGGTCATCAACATCGACTTTCTTATCCATAAGCTTGGAGCTGACAAGAAAATCCTGCGTCTTTTTCAGGGACTCAATGGCTTCCGGCGTAATTTCCATGCTGAAATCATAGAGACCGTACATGGAGTCAACGGCTTTTTCATCAAGTCCGGTCGCTTTGACGGCAGCTGCCAAGGCTTCTTTTTGATGATCTTTCATGTAGGTCAAGGTCTCCTTTTGGACGGATAGGAAGAGATCCACCAACTCTTTGTGTTCTTTATAGAACTTCCCGCTCGTTGCCGTGACTGTAAGACCTGAAACAAGGCCGTCACCAGTTGTAACAACATGCATGCCTTTCTGTTCTTCCTGATAAGCCAGGGGGCCGGCCAGAAGGGCACAGTCGGCACTGCCGTTTTCAAGGGCCGCACGGGCTTGCGGAAGCCCCATGGAAACGAATTTTACGTCTTCTATGCTAAGGCCGCCCTGTTTGAGATAAGCTGCAAGGAGCTCATGGAGGATGGTCCCTTTGGGACCCGCGATGGTTTTCCCTTTCAGTGACTGAGGTGAGGTGATGGCAGCATCTTTGGAAAAGAGTTTGAAGGCTTTAGGGGCTTGGGAGTACAGGCTAATGATCTTGATATCAGCCCCATTGGCTGCAGAAAGAAGGACGGAAGAGCCTCCAACACAGTTGAGGAACTGGATATCGCCAGACGCAAGGGCAGCTGTTTGGTCAGCTCCGCTCGTAATCGTGGAATAGGTCACGGGGATGTCTTTTTCCTTGAATTTTTTTTCAAAGGATTGATTGGCCTTTTCAACGATAGATGGCACATTGAGGGGCGCCTGGACGTAGGTTATACTGACTTTTTCAGGTTTTTTCGGTGTGGCTTTTTTGGTATCCTTATTGGTAGAGCAAGCGGTCAGGGTAAGCCCGAGAGCCAGCATGCCTAAAAAAACTGCTATCTGTTTGATCTTTTTGTTCATTGGTCATTGACCTTCCTTTCTTGGAGCAGGAGCAGAAAAGTGCTCCCCAAATAATTATATTTCAAGGGCTTCAAGAATCTGCCTCTTGATTGCGATATAAGGTGCTGAAAGAAGGTCCCGCGAAGCGGCCTCTTGAAAAAGCACTTTTTCATAGATGAACCTGCCGCCTTGGAGAATAAGGATCCTGTCACCTAAGCGCAGGGCCTCATCCACATTATGGGTAACAAGGAGAACACCAAAGGGACGTTTTTTTCGCATGGCAAGAAGTTCTTTTTGAATGTGTCCCCGTGTGAAATAGTCCAAGGCGGCAAAGGGCTCATCCATGAGGATAAAATCATTGTCCTGGGCTAGTGTCCTTGCTAGGCTTGCTCGCTGCTGCATGCCGCCTGAAAGTTCATGAGGATAGCGGGAGGCCGCTTCCTGTAGGTGAACCAGTTTGATCAGCTGAGACAGTTTCTCTTCTGGTAGGTTCTTCTTTCCTAAGGCGATATTATCCCGGAGGGTCAAAAAGGGCATGAGCCTTGCTTCCTGAAACATCATGCCAAGACGAAGGGTGGGGGACTTCAAGATCTTTCCTTCGGCTTTTTCAAGGCCCATGATGAGACGCAGCAGGGTGGTTTTCCCGCAACCGCTCTTTCCTAGGATCACTGAGACTTCCTTAAGCGGAAAGGAGTAGGTTAGATTGTCAAGAATGGTGTTTGGACCATAGCATTTTCTGATATGGTCCAAGGTAAGGGAGTCCATCAAGAGTTTCTCCTTTCATAAGGGAAAAGAACGTAGGAAAAGAGACTGAAAAGGCCGTCCAAGAAAAAACCTATAAGTCCAATCGCCAGAATCCCTACAATCACTTTATCGCTTCGACTCATGGTTTGGGCATCCAGGATGAAATAGCCGAGGCCGCGATCGGCCGCAATCATTTCTGCTCCGATGATGGATCTCAGGCTGTAGCCCATACCAATCCGCATCCCTGTGACAATGGTCGGAAGGGCAAGGGGCAGACGAATCTTCCATAAGGTCTCTCTTTGTGAAAATCCAAGGGTCTTTCCTACTTCCAAAAGCTTAGGGTCCGCTCTTAGCAGGCCATCTTCCATATTCAGATAAATCGGGAAAAAGGTTGCTAAGATGATGATCAGAAATTTGGGTGTTTCGCCGATGCCAAACCAGAGAACCAAGAGAGGAATGAGGCTAAGCGGCGGAATATGCTGAATGAAGACGAGGAGACCATGGTTCATTTTACGGAAAAATGGAAGGAGAAGGCTGAGGGTCACAAGGAAGGCAGCAAGGAGGAAGGCACAGGAAAATCCTATGAACACGCGCATCAGGCTGAGTGCAGCGTGTTCCACGAGCTGTCCGTTCTGAATCATGATGAGGAAGGTCTCCCATACCCGTTCAGGCGGGGGCAGGATATAGGCCGTCCAAAGTTTGGCCGAAGTGACGAATTTCCATAAAAGCCCTAAGACAATAAAGGGAATCAGGGGCGGCACATAATTATGCTTCATGGTTAGGGAGCTTTGCGTAGGCAATCTTTGCGGTCACACCGGACAGTTTCCCGATGAGTCCGCTCATCCTGCTGATTTCGTCTTGGGGAGCATCGACGACGACACTGATGATGTTGATATTACGGGCGTGATAGGGAATGCCCATACGTCCGACAATCCAGCGGCTTGATTGATGAAGGATCTGATTGACTTTTTCCACGGCATCGGGATCATCGATGAGGATGCCAATGAGGGCTACACGGGTTTCCATATAAGATTGTTCCTTTCTGAACTTTGTCTAAAAGAGAAAAAGCCGCATCCATCCGATGCGGCTTAGAAAGTGACAGGCCTCTTTCATCGCAATTAAATTTTGATGTCAGATGGGTAAATTCATTTTGTTTTTTTACTGCCCTTGTAGAGCTTGACAAATAGTGGGGATAAAAGGGACAGCAGGCTTAGTGCAATGAGCACTTGGCAGATGGTCGTTGAGAAAAGGACACTGATGTCGCCGCCAGAAAGGGAGAGGCTCCGGCGCAGCCCGCGCTCCCCCAAGGGGCCTAAGATGAGAGCCAGGACAACAGCGGCCGTATTCATATTGACCTTACGCATAATATAGCCCACAATGCCAAACAAAAACATGACAACGACATCAAAGAAGTTGTTGTTGATGGCAAAGGAACCGACAACGCAAAGGACAAAGATGCTTGGGATCAAGATGGCATCGGAGATACGGGCAATCTTGGCAAAGAGTCGAGAGCCTACAAGGCCGATGGCCAGCATAAAGAACTGAATAAAGACAAATCCACCAAAGAAAGTATACGTCATGTCTGCATACTTTGTAAAGAGCTCAGGTCCGGGCTGAAGCCCTTGAATGATGAGCCCGCCCATGAGGACAGCTGTAACGCTCTCGCCAGGGATGCCCAAAGTGAGGGTAGGGATGAGGGAACCGCCCGTAACAGCATTATTGGCCGCCTCAGAACCGGCAATCCCTTCAATGGAGCCATGACCAAACTCTTCTGGATGCTTTGAAAAACGTTTGGCTTCATTATAGCCCATGAAGCAGGCAATGGAAGCCCCGGCGCCGGGAAGGATCCCGATGATGTTGCCGATGATCCAGCTGCGCAGAACCGTTGGTGTAATCTGTTTGAGTTCACTTTTTGTCAGGATGATGGAATCATCAAAGTGAGCGGCCCTAGCCCGTTTGACAATGGCTTTTTCCGCAAGGATGAAAGCCTGGGATAGGGAGAAAAGGCCAATCAAGGCACCTGTAATATTGACGCCATTATAAAGGGCATCCTGGCCGAACATGAACCGTTCCACTCCTTCCATAGGGTCCATGCCGATGGTGGAAAGAACAAGGCCAAAGGCTCCGCTCATAAGCCCCAAGATCATGGAGTCGGAGTTGATGCCTGCAATGATGGTAAGGCCGAATAAGCTTAACCAAAAATATTCAGGACTGCCAAATTTCATGGCAAGTTCTGCTAAGATGGGAGCAAAGAAATAGAGGGAAAGACAGGACAACAGGCCGCCAAAAAAGGAAGCCGTGCAGGCTGTTCCCAAGGCCTTGCCCGCTTTTCCCTTGAGGGTCATGGCGTAACCGTCAATGGCCGTTGCAGCAGAAGCTGGGGTTCCGGGGGTGTGAATCAAAATAGCAGAAATTGAGCCGCCAAAAATGGCGCCGCAGTAAATCCCGCCCAGCATGATAAGTCCCGATGATGGCTCCATACCGAAGGTCAGGGGCAGCAGAAGGGCTACGCCCATAGCAGCTGACAGTCCCGGCATGCAGCCAATGATGATGCCCATTGTAACCGATAGGAGCATGACAATAAGGTTGGTTGGTGTCAAGGCATTGAGGAAGCCCGCCATCATTAATGCATATTGATTTTCCATTCTGTCGCGGCCTCCTTAAAGAATATCATAGAACAGTTCGCCTACTGGCAGCGGTACATTCAAGGATTCACTGAAGACTCCGTAGATAAGGGCCAAAAGGACTGCTGTGGTCAAGACGATATACTTTTTTTCAATCTTGAAATAGTGCATCATAAAGCCCATATAAAGAATAGCCGTCAGATAGAATCCAATGAAATACATTCCCACGAAAAAGAGGATGGACGCAAGGAAGAAGGTCACAAATTGACGAGGCAAGAAATCCTTCCAAACGACATCAGCATCGCTGACGAGGGAAAAGTGCCCGTGGCAGCCAATCAGCATTTTGACCAGCTGCAGCACGGACAGAACCGCCAGGAGCGAGATGACAAAGAGCGGATAATGCTGTGCTTTTTCTGGAAGCAGCAACGTTTCATGATAGAAAAATCCGCAAAATGCCAGCATAAAAAACACTATGGCAAGTTCTGATTTTTTCATAGATGAATTGACTCCTTAGGATTATTTGGTGTAGAGCTTGGAAACAACATCCCGGCAGAATTCGAGCTGCTGGCTGATCAGTTCCCCAAGCTGTTTGTTGTCAAGATAGTCCATGGTAAGACCGGCATTTTTATGGTCACGGATGGTTTGTTCATCAGTCATGACAATCTTGAAGATATTGACATAATAGTTGATGATATTATCCGGCGTCCCTTTTGGAGCCACAAGCGCGCGGGCCGTACCATACCACTTGTTGTAATAGCCCAATTCACCCAAGGTCGGGACATCCTTCAGATTGTCCAGCCGTTTTTCCGAGTAAACGCCGAGCACGCGAAGCACTGGGGAAGCCCCGCCAATCAGAGGTTCAACGTCGCCAACCTTGGCACAGGAAAAGTCCACTTCGCCTTGGCGCAGGGCAAGGAGCTGATCGGCCGTGCCGCCGTAAGGAACGGCATTGTATTCGAATTTAGCCGATTTTGCAAGGAGCTGGGCAGCCGTGTGATTGGATGCCTGTACCCCGTTGGTGGAAGCTTTGAGTTTTCCGGGGTTTTGTTGGGCGTCTGCCACAAGATCCTTCAGCGTCTTCCACTTGCTGTCCGCACGGACGACAACAACACTCGTTTCCTTCAGATGATTGGCAATGGGCACGATACTCTTCTCATTGAAGGCGGATCCTTTTTGCAGGGCCAGGGTCGTATAGGTCGGTAGGTTGATATAGCCAATGGTGTATCCATCCGGCTTGGCTTTGGAGAGTTCTGTCCAGCCAATTTTTCCGTCTGCTCCTGGTTTATTATCAACAATTAGGGTCTTTCCAATATGTTTTTCTGCATCCTTGCAAAGAATACGGGCACCAGTATCCGTACCGGACCCTGCTTTGTAAGCAACAATGACATGGATGTCCTTTTCTGGCTTCCAAGCTCCGCCTGATTTAGCCGCTTCCTTTTTACCGCCGCAAGCCGCAAGAGCAAGGGTCATGGCACAAAGAGCGGAAGCTGCGAGCAATCTTTTCATTTTCATCGTAAAACTCCTCCTTTATGGAAAATGTAAAATCTATGTAAACTAATTGTAACATATTGTGCAGGGAAAAAAGAGAATTGCCTGATTTTTTCAGTCAACTTAGAAAAGAGACGCTTTTTTCAGTATAGCTTTTGAAGATTCTGCAAAATGACGGGAACTATGGTAAAATAGGGGGAACCTTGGATGATTTCCAGATTCCATTATAAGAAAGCACCGGTAGAATCCCATGCAGAATAAACAAGATAAACGCACTGAAAAATTCCACGAGATGCTGGAAGCACCCGTGGATCGACTCATTTTAAAACTTGCCATTCCTTCCATTTTAAGTATGCTGACCACTAGCTTTTACAACATGGCCGATACGTTTTTTGTGAGCAAGCTGGACACTAGTTCCACCGCCGCGGTGGGTGTGACCTTTGCCAGCATGTCCATCATCCAGGCTCTTGGTTTTTTCTTTGGCCAGGGATCGGGAACCTACATGGCCCGAGAACTGGGAGCTCAGCGAATCCAAAATGCACGCACCATGGCAAGTACGAGCTTCTTTTATGCTTTTATTTGCGGTCTCTTTCTTTTGCTCATTGGGCATTTCAATGCGCGGGACATTGCCCAGTTGACAGGGTCCACGCCAACCATCCTGCCTCATGCTGCTTCTTATCTAGCCATCATCATGTGCGGAGCGCCTGTCATGATGTGTTCCCTTCTTATGAATAACCATCTGCGGTTTCAAGGAAACAGTGCCTTTGGGATGGTGGGCATCATGGCCGGAGGGGTCCTTAATATGCTCCTTGATCCTCTATTTATCTTTTTCTTTGGCCTTGGGGTATCAGGGGCTGCATACGCGACGGTCATCAGCCAATGCTTTAGTTTCTTTATCCTTCTTGTCATGACCCACAAAGGCGGCAATATTCCTATAAGGTTCCGCGATTTCCATCCGTCGGCCGCCCTTTTCAAGGAAATTACGGCCGGCGGTCTGCCCTCTTTATTTAGGCAGGGGACGGCAAGTCTTGCAACGATCAGTCTTAATGTGGCAGCTGGGGCCTTTGGGGACGCCGCTATCGCGGCCATGAGCATTGTCACGCGGCTTGCTTTTATTGGTGCGTCTGCCATCATTGGTATTGGGCAAGGGTTCCAGCCTGTCTGCGGTTTTAGTTATGGCGCAAGGTCCTACCAACGGCTGCGGGACGGATTTGCCTTTTCTCTTCGCTTGAATACAGCGGTTGGACTTACGGCAAGCCTTGCAGGCTTTTTCTTTGCCGATCCCATCCTCCGTTTGTTCCGAGACGATCCCCTCGTCATTTCCATAGGGACTCAGGCGCTCCGGGCCCAATGCGTTACATTTACCACACTGGCTCTCGTAATCATTGCCAATATGCTTTTGCAGGTCACAAGACGCACAACTGGGGCTGTCCTTATTTCCATCGGACGGACAGGGCTTTTCCTGATTCCTTTTGTTCTCATTGTGCCTCGCATCTTTGGCCTTACGGGGTTGATCTGGTGCCAATCCCTATCCGATTTATGTGCTTTTTGTCTATCCTTGTACCTGACACGGAAATTTTTCCGATTCCTTCCCCATAAGGATGGACAGGCGCCCCAATAAGCCCAAAAAAACAGCTGCTCGAAAGGGCAGCTGTTTTTTGATTAAAGACGATGGGAGGAATTAAGGACGTCCCGCATTTTGTGGGAGACCATATCCTTGATGGCCTGTCGTCCAGCCCCTAAGTAGGAGCGGGGATCGAAGTCTTCTGGATGTTCTGCCAGGTACTTGCGAATGGATGCGGTCATGGCAAGACGCAGGTCCGTATCGATATTAATCTTACAGACACCGTATTTGCCTGCTTTAAGGAGCATGTCTTCCGGTACCCCTTGAGCTCCGTCAAGCTTGCCGCCATAACGGTTGCATTCTTCTACGAAGGCGGGAATGACCGTGGAGGCTCCGTGAAGGACCAAGGGGAAGTTTGGCAGCAGGTTGGAGATTTTTTCAAGACGGGCGAAGTCAAGTTCCGGCTTTCCTTTGAATTTGTAGGCACCATGGCTTGTCCCGATGGCAATGGCCAGGGAATCGACACCCGTTCTTTCCACAAATTCAACAGCTTGATCAGGATCGGTGTAGGTTGCATCCTTCGTATTGACCTTAACGGCGTCCTCCACACCGGCTAGTTTTCCCAATTCGGCTTCCACGACAACCCCTTTGCTGTGGGCATAGTCGACAACACGTTTTGTCAATTCGATATTTTCCTCGAAGGGATATTTGGAACCATCAATCATGACGGACGTAAAACCGCCATCAACACAGGCTTTGCAGATTTCGAAATCAGCACCATGGTCAAGATGGAGGGCAATGGGCAGATCCGTATCTTCAAGGGCCGCCTGGACGAGGTGAAGCAAATAAGCGTGCTTGGCATATTTACGGGCACCAGCGGAAACCTGAAGAATCAGCGGGGATTCTTCTTCTTTGGCGGCATCGACAATCCCTTGGACAATTTCCATATTATTGACGTTGAAAGCCCCAACCGCATAGTGACCTTCATAAGCTTTCTTGAACATGTCTTTCGTAGTTACAAGTGGCATAATACATCCTCCTATCAATAAAAGTCGTCCTCATTATATCATATTCCCTTCATCTTTCGTCCTTTTTTTTGGAAATACAGGGGGCAAAAGCCTTATTGGCAGGTAAGAAAAAAGGAAGGGACGGGTCCGTAATCTTCACGTCCTTTCCTGATAAGGGATGGCGGAACTGGAGCCGCATCGCGTGCAGGGCATGGGCTTTTTGGGACCCCTTTGCGCCATAGAGAGTATCGCCCAGGAGAGGATGCCCCATGAATGCCGCATGTACGCGAATCTGATGGGTGCGTCCGGTATAAAGATGGAAGGCAACCACGCTTTTCGCTGCATCCTGCCACAGCACGCGGTAGCGTGTACGAGCCGGCTTGCCCTGGGGCGCGACACAGCGCTCGATAAGGGAGCCATCCTTGCGGGCTATGGGCTGAGCGATGACCCCGGAGAATTTTTCCCAAGGGCCATGCGAGAGGGCAAGGTAGAGCTTTTTCATGGGGGCCTTAGTGAGCATATGATGGAGTGCGGCGTTTTTGGCAAATAGGACAATGCCGCTTGTTTCACGGTCGAGCCGCGAAACCGGATGAAGGGCGGCTTTAATGCCATGTTCCCTGTAATAGAAGAGAACACGGCGGGATAGGGAAGACTCTTGGGTAAGGCCGCTGTTGTGGACAAGCAGTCCTTGCTCCTTATGAACGGCAAGGAGAACCTCATCTTCATATAAAATCGTGAGGGGGCCTTCTTCCGGGACAAGGTCCGTTTCTTCTGGTAAAAAAGGAAAACTGACTCGATCATTGGCTGAAAGCGGTATATCCCATACTGTGACGAGGCCATTGACAAAAAGAGCCCGTGCTTTTTTTAGGGCTTTCCAGTAGGAAGCCGACAGCCCCCACTGCATGAGAAATGTCTTTAAATGAATCCCTGATTGGTTCTTCGGGACAAGCAGCTGGTTCATGGGAACCCTCCTTGGTATTGACTGGCACGCCTTCCGCCCTGAAGCATCCCCTTCAAGCAGTTGACTATCTTACCCACATTGAGTAAGATGAAGGGTAGGAAAATTAAAAGAAAATAAGATCCATAAGTTGTTGCTTAGAAGATGAGAAATGAGGAAAAGGTCATGAAAAAGGAGCTCTTGGTTTTGCTCGCATCAGTTTTGACATTCTATACAGGAAAAACCGTCTCCGCAAAGGAAACCTACCAGCTCCTTGGAGTCAATCCTGCTGGTGAGTACTATGTGGAGCAAGAGTCTCTTGAAAAGGCGCTTCAAAAGGAAAAAGGGGGCCTTCTTGAACAGGTTAAAACAAAAGCCGTTTTGAAGGATCAGAACTTTATCCGTCTTTTAGGGGAAACCTACGAGAAAAAACTCGAAGATAACGATCGACCTGGTTCGTGCGAACTTATTGTATCATTAAACTTAGAAAATCACACCTATAAAGTCGATCAGGTCGCCCTCCTGTCTAAGAAGGGAAAAGTCATAGAAAAGAAACATTTGAAGGAAGCCTTCATTCCCATTCCCAAGATGACATTCATTGAAGCCCTATCACGCTCTGCCCAGGCAGGTGTGGAACTAAGACATGAGAATCCGGTACTTCCCTCTGGAATCAGTGTGAAGACCCTAGAAAGCACAAAAAAGAGAGGTTATAACGAAAAATGAGAAAACGTGGTTTTGAAAAGATTGCCGCTTATGCAGATCGGTCATTTCCCATGCCGACAAGACAGACAAAATATTCCGCTGGCTATGACATTTATTTACCGGAATCTGTGACAATTCCTGCCCATTCCCAGAAAATGATTTCTACGGGGATCAAGGCCTATATGCAGGATGATGAATTCTTAGGTATCCATATCCGCTCCAGTATGGCCATTAAACGTCATTTACGTCTTGTCAACAATGAAGGAATTGTTGATGCTGATTATTACAACAATCCTGATAATGAGGGCCATCTAATGATTGCACTCGCCAATGATACCGATAAAGACATTGTCCTTCAAGCTCATGAGCGGATTGCCCAGGGAATCTTTTATCGTTATCTTACGACGGATGATGATGCAAGCAAGGAAAAGTCGGCTCGCAGTGGAGGGTTTGGCAGCACCACCAGCAAGGAGGCAGACAAATGAAATCAATGAATGATCTTGTAAATGCTTGTGCCACGATAGGTGATTGGGGCGGCTATAAGATCTATGAGTGGTATAAACTCTTTCCAGAAGAACGGGAAAGGGCCCTGCGGGAGTATATGTATCTTAAGACCCATATGATCCAGGACTGTGCGCACCAGGTTGGCCTTCATCCGTCCCTAGAGGTATGGAATGATTTTTTTGATCAGGTTGGCACTGCCTTTGAATTGGATCCTGCCAATCTTTGCCATGCCACCTACGATGGACTTGTGGAGGCCCTGCATGCCTATGAAGGCGAAAAGTTCAACGCCATTTTAAAAACTTTTGAGACCCGTAGCGGGATAGGGAGCACGGCTTATTCGCAGCAATTTGTGCCGGAACTGACTGATCTTGTAACGCGGACAGCTTCCAGCCTGCGCAAGCTTCTCCAAGAGTAGGCTTTGGGGAATCAAAAAAACAAAATACCTTTTTTTCTAAAAAACGATTGACATAATATACTGAAATGCCTATACTATACCCATAAACTTAACAGTTGATAGAGGCGCGGGAACGATAAGTACTTTTCAGAGGGACACCGTTGAAGGAAAGGAAAGGCCAACCGCCGAAGTGGTCCGCTGGGTACAGGGGGCTGCTGGGATGCCGGCTAACAGCGGGTATACTGTCGCCATTATTTGGTGGAGCGCTATCGGTAATAAATAAACAAGGCCTGCTGATGTGGGCTTTATTGTTACGGTTATTGGGAGCGTTCTCAATGACCGTATTTTTGTAAATAGAGAAAGGATGGAGCCAATGATTAAAGTATTGGTCAATGGAGCTCTTGGCAAGATGGGTTCCACTGTCGTTCGAACGGTTCTTCAGCAAGAGGACATGGAACTGATTTCCGCTGTCGATGTCCATGGTGCTGGTAAGACCGTAGAAGGCGTTCCCGTGGACGCGAGTTTGGAGGAAGCCCTCATAAGAAGTAAACCGGATGTTGTGGTTGACTTTACGCGTCCCGATGTTGTCATGGACAGCCTGCGGATCATTACTAGCCATGGTGTCAATGCGGTTGTCGGCACGACGGGATTTTCTCCGGAAGATCTTGAGGAAGTCAAGGGGCTTGCTGAAAAAAATGGTGTCGGCGTCCTCATTTGTCCAAACTTTGCCATTGGTGCCGTTTTGATGATGAAAGCGGCGGAAGAAATTGCCAAATACTTGCCCCAAGTGGAGATCATCGAACTTCATCATGATCAAAAACTTGATGCACCATCAGGAACCGCCATGCTTACGGCCCAGAAGCTCGCCAAGGCCCGCGGCGGTTATGTGGCGCAGGGCAGGGAAGACAAAACAGAGAAGCTGGCGCATGTACGGGGTGGCAATTATGAAGGCATGCACATCCATAGCGTACGGCTGCCTGGTTTTGTCGCCAGTCAGGAAATCATTTTCGGAAGCATGGGTGAACGCCTCGTCATCCGCAATGATTCCATCAACCGTGACTGCTACATGCCTGGTGTTATGCTGGGATGCCGGACCATGGTTAAACGCAGGGGCCTTGTGTATGGGCTGGATGCAATTTTGTAAGGAAGCGTTTCTAATTTGAAAGAGGGGGAACAATTATGAAGGAGTATAATCTAGCAATCTTAGGTGCAACGGGTGCAGTGGGGCAGGAATTCATCAATCTGCTCAATGAACGAGATTTCCCTTTTAAGAACCTGAAACTCCTGGCTTCTGCACGCAGTGCAGGAAAAGAACTGACGGTTCGGGGCAAGACCTATAAGGTCGAAGAAGCAAAGGCTGATTCCTTTAACGGAGTTGATGTTGCCCTATTTGCCGGCGGCTCGATCAGCAAGACGTTTGCACCAATTGCTGTCAAGGCAGGAGCCGTCGTCATTGATAATTCAAGTACCTATCGCATGGATCCTGAGGTTCCTCTGATTGTTCCGGAAGTCAATCCTCAGGATATTAAAAAGCATAAGGGCATCATTGCCAACCCGAATTGCTCAACCATCATCATGGTCATGGCCCTGAAGCCGATTTATGATCTTGCACGCATCAAAAGAATCATCGTATCCACTTATCAGGCGGCCTCTGGTGCCGGTAAGGACGGTCTTGATGAACTGGAACGCCAGATTAAGGAAGCTGCTGCCGGCAAGAAAATGACTGCTCATATCTTCCCCAGCGCAAGCGCTGCCAAACATTTCCCGTTGGCCCTGAATCTTGTGCCGCAGATTGATGTCTTCCTTGATAACCTTTATACAAAGGAAGAAATGAAGATGGTCAATGAAACCAAGAAGATTTTCTCTGATCCGGAAATGCGTATCACGGCGACAACGGTTCGTGTTCCTGTGTACCGCAGTCACAGTGAATCTGTCAATGTGGAACTTGAACATGATGTGGAACTTGCTGACATCCGCAAGGCACTCAGCCAGTTCCCCGGTGTTGTTCTTCAAGATGATCCTTCCCAGCAAATCTATCCGATGCCGCTTTACACATCGGGCCTCAATGATGTTTATGTCGGCCGCCTGAGACGGGATGAATCGGCCGACAGAAGCTTCAATTTTTGGTGTGTTGGGGATCAAATCCGCAAAGGGGCTGCACTCAACACGCTCCAGATTGCGGAAACCATGGTCAAGAATAACTGGCTCTAAGAGGAGGCCCTACGCAGATGAAAATCATCGTACAAAAATTCGGCGGAACGAGTGTGGCTACACCCCAGACCCGTCAACTCGTTGTCAAGAAAGTAAAGGAAGCCGTCGATGGAGGCTATGCGCCCATTGTCGTTGTTTCTGCCATGGGCCGCAGGGGAGACCCTTATGCAACAGACACGCTGATTGAAATGCTCCGTTCCGTCAATCCTGACCCGGATGTGCATGAATTGGACCTTATGATGGCCTGTGGGGAAATCATTTCTTCAACGGTTATGGCTTCCACCCTGCAGAAGGAAGGCTTCAAGGCCAAAGCCTTGACAGGTGGACAGGCTGGTATGGTGACAGATGGAAATTTTGGCAATGCCAAGATCAAGACAGTCCGTCCCAAGACACTGAAAACCCTTGTCGAACAAGGGATCATTCCTGTCATCTGTGGATTCCAAGGTGTCACTGATATGGATGGCAGCATTACGACCTTGGGACGCGGCGGCAGTGACACGTCAGCCGCGGCTTTTGGGGTTGCCGTAGATGCTGAAAAAGTAGAAATTTATACCGATGTCGATGGCGTCATGACGGCCGACCCCCGCATTGTTTCCGATGCCAAGATCATCAAGCAGATTTCCTATGACGAAATCCGTGAAATGGCGCATCAAGGTGCCAAGGTCATCCATCCCCGCGCCGTTGAGATTGTCATGCGATATGGGGTACCCATGGTCGTTAAAAGCACCTTTTCTGATGCACCGGGTACCCTTATCACGACGGATGACAAGATTGATACCCTGGAAAGTCAGGATGATGTTGAAAGCAATCATGCCAGTGGAGTTGCCAGCCTCAAGGATCTTTCCTTCTTCCAAGTGGACCTGTCGCAGGATACGTCCAATAATGGCAGCAGGGTCTTTAAAGATTTGGCTTCTCACGGTGTCAGCATTGGGAGTTTGAGTTTCCAGCCTCAGTCCCTTATGTTTGCGGTCTATACGGTCAATGCCCCGAAAGCGGAGGAAGTCCTCAAAGCCGAGGGATACCATTATACCCTCACTAAGGAATGTGCCAAGGTGACGGTCGTGGGTTCCCATATGGGCGGTACGCCCGGGGTCATGGCTCGCTTTGTTGGGGCCCTCACGGCAGCTGGGGTAAAAATCCTGCAGACAACCGATTCTGACAACCTCGTTTCCGCCATTATCGAAGAACGCGACGTGAAGACCGCGGTTTGCGCCCTTCACAGCGCATTTGCAACCCAGGAAGGAGAATAGTCTCATGAAGCCCTATTTTGGACGCCTTATTACTGCAATGATTACGTTTTTCCACGAAGATGGATCCCTCAATGCTGAAGGAACTGCCGAATTTGCTTCCTGGCTTGTCGATCATGGTTCTGACGCCATTCTCGTCGCTGGTACAAGCGGTGAAGCGCCAACCCTGACCTATGATGAGAAAAGGGAACTGTTTACGGCTGTTATCAAGAAGCTTGACGGAAGAGCTCCTGTCATCGTTGGGACTGGATCCAATGATACGGCCCAGACCCTCAACATGAACAAACTTGCTGAAGAAGTCGGCGCCGACGGCGTTCTTGTTGTTGGTCCTTTTTATAACAAGCCTTCCCAGGAAGGATTCTATCAGCATTTCAAGACGGTTGCTGAACATACCAAATTACCTATCTTGGTCTACAATGTTCCTGGCCGCACAGGAACCAATATCAAACCGCTTACCATGGCCCGGCTTGTCAAAAATTGTCCCAATATCGTGGGTATCAAGGAAGCTTCCGGAAACGTATCCCAAGTAGCGGAGCTTTATCGCATCATGCCGGAAGATTTCTCCATCTATAGTGGAGATGACGGTCTGACCCTGCCCTTTTTTGCGGTCGGCGCCTGCGGCCTCATTTCTGTCCGCAGCAATGTAGGCGGTGAACTTCTTCAGGATTTGATGCAAAGCTTTGAAAAAGGGGATGTAGTCCGGGCACGTGAACTCAATAAGGTCATGGTTCCTCAAGCTGATTCTATGTTCCTTGTCAGCAATCCAATTCCCATCAAGGAAGCTGTCGGATTGATGACACCTTTTACTCCGGGACCTTACCGCCTGCCGCTTTGCCCTATGACGGCAGAAGAACGCCAAAAGGTCCATCAGGCTTGGAAAGAAACAGGATTACTAAAGTGAGGAACTGGCGCTGTCGTGATTGACAGCGTCATTTTTTGTTTTATAGGGAGTTTATGAGTCCGTTCTCCGTTTTAGCGTCAATTATGGTATAATGACCATATATAAGAATGGAGGAACGGCACTTATGTTAGCGGACCTGCATATGCATACGACCTTTTCAGATGGGGTCAATACACCAGAGGAACTTGTACGGGAAGCAGAAAAAGCTCACCTATGCGCCATGGCCATTACCGACCATGATAATACCCTTGCCTATGATGAAGCAAAAAAGGTCATCGATGCGCGCCAGGATGGCATCCATCTGATCCGGGGTGTTGAGATGGATACGGATTATAAAGGAAAGGATGTCCATGTTCTAGGGTTCCACTTTGATCCTGCCGTCCCAATTTTCCAGCAGGCCCTTGCCTGGAACCGCAGCGGAAGGGTGGAACGGGTCATGAAGATCATTGAAAAAATCCAATCCCTGGGATATGAGCTTTCCTTTCAGGAAGTAAAGAGGGAAGCAGCAGGCGCCCATAGCCTTGGGCGTCCCCATATTGCCCGCGTTCTCGTCAAAAAGGGGTATTTTCCAACCGTAAAGGACGTTTTTGATACGCTCATCGCGGCAGGAAAACCAGCTTATCTCCGTCAGGTCAAGATGAGTCCCTTCGAGGCTGCCCGGATCATCCACAAAGCCGGTGGAATTGCCGTCCTTGCTCATCCGGCAGAGATTGAAAATCTTTCCTATGTAGAGGAAATCCTTCATAGCAGGGTCATGGATGGGATGGAAGTCTTCCACCCGTCCGTTCTGCAGGAAAAAAACAAACATGATTGGCTTGCCATCGCGAAAAAGTATCATCTCATGGTCAGCGGCGGAAGCGACCTACATGGCAATCCGGGGCGGTTTCCCATGCACTTAGGGGAATTTTCGATTCCGTATGATGCAGTATCGGAGATTGTCACATACCCTCAAAACAGGGGGAATGCAAAATGAAAGTGATTGCTTTTACAGGCCCAAGTGGAACCGGCAAAAGTTTTCGTGCCATCAGTGTGGCGCACCAGCATGGCTGTGATGGCATCATCGATGATGGATTGCTTATTGAAGGCACAAAGATTTTAGCAGGAAAATCGGCCAAGACCGAACAGAATAAAGTGCAGGCGGTCAAACGGGCTATTTTTATGGAAAAGGACCACTGCGATGAGGTCAAGGAAGCTATTCAGCATAGCCGGATTAGCTGTCTGCTTGTCATTGGAACCAGTGACAAAATGGCGGTAACCATTTGCAAACGGCTTGCATTGCCGGTGCCTTCGGAATTTGTCCATATCCAGGATATTGCCACGACTCGGGAAATGAAAAAAGCTCGTGATACGCGCATAAAGGAAGGAAAACATATCGTTCCTGTTCCGACTATCGAACTGAAGCCGCATCTATCGGGTGTTCTTGTGGATTTACCCCATCGTCTTTTTGGCCGCAATAAGAAACACAAGGATCTGCCTGAAAAATCCATTGTCAGACCTGCCTTTAGTTACTATGGAAAGATTTCTGTGACCGATTATGTCGTCAGTGATATCGTTCGTATTGTGGTTCAGAAAAACAAGGATGTGGACCGGATTTCCGCCATCAAGGTCCGGCGTCCGGCAGATACCAATAAAGGGATGACCATTTACCTGGATTTGGTCCTGTTCTTTGGTGCCCAGATCTTTGAGGTCGTAAGGCAGCTGCAGGCCAAAATCAAGGTTAAGGTCGAAGGCATGACCAGTATGCCCGTTCGGGATATCAATGTTTCAATCAAAAGCTTGACTGTGCGCAGTGAAAAGAAAGAAGAAACCATTGCCGCCATACCTCACGAATCATAAGAGGGGGAGGGGAAGCCCTCCTTTTCTCTTTTCTCTAAGGAGTCTCACGTAACCATGAAGTCCAAAAAACTTCCAGAATCCGTCTTTTTGGAGCGAATCCACGCTCTTCAAAGGGACCTTTGCACTTTGGCGTCCCAGCCTGTTGAACAAAAAAATGTGAACTTTGGCGTCCAGCTCATCGTGGTCAATGGTAGGGAGCGCGCTGTTGTCACGATTTATAATGGAAAAGATGGATGGCGTCCTGTGCTTTCACAGAAAGAGGGGCCCTTCTTTGACCGAGTGAGGAATGTTGTCTTTGGCATGGACGCAGCTTCTTCAACCCCATCTGGGGAAAAAGGTGTAGGGCCTCTTTTGACCCTTTTAGGAGCGGTCAAGAAGCCTGGTGAGTTATGGGCGGGCAGCGACGAATCGGGAAAAGGTGACTATCTTGGCCCTTTGTGCGTAGCCGCCGTCATTCTTGATGAAATTGGTGCCAAAAAACTTCTTGCCCTTGGGGTTAGAGATAGTAAGACTCTCTCAGACGCGAAGATTAGGAGGCTTGCGCCGCAAGTCTATGCCATAGCCAAAGCAAGTGCCGCGGCCGCCCTTATGCCCCAGCAGTACAACGAGGAATATGAGAAGGCGCAGAACCTGAATCCGCTTTTGAGTACTTATCACATTGGGGCCATTATGACTGTCCTTAAAAAAGTTCCGGAATGTCATTTTGCCCTGGTTGACCAATTTACCCGGTCTCCTTACATCAAAAATGAGCTGGAAAGAGCGGTTCCTGGTCTTTCTGTTTATTCTCATACGAAGGGAGAAGCGGATATGGCCGTGGCGGCAGCCTCAATTCTAGCTCGTTCCCTGTTTCTCAAGAAGATGGAGGAGTTATCCCAGGAGGCTGGTTTTGAACTTCCTTTTGGAGGCGGCGCCCAGGCAACACGAGCTGCAGAAAAAATCATCCAGCAGGAAGGGCGAGAACGCCTTGGCCATTACGCCAAACTGCATTTTGCCAATACAAAGAATCTCAAGGGATAGCTCCTTGTCTGTTTTCTTGTTCTCTAACCTATGATATAATAAGAGGGTTATGTAGCACTCATCACTTTCGTGAAATTTTGATGGGAAGGTCTTTCCATGAATAAACAAATTTTTCGCATGCTTCTCGTCCTCTTTTTTGTCGTTGTCTGTGTCTCCGCCGGCGTCATCTATTTTACCTTTGATCGCAGGGCCTTGGATTATCTGACGACATTTCGTCCGCAGTACGCCCTGCTGGCCCTTTTCCTTCTCGGTGTAGGTCTTTTCTTTGACGGGACACGACTTATTACGCTGACTCATCTTTCTGATGAAAAGATGGACTATAAGCACGTGTTCAATGTTGTCTTCAGCAACTATTTTCTGGCCCTTTTGACCCCGGGCCAAGGAGGCGGCGGGATTGCCCAGCTGATGTTCATGAAAAAAGCGGGCGTTTCAGTTGCTAAATCAACCTTGATCATCATTGTCAGGACCGTTATGTCCATTTTGTTTCTTTTCCTCACTGTGCCAGTTGTCTTTTATTTTGATCCGAGTCTTGTGAGCTGGATGCCGCCCAGCGTCATTGCCCTCGTTTGTGCCTTCTTTATTTTTGCACCTGGCATGCTGATTTACTGTATCGTTACAGGACGCTTTGAAAAATGGCTGGTTCGGTTCTGCCGCCGCTTTTCCCCAAAGGTTCAGGAAGCGGTCTTTCTTTGGTACCGTGATTTCCAGCAGGCCCTGCTCCTGCTTTTCAAGAATCCCAAGCAAGTTCTTCGAGCATTTATTGAATCCGGTCTCAGCCTGCTTTTTATTTATTCGGTTGTGCCCGTTTTTATTTACGCCTTTGGCATTACCAATATTCCACTTCATATCATTATGGGACGGATGTGTCTCATCAACCTTGTTTTATACTTTACGCCGACTCCCGGCGGTACTGGGGTTGCGGAAGGGGGATTTCTGGTCCTTTTCAACTCCTTGCTTCCAGCGGGTGTGGCCGGTGTAGTGGCCGTTATGTGGCGCTTTTTCTGTGAATATATTCCCTTTACGATTGGGGCCATCGTCACAATCAAAAGTTTTGGCCTTGATGTGTTGACGCAGATTCGGAGGAGGAACATCGACTGATGAAAAAAATCCTAGTGACCGGTGGGGCAGGTTTCATTGGATCCCACATCTTGGAAAAATGCAGTGAAGTTCCTGGACTTTCCGTAACTGTCCTGGATAATCTCTCTTCAGGATTCAAGGAATATGTCCCTCTTTCGATGAATTTGGTGCAAATGGACGTGCGGGATAAAGCATTGATTGATTTCCTGCTACAGGAAAAGTTTGATACAGTCATCCACCTAGCTGCCCAAACCTTGGTGCCTTTTTCCATGGAATATCCTTTGGTTGATGCGGACATCAACATCAAAGGGCTAATTAATCTATTGGAAGGCTGCCGCAAGAGCGGTGTCAAGCGAATCATCTTTTCATCGAGTGCGGCCGTCTATGGGGATAATCAGCATCTTCCCCTTACGGAAAAGGAAATCCCAGCGCCGACTTCTTTCTACGGTCTATCCAAGGTGACGGCAGAATCCTACATTCGTCTCTACTGCTTACTTTACGGGATGCATGGAATCATCCTGCGATTTGCCAATGTCTATGGCGAGCGGCAGGGAGAAACGGGTGAGGGCGGTGTCATCAGTATTTTTGCCCGTCTTCTTCACGAACATAAGCCCCTTACCGTTTTTGGCGACGGTCAGCAGACCCGGGACTTTATTTATGTAGGTGATATTGCGGAAACAATGGTTCGTTCCCTTAGTTATGAAGGACTTGCCACGCTGAACGTTTCGACAGGATGCAAGGTTTCCCTCAATGCGCTTTTATCCGTTATGGAAAAGCTCACGGGACAGATTCCTTCAGTACAATATGGACCGAGGAGGAAAGGGGATATCCGTGATTCGGTTTTATCCCATGAAGCCCTTCAAAAAGAACTCGGACCTATGACATTTACTTCACTTCAGGATGGCCTTTCCCGTACGCTTGCGTATTTTTCTACCCATCCGTAAGGAGGGATTTTCTTGAAAAAGATTATCATGGTCCTATTGGCGGTCAGTCTCTTTTTGGTCAGCGCCTGTCATAAAAAAGAGACGGCGCCTCAACCGGCTGCAGCACCGATGCCTCAGCTGCGCCTGGCAGCTGATGAAGGACCAAATACCAATGCCCGTGCAGCGGTTGCCATCAGCCGCTTGTTGAGTCTTCATTTTGATGGCCTTGATACAAGTACCCTTTCTACGGCGGGCTCGCTGGCTTCTTTGGATCTTATGAAGCAAGGAAAAGCTGATTTGGCCATTGTTCAGCAGGACGTTGCCGAAGCAGTTTTTTCAGGAAAGGCACTCTACGAAGGAAAACCTTACCAGGATTTTCGTGAACTGTGTTATCTGGGGTCCCGCACACTGTATTTTCTGGTGCCTCGACTTTCCACCCTCTCTGATATAAGGGAGCTCAAGGATTGTAAAGTCGCAGTAGGCGCTCCTGGATCGGGCATGGAAGTTACAGTTCGTGCCTTGTTGCGTGCTGCCCATATGAAACGTCAGGATATGGTCTTTCAGTATCTTTCCGATCAAGAAGCTTTATCTGCTGTAGCTTCCGGTCGAGTCGACGCAGCTTTGGTTATGGGGGGCTTACCGGATAAGGAAATCAATGAAGCTCTCGCGGGCGGAGCCCTTCGCTTGATTCCTCTTGAGGGAGCCGCTTTTGAGGAGCTAGCTGAACGGACGGGACTGTATTTGCCAACAACAATCAAATTAGGGACATATCCTTATATGGAGGGCCCTGTTTCCACCCTTTCTGTTCCAGTCCTACTTGTAGGAACAAGCTCGCTCCCGAAGGAGAGGACCCTGGCGCTGCGAAGCTTACTCCAAAATGGGGTGGGGGAGATCAAAAAAAGCGATGTTTCCCTCCTTTCTTTTCCAAATCAGACACTTTTTACGCCCTCAGGAATTCCGTTTCCTGAAAGTTGGGAGAGCTCGGAGAAGAAGAATCCGGGCGAATCTTCTCAATAAAGAGGAGAATGGCTGATTTTCTGCGCCAATCCGTTGCAAATCTAGACGCTACAAGTTATAATGAAATACTAGGGATTAGGGGAAGGATGGTCCATATCCTTCCCTTATTCTTAACGTGATTCTGTGTTAGCAGAGTAAAACAGGAATTTTCCACGGACTGTCATCGTCCCGTGGTTGATGGGTTTTAGGATCTAAAACCCCATAATTCATAGATTATCGTACTTTTGGAAGCCTTTCAGTCTCTTTTTTGTGTTAAAGGTGAGCTGCGAGCTTTCGCTAAAAAATTGAGGAGGTGTCCCTTTTGGCAAAAGGACAACAGAAAAAAATAAGCATCATCCCTTTGGGTGGTCTTGGTGAAATTGGTAAAAATATGACCGCGTTCCGTTACGGAGAGGAAATCATCCTGGTTGATGCCGGTCTTGCTTTCCCGGATGATGAAATGCTCGGGATCGATCTTGTCATTCCAAATTTTTCCTACCTTGTTGAAAACAAGGATAAGGTCAAGGCAATCTTCCTGACCCACGGTCATGAAGATCATATCGGTGCCATGCCCTATGTGATGAAGGAACTGAACTGCCCCGTTTATGGCTGCCCACTGACGCTAGGAATCCTGTCGGGCCGTCTTCGTGAAAATGGCGTTTCAGATCAAAAGTGCAAAGCGGTCAAGGCTGGGGCCACTGTTCGTGCTGGATCTTTTCGGGTCGAATTCATCCATGTGAACCATAGCATCCCCGATGCGGTATCTCTTGCAATCCATACGCCTGTGGGTACAATTGTCCATACGGGTGACTATAAATTCGATCAGACCCCTGTTGACGGCCAGCCTACGGACTTTGCACGGCTTGCCGAAATTGGAGATAAAGGCGTCCTGCTTCTGCTGGCTGATTCAACAAATATTGAACGGCCTGGATTTACGCCCAGTGAAAAGAATGTAGGAAAAACGCTCGATGAACAGTTCAGGGCTGCCAAGAACCGGATCATCGTGGCCACCTTTTCCTCCAACGTCCATCGCCTGCAGCAGGTCATTGACGCAGCTGTCATGACGCGCCGCAAGGTTGCCGTCATTGGACGCAGCATGGTCAATGTCGTCAATATTGCCAGCGAGATGGGATATCTCAAGATTCCTAAAGGTGTACTCATTGATATTGATGAAACACGCAACTATTCACCGCGTCAAATTGCCATCATTACGACGGGCAGTCAGGGGGAACCCATGAGCGCCCTTACCCGTATGAGCAATAGTGAGCATAAAAAAGTGTCCATCATGCCCGGCGATACGGTCATCATTTCCGCTACTCCGATTCCAGGAAATGAGCGCGGCGTGGGGCACACCATAGACAACCTCTATAAGCTCGGAGCGGAGGTCGTCTATGGACGGGAGCGGGGCATTCACGTTTCCGGTCACGCCAGTCAGGAAGAAATCAAGATGATGCATCGACTGATCCGTCCAAAATTTTTTATGCCGGTCCACGGTGAATACCGTCACCTCGTGCTTCATAAGAAGCTCGCTATGCAGCTTGGCATGAATAAGGATAATGTCGTCATTGCTGAAAATGGATCTGTTGTGGATGTAACTCCGAACTCCATTGGAATCAGCGGCCACGTAACAGCCGGCAAGACCCTCATCGACGGACTTGGCGTAGGCGATGTCGGCAATGTCGTTCTTCGCGACCGCCGCCAGCTCTCACAAGATGGGATTCTCATCGTTGTGGTAACTATTGATCACAGTAATTATTCCATTGCTGCTGGTCCTGATATTGTCTCCCGCGGATTTGTCTATGTCCGTGAATCGGAAGAACTCATGGAAGGCGCACGTGACCGGGTTCTCTCCACTCTTGATAAATGCCGGGAAAGCCATGTGACGGAATGGTCCAGCTTGAAGTCCGCCGTACGGGATTCCTTGGGGCGTTATCTCTTTGAAAAAACGAGACGCCGTCCCATGATTTTACCGTTGATCATGGAAGTTTAACTGTCTGATAAAATAAGGAAGGATTGCCGTGAAGAAAAAAACGCAGCCAAAGAATACAAAGAAGAGGACAAAGGCCGGGGAAAATGGTTTTTCCTACAAGCTTGAGGCCCTTGGGATCGTATATGCTGCTCTTGGCCTCTTCATGGCTGTAAGCCTTTGGTATCCCGAAGTCGGTTTTTTGGGAGATTCTGCCCATTATTTCCTGACCATGGGTCTGGGAAGGGGCGCTTTGCTTCTTCCTATCTATTTGGTGATTTTGGGGTTAGGCTATGTTGTGAATCATAAGCGTCTCCAGTTCTCCAAAAGATTCTTTTCCATCCTGCTTTTTTTGGTGTCCCTTCTTTCCCTCTGGCATGCCAGTGTGATCCCGGAAGGGGCTGAAATCCTGCCAGAATCATTACCTATCGGTGGCGGCCTCCTTGGAGGCGCCATCGTGTTTGTTTTCACAAAGATTGCAGGCCGTATTGGGACCTTTATTCTGCTCATTGCCCTGACCTTGATTTCCTTGGTCCTGACAAATCGCTTCTCCCTCAGCAAACCCTTGAAGGCAGCTGGGGAAGAGATGAAGAACGGAGCCATGACAGCCGCTCAGAAATGGAATGATTACCAAGATGCTCGCAGAAAGCGGAAACGGGAAATTTATGATCAGGAGCGGCAGGAAGAAGCACAAATAGATCAAGAGGCCCAAACCGAGGGCCCTAAGCATCAGAGCATCAGTGAGATCATCAAGGGAGCCCTATCGAGTACAAAACCACTTGTTAAATTTGATAAGGATGAAATTGAGGGCACTTTGGCAGCCCAGTCACCGGCTGTGGAAAAGGAACCAGAATATGTGCCCTATGAACCTGTCATCCCACCGAATATTCCCGATGAGCCGGCAGGAACGGAGAAAGAAAAAACACAGACAGCCGTATCCAAAGCTCAGGCAGAGGGTACTGCCCTTAGCACAGTTGAACAAGCCGATGCGTCCAGCTATGAATTTCCTCCCTTGACGCTTCTTAACCCACCGCGACCTGTCAATCGAAACCATTCTCGCCAGGAAATGGAAACCCAGGGGCACATCATTGAAAAGACGCTGACCGATTTTGGTGTTAAGGCGGCCCTTGTCAATGTCACCAAAGGGCCTTCTGTTACGCGGTATGAACTGGAACCGGCTCCCGGTGTCAAGGTGAACAAGATCCAGAATCTAGCTGAAGATATTGCCTTGAAGCTTGCCGTGACGAGCGTCCGTATTGAGCCAATCCCAGGCAAGGCTGCCATTGGGATTGAGGTACCGAGCCGCTACAGTGAGGCTGTGACATTCCGTTCCATCGTGGACTGTGATGAAATCCGTAACGCCAAAGGAAAACTTTGCGTCGGTCTCGGCAAGGATATCTCCGGCCGTGTTATTGTGGCCGATCTCAGCAAGATGCCTCATTTGCTGATTGCCGGTTCTACCGGGTCTGGTAAATCCGTTTGCATCAATACCATCATTGCCAGTCTTCTTTATCGGGCAAAACCGAACGAGGTCAAACTTATCCTTGTTGACCCAAAGGTCGTAGAACTGACAAATTACAATGGCATTCCCCATCTTTTGACCCCCGTTGTTACAGGGCCTAAACAGGCCGCCTCGGCCCTTCATTGGGCTGTTGTTGAGATGGAACGGCGCTACAGCCTTTTTGCAAAAACGCAAGTGAGAAAGATTGACGACTATAACGCCGTTGTTCCTGCTGATGAAGCCCTGCCCTTTATTGTTGTCATCATCGACGAATTAAGTGACCTCATGATGGTTGCCGCCGTCGATGTAGAAGACGCAATCCTGCGTCTTGCCCAAAAGGCCCGTGCTGCTGGAATCCATTTGATCCTTGCGACACAGCGTCCGAGTGTCGACGTCCTTACGGGGACCATCAAGGCCAATATCCCTTCGCGGATTGCCTTTGCTGTATCCTCCAATACGGATAGCCGGACCATCCTTGATATGAGCGGGGCTGAAAACCTTTTGGGCCGTGGGGATATGCTTTATTTCCCGACAGGTGCCAATAAGCCAACCCGTGTCCAAGGCGCCTTCATCACCGACGAGGAATTGGGACGGATTGTTGACTTCATCAAATCTGAATCCATTCCGACCGCGTATGAGGAAGAAGTAACGACCCAAGCCCTATCAGAAGATAAGAAAAAGCATGCTGCTGGGGAAGGGGAGGACGAGGCTGAGGACGACTTATTTGAAGATGCCTTGCGTCTTGTTGTTTCTACCCACCAGGCATCCAGTTCCATGCTCCAGCGAAAGTTCCGTATCGGCTATACCCGTGCCGCCCGGCTTGTAGATATGATGGAAGAAAAGGGAATTGTAGGTCCCAGTGAAGGGAGCAAGCCCCGCAGTCTCATAATGAGTGAGACTGCCATTGCGGAACGTTTCTTTACCAAGAACCCAAAGAAAGAGGCTGACTTTTCATGAAGCATATTGGAGAATACCTAAAGCAGCGGAGATGCGAAAAAAATATAACTCTGGAGGAAGTGGCATCCCAGACTGGCATCCGGGAGCAATATCTTACCGCTCTCGAATCCGGTGATTTTGAGAAGATTCCTGGAGATGTGTTTATCAAAGGGTTTATCCGGAATTACGGCAACTTCCTTGAAGAAAATGGCAATGATCTTGTCGAAGCTTACACAAAGGGCCTTGCCACACCAGAAGCCCTGCATGAACCCTTGAAGGCAGCTCCTTCGGATGTAAAAGAACAGCCCGAAGTCCTGCAGGAGCCCGCTTCTTCCCCTGCTTCCACAGCAGATGCCACGCCCGAAAACGACGAAGAGCGCACCATGGTTGTGACCCCTTCCATGATGGAAGAGGCGAGACGCTCGTGGGAAGAAGAGGAAGCATTCGAAGAAGAACAAGAAAAGACTACCCCGAAAGTGCAGGCCGTCATCAAGGAAATCGATGATGAACCGGAACCCGATGAAAATCAAAAAGAGGAATCTGGTATCGTTAAGAAACTGCGCCATTTCATTGAAAGCATCCTGTATGAAGAAGTCGACGAGGATGATGACGAAGATGACGACGCTGACGATGAGGCGTTAGAAAACGGCGAGGATAGACAGGAAAGCCCGCTTTATGCCTATCAAAAAAAGGAACGTCAAGACAATCGGAAGGGTGTCAGTGCCTATCTAAATATTCGGATCTTCGGCATTGTATTTGCCATTTTCTTTGGGATCTTCTGTGTGGTCATGGCTTATTTCCTGTTTGGCGGCAAGACCATGCCGGAAATCCCTGCTACGACGAGTCTATCTGACAGTGTAAAGAGTGAAAATTCTTCAACCAGGAAGGCGGAAGAAGCAAAAAAAGAAGAGAAACAGCCGGAGACAAAGGAAGAAAAAAAGGGGGACACCAAAGCCTTTGGAAAAGAACAGAAAAATGGGGTCACGGTAACAGTTACGTATAATAAACCCGTCTGGACGGAAGCCGATATTGACGGTAAACGTGTGGAAACGGCTACGGTCAGTGCTGGGTCGACAAGAACGTACAATGGAAAATCCACTGTTAAACTGAGTTTCGGCAGTATTCGAGACGTATCCATCAAGGTCAACGGAAAAGACTATAAATTGAAGGATACAGAGTGGGGGACCATGAGCAAGACTTTCCGTGCCCAGTAAATAAAGAGAGGAGTCCAAGTTGAAAATAGGAGTTGTAAGCCTAGGATGCCCTAAGAACCTCGTTGATTCTGAGGTCATGATGGGACTTATCCGTGACCGTAAATGGGAACTGACTAATGATCCATCCCATGCCGACATCATTATCGTCAATACCTGCGGTTTCATCGAAAGTGCCAAAACCGAATCCATCAATACCATCCTGCAGATGGCAGAATATAAGAAAATAGATTCCCATCGTAAACTCATTATGACGGGCTGCTTGGGTCAGCGTTATGCCCACGAACTTTTTAAACAGATGCCCGAAGTGGATGCAATTATCGGAACAGAATGTTATGATGCCATTGGGTCGGTCATTGATCGCGTGGAAAAGGGAGAGCGTTTTGTGCTGCTTGAAGCGCCTAAGCAATACTCCCAGCCTAAGAGCCGCGTCCTTTCCACTCCGCAATATACAGCTTATGTGAAGATTGCCGAAGGCTGCAGCAATCGCTGCTCCTATTGTGCTATTCCAAAAATACGGGGACCATATCGCAGCCGACCCTATGAGGAAATTGTAGAAGAAGTAAAATCCTTGGTTCAGCAGGGTACGCGGGAAGTTATCCTTGTTGCGCAAGATACGACGCAGTACGGGATTGATTTATACCACAAACTGCGTCTTTCCGAGCTTTTGCGTGATCTGAATGAGATCCCTGCCTTAACATGGATCCGCATCCTATACTGTTATCCCGAATCCTTTTCTGATGAACTCATAGAGACCATGGCCCAATGCAAGAAGGTTTGCCACTATGTTGACCTTCCGCTGCAGCACGCCAGCAATTCTCTTTTAAAGACCATGCGCCGTAGGGATACGCGGGAACAGGTTGAAATGCTCCTTGCTAAACTTCGCAACAGGATGCCTGACATCTGCCTGCGGACGACTTTTATTGTCGGCTTTCCAGGAGAAACTGAAGCGCAATTCGAGGAACTCCTTGATTTTGCTCAAAAAGAACACTTCCAATGCGCAGGTGTCTTTACCTATTCACAGGAAGAGGAAACCGAGGCAGGTGCCATGAAAAACCAGATCGATGAAGCAACCAAGCAGGAACGCTATCATCGCTTGATGGCACTGCAAGCCAAGATTTCTGAGGAAATCCAACAGGAACGGGAAGGAAAGGTCCTGACAGTTCTTGTGGAGGGACATGATGAAAAAAATCCGGACCTTGCTGTGGCGCGGTCCTATGCGGAAGCTCCTGATATTGACGGTAAGATCTTTATTGAAGGTGCCAAGGGACTTCGGGTAGGGGACTTTGTCAACGTCCAGATCGATCAAGGCTTTACGTATGAGGCTGTTTCTCACCTCGTAAAGGAGTGAATGTTCTGTGGATGTAGAAATCATCAGTACGGGAACGGAACTTTTATTGGGGGATATCCTTAATACGAGTTTCCAGCTCCTGTCAAGAACCCTGAATGACGCCGGTTTCAGTGTCCTTTATCAATCAACGGTGGGAGATAATCAAAAGCGCCTTTTAGCTGCCCTTTCCATTGCGCAAACGCGTGCCCAGATCATCATCCTTACGGGCGGCTTAGGCCCCACAAGAGGCGATATTACAGCTCAGACCGTTGCCGATTTTCTTGGCCGTCCCCTTGTGCTGAGTGAGGAATGGCTGAAAAAGATGGAGGCTTATTTTGCCTCTCGCGGACTTGTCATGAGCCCCAATAACCGGAAACAGGCCTATGTACCGGAAGGGGCGGTCATTTTCAATAATGATGTGGGAACCGCACCGGGTATGGCGATTGAAACAAATGGCGGCAAGGTTTTAATCCTGCTGCCAGGACCGCCTGAAGAAACTAAGTTCGTCCTTGAAAACGAGATGATGCCTTACCTTCGCCAGAAATTCCAAAGTCAAGGGATCATCCATTCCCGCATTCTTCATCTAAAAGGGTTGACCGAATCCATGACAGCCGAAAAACTTGATGACATTATCATGGCACAGACCAATCCGACAGTGGCACTATACGCGCGCCGCGGTGAAATCCTTGTACGGATCACAGCAAAAGCTGCAAGCCTGGAAGATTGTATGGCACTCATTCACAACGAGGAGACCAAGATCCGTGCCAAAGTTGGAGAATATATTTACGGAACTGACTATGAGACTTTGGGGGAAGCACTGGGAAAGTTGCTGCGTGCTAAGGGCATGACCATCGCTTTTGCAGAATCCTGCACGGGAGGGCTTGCCTCAAGTCTGGTGACCGATGTACCGGGAAGTTCGGAATACCTCATTGGTTCCGTTGTTTCCTATACCAATCAGGTCAAACATGAGATCCTGGGCGTTCCCCAGGAAACGCTCGATACGTATACGGCGGTATCCAAGGAAACGGCGATTGCTATGGCTGAAGGGGTGCGCCGTTTAATGCGCAGCGATATTGGGGTCAGTATTACAGGGATTGCAGGTCCTACAGGCGGTTCACCGGACAAACCGGTAGGACTGGTTTATGAAGCCTGTGCAACAAAGCATGGCACGGTTGTACAGGAACTTCGCTATCGGGCTTCGCGCACGACCGTCAAACTCCGTGCAGCAATGAACGCCATGGCCCTTGCCATGGATGAAGCTAAGAAATGAATCGTGCCAAACAAGTATGTTAGGAGAACCTATGACAGAACCAACAATTACGACCTTTGAAGACCTGAACCTTGACAAAAAGATTCTCTCTGCCCTGAAAGACATGGGCTTTGAGGAACCGTCACCCATCCAGAAAGGGGCCATTCCCCTTGCACTTGAAGGGGATGATATCATCGGACAGGCTCAAACCGGTACGGGCAAGACAGCGGCTTTCGGCATTCCCATCATCCAATCCATTGATGAAAAGAATCGCCATGTCCAGGCCTTGGTCATGTCCCCAACACGGGAACTATGCATCCAGGTGGCAGAAGAAATCAGCAAAATTGGCCGGCTGAAGCGTGTCCATGTCCTGCCTGTATATGGCGGACAGCCGATTGAACGCCAGATTCGGAGCCTGAAACATGGCGTCCAGGTCGTTATTGGGACCCCGGGCCGCCTTTTGGATCATTTGCGCCGCGGCACCATCAGTTTGGACCATATCCACTTCCTCGTCCTTGATGAAGCGGATGAAATGCTTGATATGGGGTTCATTGAAGATATTGAGACCATCATCAAGGAAGTTCCGCCAGAACGGCAGACCATGCTTTTTTCAGCGACGATGCCCCGTCCAATCTTGAGCATCAGTAAAAAGTACATGCGGACACCAAAGGTGGTAGCCATCCACAAGGAAATTGTGACGGCTCCGACCATTGATCAATATTATTATGAAACGCGCGATAAAGTGGATGGTCTGTGCCGAATCCTTGATACGACAGATGACTGCAAGATGATCATTTTCTGCCGCACCAAGAAAGGCGTGGATGAACTGGTCATTGCTCTTGCCACCCGTGGCTATGAGGCGGAAGGCCTCCATGGGGACCTGAGCCAGACGCAGCGTGATCGGGTAATGAAGAAATTCCGTCAAGATCAGGTTGATATCCTCGTTGCAACAGATGTAGCGGCCCGCGGTATTGACATTGACAATATCACCCACGTGGTGAATTTCGATGTTCCCCAGGATCCGGAAAGCTACGTCCACCGCATTGGCCGTACTGGTCGCGCCGGCAATACCGGCGTCGCCTTGACCTTTATCACTCCTCGTGAATTCCGTCAGTTAAAGCTCATTGAACGAAGCGTAAAGACGAAAATCATCCGCGGCCAGCTTCCGACCGATGCCAATGTCCTTGAAAAACAGCGGGAACAAATCATTTCCAAAATGCAGAGCATTCTTGAACAAAATCAATATCATGATTATCTGCCTATTGCAGAAGCCCTGGAAAATGATTATGACATTCATGATATTGCGGCGGCCGCTATCAAATTCATGCAGGAAGGAAATAAAGCTTTGGAAGAGCCCCAGACTGCGGATGCGCTGCCTGAAGCTCTTGCCAACACGGGGGCTCGCCCCGGCATGGTTAGACTATTTATCAACATCGGCCGCAGTGCCAAAGTCACGGTACGGGATATCATCCAAAGCATTGCCATCGAAGCCGAGATTCCAGCAAAATCGATTGGCCGCATCAGCATCTATGACAAATTCAGTTTTGTTGAAGTTCCTGCCGACTCAGCAGAAAAAGTCATGGCCGTGATGCATAAAAATACCATTCGCGGATTCCGCGTCAACATGGAGCCCGCTAAAGCACGGAGATAAGCACCATGGATAACATCGTCTACGGGAAGACGGAGGGAATTAAAAAACGGGTCTTGGAGCAGCTTCAATCGCTCTACAACCTGCATCTTGATCAGGGCCAGCTCATTTCGGAGGAACTGGCCCTCCTTCTGCGTGATATTTCGGAATCCATTGGACGCGAAGTCTCTGTCTATGTGGACCGCAAAGGAATAATTTCCAGTGTTTCAGTTGGCAGTGATCATGCAGTTTCCCTTCAGGATACGGGAAGCCGGCGTTCTCTGTGGCGTTTGTCAGGAATCACTGCAATCCATACTCATCCGTCCGGCACATCGCGCTTAAGTGGGGTAGATATTTCCACACTTAAAAATTTGCGTCTTGACGGCATGGCGGCTCTTGCTTGGAAAGATGCGGAAGCGATGCCCCTTCTTTCTTTAGGCCTGATTACAGACCTTACTGATGATGGAGTGCCAGTTGCCGAGGAATTTGGACCTTATTCTGCCAAAGAAGCTGCCCGTATTCCTTATGGAACGCTCTTGCAGACGATTGAACGAATTTTAGGAAAAAAGACACGCAGCGAAAAAACGGGAAAAGAAGTAGAACGAGCCATGCTGGTTTCCCTTCATTGGGGAGAGGATCGTTCTCGCTATTGTGTTGAAGATTCCGTTGAAGAATTGGCACAGCTAGCAGAAACGGCAGGGGCCATTGTCGCAGCTAAATTTGTCCAGTCCCGTCCCAAACCAGATCCAGTATTTTTTATTGGAAAGGGGAAAGTTGAGGAAATGGCCCTTTTTGCTCAACAGGAAGATATTGATTTATGCCTTGTTGACGATGACCTCTCTCCGGCCCAGCAGCGCAACCTGGAACAAGCGTTAGGTGTCCGGATCATTGATCGAACAGGCCTTATCCTTGACATCTTTGCCAAACGGGCCAGAACCAGTGAAGGTAAGCTTCAAGTGGAACTGGCTCAACTGCAGTATCTTCTGCCCCGCATCATGGGGCAGGGCGCCAGTTTGTCTCGCTTGGGCGGCGGCATCGGAACAAGGGGCCCTGGCGAAACTAAACTTGAAGTGGACCGCCGGCGGATCCGTGACCGTATCGGATTTTTAGAAGCCCAGATTGAAAAGATGAAGGGGGCACGCCGGACGCAGCAGAAAGCCCGGGAAAAAAGCAGGATCAAACAAGTCTGCCTTGTGGGCTATACAAACGCAGGTAAATCTTCCCTGCTGAATGCCCTTACCCATTCAGAAATCTATGCAGAAAATCAACTTTTTGCAACGCTTGATCCAACAACGCGGCAACTCAGCCTGCCCAATAAGGAAGTTTGTACCTTGACAGATACGGTCGGCTTCATTCAACGCCTGCCGCATCAATTAGTGGCCGCTTTTCGTTCGACGCTCGAAGTCGTAAAAGGGGCAGATCTCCTGCTCCATGTGATCGATGTGAGCCATGAACTTCACGAGAAACAGGAGGAAGCGGTGCTAAGCGTCTTAAAGGAACTTGGTGTAACAGATACACCAATCCTGACCGTCTACAATAAGATCGATAAGCTGCCGGATCATGAGGGGCTAAAAATGCGGCTTGATCGAGAGGAATCCCTCGCCATTTCTGCCCGCTCTGGAGAAGGAATCCCCGCCCTTATTAAAAAGATTGCAAGCTTTCTCAATGAAGGAAAGACGGAAGTGACCCTGCTGATTCCTTATACAGAAACAAAGCTCTCGGCTCAGCTTCACGAAAAAGCGACGGTCCTATCCGAAAGTTACGGGGAAAAGGGAGCCCTTATGAAAGTCCGTTTGGATAAACATGATGTAAAGCACTATGCCCCTTATCTAAAGGAGGAAACATAAAACATGATCAATTGGGATGAAATCGAAGAGAAAGCCTTGCTTGAGGTGCAAAAGACGAGCTTTATCCATGAAAAGGCTGCCCTTCTCAACACTCGTAAGGTCCTTAAAGCATTCCGTAATCATCAAGTAGCCGATTATTACCTGAAACCAAGCACGGGCTACGCCTATTCTGATACGGGAAGGGATGAACTGGATGGAATCTATGCGGAACTCTTCGGCACGGAAGCAGCCCTTGTAAGAAGTCAATTCGTTTCTGGTACCCATGCTCTTGCCGTTGCTTTATTAGGTGTTTTAAAGCCGGGAGATGAGCTGATTGGAGCCACGGGAGAGCCCTATGATACGATGCAGACCATCATTGGTTCCCCCATCAAGACCCCGGGCTCCCTAGTCAATCAGGGTATTAGCTATCACGAAATCCCCATGATTGCCAATCATCCCAACATCGACGCCATTGTGGCCGCAATTACCGACAAGACCCGGATGGTCCACGTACAGCGTTCCTGCGGCTACAGCAGCGTCCGCAAAACACTGACTGTCGATGAAATCGGAGAAATCTTCAGTGCAGTCAAACGGGTTAAGCCTGATATCATCTGCTTTGTCGATAACTGCTATGGTGAATTTATCGAAGATAAAGAACCAACCCAAGTCGGTGCTGACCTCATGGCCGGTTCCCTCATCAAGAACCTAGGCGGCGGTATTGCTCCGACCGGCGGTTATATCGTGGGACGCAAGGATCTTGTCGAACTTGCTTCCTATCGTCTCACGGCGCCAGGATTAGGCGGAGAAATGGGAGCAACGCTTGGGGATACGGCCCGTGAATTTTATGAAGGCCTGTTTTTTGCGCCTCATGTAGTCCTTCAGGCCATCAAGACTTCGATTTTTGCGGCTTCCGTATTCCAGAATCTCGGATTCGAAGTGTCTCCGCTACCAGAAGAACGCCGCAGCGATATCATCCAAACGATTACCCTAAAAACCAAGGAAAATCTCTGCCGCTTTTGTGAGGCCATTCAGGCAAGTTCTCCCGTTGATGCCCATGTAACACCTGTACCCAGCCATTTGCCGGGCTATCAGGATGAAGTCATCATGGCTGCCGGCACCTTCGTCCAAGGGGCTTCCATAGAACTGAGTGCTGATGCCCCTGTGCGCGAACCCTTTACGGTATACCTTCAAGGGGGCCTGACTTTTGAACACGGTCACATTGCCATTATGGAAGCAGCAAGAAAAATCATGGATAAATAATCGTGCAGCGGCAATTGATTCATAGATTGTGGATAAAAGTAAAATAGGAGAGGGGAGGGATAGAAAAATCCCTCCCCTCTCCTATTTTACTTAAGTTTCCAAGACAAGGCCGTCACTTGATGATTTCTCGCTCACAGCATCCCAGACAGGATTCTTTTAAAGGACCAAAGGGAATTGTTCCTGTATAGCAAAAGAGCTGCTGTCTCTAAGCTGCGGATCCCCTCTGATCGGATTTTACTCACCTTGCTGTTTATTTGGCAATCTACGTATTTTCTTTATGCCCATTTTGCCTCCTGTCCAATCTTCTTGTCCCAATAAATCAAGATTGACTGCTCCATTAGACCTTTGCTGGGTGCTGGATCGTTATGGATAAATAAGCACATATGTCACCATATTTCTCTTCTAAGACGATTTTAGAAAATGATAGACACCTCTTATGAGAAAACATGCTCTAAATGCAGATTTGAGCTTATAAGCCAGATTTCCATATCTGTAGGGCCATTATAAGAAAGACAGTCAGTTCGTCTTATGAAGAAATGAACAGTAGTCTTTTAGAAAAATGAAAATAATAAACAGATGATCATGAGAAAAGTAGGAGCAAGTGGGAGCCATAGGAAAAAGCATCCTATATAACATCAAAATAGTAGTAAAAGGTAAAATGTGAAAAAGTGCTTCTTTCGAAAAATAAAACCGCCTCTATATTTTATGTTAGATGCGGTTTTATTGAAATATGCATATATTTAATCATAAAATAGATAAAAGCCCTTAAAACGCAAATTTAAGCGTTTTAAGGGCATGAAACCTTTGTTGGGAATTTCATGGCTTATTATCTATCGTAAACGAGCAGGAAACAATCAAAGAACACGGAAAACACCTACAACAACTCCGGTAATCTTAATATTATCCGTACCAACGATGGGTGAATAAGCGCTATTTTCCGGAACTAGACGAATCTGTTTGAGTTCACGGAAATATCGTTTTATCGTCGTTTCTTCTCCATTTAAAAGAGCAACCACGATATCCCCATTTTGGGCGTAATCTTGACGGCGAACAAAAACATAGTCCCGGTCAAGAATTCCGGCATCTTTCATACTATCGCCTTCGACGACCATCATGAAGACATCGTCCTTGGTCCCGAGAAGTTCTGTTGGAATGGGGTACATATCCTCGATATGTTCATCAGCAAGAATGGGATCGCCGGCGTGAACAGCCCCAACAAGAGGCACGCCAACTACTTCCTTCTTGCGCCAGGCTTCATCAGAAACAAGTCCATACGTACGGGGTTTATCCGTATCCCAGTTCAAGAAACCTAAACTCGCAAGCTTCTTCATATTGTTATGAACACTGGCACTGGAGGCCAGGCCAACACCCTTACCAATTTCACGGACGGATGGGGGATAGTTATTTTCAGAGATATAACTTCGAATAAATTCAAGGATCATTTCCTGACGGTCCGTAAGTCCATTAGCGTGTATCGAATTTGCTTTAGGTCTGCCCATAAGAAAGCCTCCCATACAAGGTATTTTAAAGAAATATACTATATGTAGTAGTATATCAAGAGTTCAAATAATAGTCAAACGTACGTTTAGTAAAAGAGAAGAAAATATGAATAAAATAAAGATAATAAAAGAAAAACGAACAACGGAATGCAAAAGTAAAAATCATGATAGATTAAGGAAAAAGAAAATAAAGTTTACGCTAAGAGAATTCCGAGATTAAGATACGTAAAAGAAGATTGTCATTTTAGATAGGAGTGTAGCTTGCAGGAATGGTTGGCTGCAGCCACTTAAAACTGTACGCAGCTAAGGACGTGGGGAACAGAAAAAGCATTTTTTAAGCAGAAATTTTTACGTCCTATAATATATATTATGTAAAATAGTATAAAAATAAAGGCCGTAAAAAAAATCCCGGAACCCTCTTTTCCTAAGCCGTTCCGGGATTGTATCCGTTCTTAAGTTGATTTCTTTTTTTGACCAAGAAGTGTAAATGACTGTACGGCTCGTTTAAATGCACTGAGCTTCAGGTCATAGTTGATGGTATCATCTGTTTGAAAGTGGATAACATAACCTTCACCTTGTGGATTAAGGAGATATGCATTGAGTAGGAAGACTTTCTTTAAGTCTTCATTATCGGTCGACTGCGAAAGACTTCCGCGAAGGTCACCGACAATGATGGGTTCATGATGAAGGATTGTAATATTGGGTGTATAGCTTGTGATTTTTTCGATGAAGTTCTTTTCTGCTTCATTGATAGTCGCCTTTGTGGCAGACCCTAATTCCTTGAAACTGTCATCGCTGAGCCTTCGGATCATCATGGAATCCGTATGGACACTGCTCAAGCTGCGTCCAAAAAGGACATTATCGGCACGCAGTGTATAAATACGCCACCCACTGGGAATTTCCATCTGGAATCCGAGGTTGGGGACGGTTAGGATATTTTCATCCGTATAATGGATCTTTTTCAGATCTAGATCCTTTGTGATTGCTTTTAAGGCTTCCTTGCCAGCTTCTTCATTGGCCTGTGTTGTACGGACCGTTACAACGCATAGATTATTTTTCTGCGTTTGGTATGCCCGTCCAATGATAAAGGGACGTCTTGTCTTTTCTGGATCTTTGGGAACACTGCGAAAATCATAGCAGCCTGCTTGCATTTCTTTTTCTAACTGAGCCGATGGGTTGTTCTTTTTTCCGTGAAGTTTATCACGCAAAAGAGCTGCCTTATCAGTTGTTTGGCCAGTGGCCTTATCATCCATGCCTACAATCGTATTATCCTGATCATCTTGGATTTTCTTAAGGAATTTCGAAAGTTCCCGTTTCTGTTCTCCTGAGTATTGTTTCATGGGAACAGAAATAAAACTGGGCAGTGTATAAAGATCCGCACTGATGAGAAAGTCTTCCCCAACCTTAAAGCGAACACCTGTTGTTGTATGATACAATTCTGTACTGCCTGGCGGAATGGTCATGGTAAAGCCACCGCTTTTCGGTGTATAGCGCTGCGGAGCGGCCGCCATGGCAGGATGCTGGATGCTGAGGCCTAGGACTGTAAAGGCTGCCGTAAAGAGTGCAGCTATCCGTTTTTTCACTTCTCTCCCCTCCCCTTTAGGCCCTGGAAAGTCGCTCAGCACAGCGCTGAGCTTCGGCGCAAACTTTTTCGTAATCAAGGGTCAGATATTCGCCGTTTTCATAAAGCAATTTTCCATCTACAAAAACATGGCTGACACTGTGGGAACTGGCGGCATTGCAAAGAAGGGAATAGCGGTCATTGCGGGGGAACCATTCCGGTTCTTTCAGATCATAAAGAACAAGATCTGCTTTGTATCCTGTTGTGACGGCACCCACTTCATCAAAGCCGATGGCTTTGGCGCCTTCTAGGGTTCCGCATTTGATTGCAGTTTTAGCGGGCACGCTCCTAGGATTATCCTCTTTGACTTTGGACAGCATGGAGGCTAGACGTACCTCTTCAAGCATATCCAGATTATTGTTGCTTGATGCCCCATCCGTTCCAAGACCGAGGACAATGCCTTTTTGGAGCATTTGGCCGATGGGGGCAATTCCGCTTGCCAGTTTAAGGTTGCTCTGCGGGTTGGAGGCAATGCGTACATGATGCTTCCTTAGGATTTCCATATCCTTGTCATCAACATGGACGCAATGGGCAGCAAGGGTTCCCAGCTCAAATAAGCCCAGTTCTTCCATCAAGGCAATGGGCGATTTGTCATATTTCTTGAGACAGTCCGCCACCTCCCCTTTTGTTTCCGCAAGATGCATGTGGATTTCGGCTCCTTTTCGGGCCGCTTCCTTTACGATGCTGCAAATATATTCCGGAGCGCAGGTATATGGCGCATGGGGGCCATACATCACATGAATCCGGTCATTTTCGACGCCGTTCCACGTATCAAATAGAGCTGAATTCTCATCAAGACGGGCTTTGCCATCGGCTGCGGAAGACCCGGTAAGGCCCCTTGATAACGCAGCACGGATTCCCGATGAAGCCACGGCACGGGCCGTGGCTTCCATAAAGAAGTACATATCGGCAAATGCCGTTGTACCTGTACGGATCATTTCCGCTATGCCAAGGAGACTGCCCCAATACACGTCATTTCCCGTGAGATGATTCTCCATGGGCCAGATTTTGTCCTGCAGCCAGTCCATAAGGACCATATCATCGGCATAACTGCGAAAAAGAGTCATAGCGATATGAGTATGGGCGTTTACTAAGCCCGGCGCAAGAAGATGGTCTCTGCCATCGATTACGAGGCTGCCTTGAACCGGCTCTTGACCGATATAGGCAATGCGTCCATCCTTTATCCCAACTTGATAGGTTTTTCCGTCATTTCGATCCAAGATCTCAGCGCCTTGGATCACGGTATCGTAAAACATCTGTTGCTTGTACCCTCTTTTCTTTAGATTTTATCAATGGGAAAACCACCCACAGCATGAGCCGCTTCCCGGCAGTGACAAGATGCCAAGGTCTGTTCTTCCTCTGTTAGGAAGGCATGGATGATGCGAGCAATGGTTTTGGCATTTTCATCCATCATGGCAACAACTTCCTCATGAGATAGGGCCGTCCAAGAAAGACCGGATCCCATATTGGTCACTAGGCTGCAATTGGCATAGCAAATCTCTGCTTCCCTTGCAAGGACGGCTTCCGGCATTTGGGTCATCCCTGCTACATCACCGCCCATAAGTCCATACATCCGAACCTCGGCAGCAGTTTCATAGCGTGGCCCTTCTGTAGCTACATAGCAGCCAGCTTTACTGTGCCGTACGCCAAGTCTTGTGAGGATGCCGTTGAGCCGCTCCCGCAGGACTGGACAATAGGGAAAGCTGAAGTCAACATGGCAGACCGGCATGACACCGCCATCAAAAAAAGTATGCTCGCGCGATTTTGTAAAATCAAGGATTTGACTCGTATTGACAAACGTCCCAGGAAGCAAGCCGCGATTCAGGGAGCCTACAGCGGTAAAAGATAAGATTTCCGTTACACCCAACTTCTTCAACGCATAGATATTGGCACGATATGGAATGCGATGCGGCGGCAGACTGTGCCCCTTGCCATGACGAGCAATGAAGTAAACAGATGTATCATCGATCTTGCCTGCAAATCCTTCCGCCGTACCAAATGGGGTTTCTACCGTAATGGGGGACAGCGTTCCAAATATGGAGGTATCTTCGACACCTGTACCCCCAATGATTCCAATTTTGCGCATAACGTTCACCTCTGCTGATTCAAACTTTCAATGATAGGGAGAAGTTCCGGTAAAGATGCAATCGTATAGTTCGGTTTTATTTCTTGCTGGAAACGTATGGGGTCAAAGCTGGACCACCCGACCTTGACTGAAGCACGGCATCCAGCTCGCATTCCGCTCACTAGATCATAAGGACTGTCACCGACACAAAGGCATTCCTCACCGGAAAGTCCTAGCTTTTTTAGGGCAAGAAGGCTGGGTTCTGGATCAGGCTTATGAAGGGCTGTATCCCGTACGCCAATCACACCTTCTATATAGGGAGAAAGCCCCAGACAGCGTAGTCCCCGTTCACAAGTCTCATTGGTCTTGCTTGTCACAATGATGGAATGGATCCCCCTTTCCTTTAGGCGCTGACAGCCAGCCAAAACAGAAGGAAAGGGACGGATCATTTCATCATGAACAGAAAGCTGATACGTCCGATAAAAAGTCAGCAGCTCGTCGAGATGGGCTTCATCCCCACCACTCAGCTGCAGCATGGCCTGAGGCATAGGAAGACCAAACGTCGTCAAGATTTTCTCATCAGGCGGGACCTTTCCATAAAAATGAGAAAAGGTTTGATGGAAACAATGAAGGATGAGGGGTGTTGTATTGGCAAGGGTTCCATCAAAATCAAATAAGATTCCTGAAATGGTCATGAATGGCTCCTTTTGTGTGTCGCTTACGTTTCATCTGATAACAACTCATTTTACCATAATTTACCGTTGAAATAAAATGCGAACGTCCCAAAGGGTGTGAAAAGTCAGGGACATCTTTGCGTCAAATTCGGAGAAAAACCCCTCTGTCAGCAGACGGAGGGGTTTTTCTTATAAAAGATGAAGCAACGCAGCTGCAAGGACCGATCGTTCAAAGAGGGAACTGACCAGGGCTTTTTCTTCATCCGTATGGGCACCGCTACCAATGACACCCATTCCACAAAGCGTCGGTATCCCCAGGCTTGCGGCAAGGCCCGCATCGGATAAGCCGCCTACTTGAATGCCCTTAATTGGACTCATGGAATAAAAGGCGGCCGCTTCCTGAAGCTTCACAATCAGGCCTTTTCCCCCTTCTTTTAGGTCCATGGCAGGAATCAGATGGGTCAAATCAAGATCTGCCCACGTATCGGGAACGGTCTGGCTTGCCGTGGCCTCCTTTAGGTTTTCCTTGATTTCCTGGGCTAGGCTTTCCGTGCGGTAGCGGACCCCAATACGCAGCGTACATTCCCCAGGAATCGTATTTTCACCAATACCGCCATTGATGGCTCCGCAATTGATCAATTTTCCTCGGGAGATATCATTTTTGCTTTCCAGATAAATGATCTTATGAGCGGCTTCCAAGATAGCGGAACGTCCTTTTTCAGGGCTCGTACCGGAGTGGGCTGCACATCCATGTACATGGATGGATACAGGACCGCCGCCATAGCGTGAGAGAACGACCTGTCCGTTTTCGGCGCAAGGTTCAAAGTTTAAAAAGGCTTTTGCCCCTGTAATTTCCCTGCGCAGCACGGCTTTTGCATTGGAGTGCATATGAAGGGTTTCCTCATCCGTTACAAAAACAAATTTAATTGGAGGCGTGACGAGCGACAGTGCGCTAAGGGCTTTAACCGCATAGAGACTTACGACAAGCCCGCCCTTCATATCTAGGACACCAGGCCCGTGAGCATACCCCTCTTCGTCAATGAAAAAAGGGCAGGTCGACGCTTTTCCTTCCGGAAAAACGGTATCCATATGGCCGGAGAGGATGATGGGACCCTCCCCTTCCTCTTTTCCCCGTTCCGCTATAAGAAGGTCCGGGGCGCCCGAGACTTTTTGGAGCCGTATGGTAAATCCCATGGCGGCCAATTCTCCTGCAAGAAGGCTTCTTACCGATTCAACCCCAGTTGGCTGTTTGGGCCCGCTTTCTGTTTCTACAAGGGTTTTCCACAGCGATAGCATTTCTTTTTCATGTCCATATAGGTAGTGTGTCAGTTTTTCATTGTCTTCCATTGGCAAAGATTCCTCCTTACAATAGTGTGACGACAAATCCAGCAAGCAGGACAGATGTGATGGTAACGGTGACAAAACCAGCTACAAGCATCTTTGGGAGAAGGTAGTGCAGCAAGGCTGCACGTTCCTCCTCATTTCTTCCCATGGCAGCGGATACTTCCTGAGAGACAAGCATCGTTGTAGGAAAACCAAAGGTGCAAGTCACGCCAAGACTCACGCAAAGGGGAAAAGGCAGGGAAAAAAGCCTATTTGTCACAAGCCCCGCCGTAAAAAGCCCCAATATACCCAATAAGGCCGTAGCTGCAAGCGGCGGAAGGACGGAGAGCACTTCCTGCGGGGTTGTCCGGCTCAAAGAAGAAAAGATCACGATGGTAACGAAAAAAAGGATGATGCCGCTTGACTGTGTTTTTTGAAGGATGCCTTTTTCCAAGAATCCCAGTGCGTAAAAAAGGGTCCCAAGAAGAAGACACATGACAAGGTAATGAACCGCCCCACCCGTGGATCTTGAAGCATAATAAGCAATGGAAGCAACAAAAGATAATTTTGCAAGGTGTACGGAAGGACGATCAAAAAGACTGGGAAGGCGGAGCGGCTTTTTGACCTTATTTTCTTCCCCTTCCGACGCATAGCGTTTTACGAAATCCACGTCGTCCCTGAGATTTTTGGCCAAATGGCGCAGCATCAGGGAAGCAATAGGAATCCCGAAGAATTTTTGTGTCACGAGAAGGACAAGACAGAAGGTTCCTACTGTCTCGATTCCTTTTTCCTGTACCGCGTCAAGGATAATGAGCATGGCCGCGTTCCCGCCGGCAAAAATGGGAGACCCTGCGATGGCAAGGGCTCCATCCATGAAAAATGGGCCTAAATAGATGATAAAAATAACGGCCATCGTAACAGAAATCACACTAACTGCTGCCACCTTCCACTGACGGCGAAGTTCAGCAAAATCAATGGTGGTGCCCAAGGAGACAAGAAGCATTCCCACGGTCAGCATTCCGATTCCTGGAATATGGGCAAGTTGAATGATGTCCTTGGGTAAGAGATTGAACCAAAAACCGATGGTTAGGATTACGGAAATCCCAAGAACCGTTGATAGAACAGCATTTGAACGCAGGGCGATGATTTCGCTCAAGGCGTAAAGAAAAAATAAAATCGTTATGGCAAGGATACCAGGCATAATCACACCTCACAAATAACTTGACAGATTCTTTCGGTGGCCTTTTTCTGGTAAAGAAAAATGGTCAAAAGCGTAATGAGAGCCAAACAAAGGGCTGACCCCAGCATACTGATGATAGGAAAAGAGCAGGTACCGCAATCGATGGGCATCAGCAGGCCTGTGGACACCATAATAACCAACGAAGATGCTGATCATCACTCTAGTTGATATAATGGCTCCAGCTATGATCAGTCGATTGACAAACATGAAGAGATAAGGGGTTGTTACAGAGGTTTCGAAAGCAAGATTGATAAATAGACCGTGAACGGCAAGAGTCCTATCGTCGCGGCACTGTGGGTAAAGGATGGCTGCAAACGTAATCCGTCCGGGTACAATAATAAGCTCCATCATATCGAAGGCGCAAAGAAAAGAGCTTCCTCGTCTGTTCTATTTCAATACGGATAATAGGCAGAATGAGTGCTGCCAATGAAAGCAATCTTTTTCGTCATTATCCGGTTCCCCCTTTTCTTCTCTGCTTCTAGACTGCGCAAGGAAAATGTAAATCTTACCTTACACCTCTTTATCGCGCTGTGTCAATAAAGAAGAGAAAAATAGAAAAAACACCCTTCCCGTCTGTTTCATTTGATACGGTAAAGGGTGTTCATTGTTTAGGATTTATTCTTATCCTTTTCTTTGGAAAGGATAATCTGCTTGGGTCCGTGTTCGGAACTTTCCGGAACCAGTACATCATTGAAACTGATTCCCCTCGTATGAAGCGTATGGCTCCATACATGTTCATGACGGTGAAGGAATCCCAGCACCGTAATGGGTATCCAGCTATAAACAAAGATCGGATAAAAGATGGTATAGAACCAAGATTTAGGTGCTGCGTGGATTTTTAAAAGGATTACGGCAGGAATGACGTACTGACCAATCCCAATGACCTGCCAGATTTCATAAGGAAGGATGGCATAGAGCACGTTCGTGTAAAATGGAACATAGGTGTAGATTGTACTGGCAATGACAAACAGCGTTGAAAGAAGGAGGAAATAAGGCTGAAAAAGATCGATGACACCGTCAAGGATGATGATATCCCGTTTTTTGATGCCTTCCTTCAGGAGTTTTGGAATATACCGTTCCCCCACATCAAAGTGGCCTTGTACCCACCTTTTTCTCTGGTTCCAAGACTGTTTAAAGGTCAGGGCCTTTTCATCATAGACAATCGCATTGTCACACCAAGTCGTTGGAATGCCTTCCAAGAGGGATTTCATGGTAAATTCCATATCTTCCGTCAAGCAGGTTGCTTCCCATCCGTACTTCTTAAGGATATCCACGGCAATGCACATCCCTGTTCCGCCAAGAATGCTGGAAAGGCCAATATTGTATTTGGCTCTGGACCAAACTGCATTGGTGATCCAGAAGGAAATGGCAAAGACACCGCTTACCCACGTATCATTAGGGTTCTTGGAATCAAGATACCCCTGGATGAGGCGTTCCCCTTTTTGATAGCGGGAATTCATTTCCATGAGAAAGTCAGGATGGACAAGGTTATCGGCATCAAAAATAACAACCGCGTCAAATTGACGATTCATTTCAAAAAGCCGCTTGAACATCCATTCAAGGGCAAAGCCCTTCCCCTTTTCCGTATCATTAAAGCGCTCATGAACGCTGGCTCCGGCCTTGCGTGCGACGTCCGCAGTATGGTCCGTACAATTGTCGGCTACGACAAAAATCTCGTACATGGAATCAGGATAGCGAAGCATGCGAAGATTTTCCACTAGTTCGCCAATCACTCGTTCTTCATTATGAGCTGCTGCAATGACAGCAAAGGTTGTCTTCGGCGTTGTAATTTTCTTTTCTTTTTTTCCAGGCAGGATTCCGAATAAAGACAGGACAAAATAGTAAATGGTAAAAAATACAATCATGACCTGAAGCGGAATCATGATGATGTCAAAGTAACTCGTCATGAAGGACTCCTACTTACTCCCCTGCTTTTTTCCCCGTAACCTTTACATAAATGGCGTTGAGGACCCCGCAAATCGTGTAGGTAAACATGATGATAAAAGGCCAAGCATGGAAATTGGTTACAAGCATATAAAGACCAATGGCAAAAGACAAGATGACAGGAACCTTGAAAAGAGGATTGCCGTGTCCCTTGAAATCAGGGTAACGAACTTCACTGTACATCAATTTTGCCACTAACAGCGTCAGGATGGCTGTCCCCATCGGCCCAAATTGATAACCAGAAAGCACATAGGTCACAAGGACGCAGGCACCAGCCGGCGCCGGCATCCCTTCAAAATACCCAGAAACAACGCTCGTGTTGACATTGAAACGAGCCAGGCGCAGTCCCGCGCCAAAAGTGAAGAGGGACGAAATGATTTGTCCCCAAAGACCCAGATCCGTAAGACCATAAGTATAAATCAAGACAGCAGGAGCCATTCCGAAAGAACAAACATCGCAAATGGAATCCATTTCCTTTCCGAATTCCCCACTGACGCCAAGAAGACGTGCAGCCCGTCCATCGCAGGAATCTGCAAGGACGGCTAAAATAATGAAGATGGCAGCCCTTGAAAATTCACCATCCATGGAAAGATAGATGGATAAAACCCCAAGGACCATGCTGAGACCACTGATGCTGTTTGGAACCATGCGTCTATAATTCATTGTACTTGCTGCCTCCCCATAATTGTTATGCCGCCTTTGACTTTATCTCCCTTTTTGACAAGGATTTCTACGTCGCGAGGAACGATAAGCTCCGTGCTGGAACCAAATTTAATCATTCCGTACGTTTCCCCTTGCAGAAGCTGCTTACCAAGCGATGTCCAAGAGACAATGCGCCGGGCAAGGATACCCGCAATCTGGACGACGAGAACACGGCTTTGTTCGTTTTCAAGTCCAATGGCCATGCGTTCATTGACGATGGGCGCAGATCCCTTGAAAGCGGGCTCAAAGCCGCCGCATGTATAGCGCAGATATTTAACATAGCCCTTCATAGGTGCGCGATTAGTATGGACATTGAAAACGGATAAGAAGATGGTTACCTTCTTTGCTTCCTCATGAAGAAATTCGTCATCAAAGAATTCCTCGACAGCCATGACAGTCCCATCAGCCGGGGAATACAAGACATGGGGATCATCCGGCAGGGGGCGGTCCGGTTCCCGAAAGAAATAGGCAAAGTATATGGTCAGGATGAGCGGAATCCCAGCAAATGCCGGATCAGCCAAAAAGCCGACAAGGATGGTCGCTGCAAGACCTGTAAAAATGAACGGATAGCCGTCCTTTATGATTGTATATCGGGTCACGCCCTCACCTCCACTATTTGGTTATTATAATACAATTCAACACCCTTTGTCTATTTATGGGTTCTTTTTTCCTTCTGGACAGCAAGGACAAAACGCGGCAGGGCCATCATACGACCGATTCGGCTCGGTTCCTTATAAAGACGATAGAGCCATTCCAGGGAAGCTTTCTGCATCCAGTGAGGGGCCCGCGTCGTCTTACCGGCAAGTACATCAAAGGATCCTCCCAGTCCAATCCGGATAAGGGGCCGCAGCTGTTTTGCGTGATCACGCAGCCAGTACTCCTGCTTGGGCGCGCCAAGAGCTGCAAATAAGATCTGGGCCCCAGAAGCATTGATTTCGTCAATGATTTCCTCTATATCTGTTTCTGAAAAATACCCATTCCGCGTGCCAACGATGGAAACGCCGGGAGCCAACATCTCAGCTTTGGCTTTTGCAGCTTCTGCGATACCAGGAGCGGCTCCAAAAAAGTAGAGTTTGATTCCTTCCTCAGCTGATTTTTTGATCAGTTCCACGAATAAATCAAAACCAGCCACCCGTTCAGGGACTTCATATCCTAAGGTGCGGCCAGCCCAGACCGTTCCCGCCCCATCTGCAAGAACCAAATCGGCCTGTTGAAGGAGCGTACCATAGCGTTTGTCGTTCCGTGCCATCATGATGATTTCAGCGTTAGCCGTGACCACCTGTGTGGGCATCTTCTTTGCAATCCGATCCATGAGGAAGGAGACTGCTTCTTCCATGGAAAAAGGCGTAACAGGAACGCCAAGGATATTAATGGCCTTTTTCATGAGCATACCCTGCTCCTTTCCATAAGTTAGATGGCTCTTGCTTCAGATGGCACTTCTGTGAAATTGATACCAGGATTCCGCTCCAAGAGCCAGTTAAGATTCCATTCATTGGAAACAAGAACGACGGGACGGCCAAGTTTATCATAGACAAGCATCCCATTATCAAGGCCCTTCATATTACGAATGGCCTCGGCATCATCAGCATAGACCCAGCGAGCCACACTGTAGGGCAGGCGATCCATGAGAAGTTGGGCGCTGTATTCATTCTTAAGGCGATAATCCAGAACTTCTAACTGGAGGACACCGACTACTCCTACAACAAAGCTTTCCATGCCAATATTCTTTTGACGGAACACCTGGATGGCCCCTTCCTGTGCCAGTTGAACAATACCCTTTTCAAACTGTTTGCGTTTGAGGGAATCCTTAGGCTGGACCTTTGCAAAAATTTCAGGCGGAAAAATAGGAAAATCCTCGAATTGGATCTTATTCTTTTCACTTGTAAGGGTATCCCCAATGGTAAAGATGCCAGGATCGAAGACGCCAATGATATCACCAGGATAGGCTGTTTCTACGGTCGTCCGTTCCTGTGCCATGAATTGCTGGGGCTGGGAAAGCTTAACTGGATGATTGCCTTGGAGGTGCCAGACGGTCATGCCCTTCTCAAATTTGCCGGAGCAAATGCGCATAAAACTGATACGGTCGCGATGGGCCGGATTCATGTTGGCCTGGATTTTAAAAATGAAGGCGCTAAAATTCTCATCGTCAGGCATGACGACACCGCCATCCTTTAATTTGCGAGGCTGCGGCGCGGGGGACAGTTCCAGAAATTTTTCAAGGAAAGGCCGGACACCAAAGTTTGTCATGGCAGACCCGAAGAACATCGGCGTCAGTTCCCCATCCAGGACCTTTTGGAGGTCAAATTCATCACCGGCTAGGTCAAGAAGCTCAATGTCATCGAGCAGTGTCTGATAATTGGCCTCGCCGATGGCTTCCTTGATGGCAGGATCGTTTAAATCCCCCGTCGTTGATTTAAGGATCTTGCTGCCATGGCTGTTATCATTGTCAAAGAGTTCCACCTGTTTTTTGATTCGGTCGTAGACCCCGATATAGTGCCCATCAACCCCAATTGGCCAATTGATAGGGAAAGCATTAATATGAAGGATCTTTTCGATTTCGTCCATAAGATCCATAGGGGCCCGGCCATAGCGGTCCAATTTATTGACAAAGGTAAAGATCGGCAGTTTTCTTCGGTGGCAGACCCAAAAGAGTTTTTTCGTCTGTGGTTCCACGCCCTTGGCCGCATCAATCAGCATGACCGCGGAATCGGCAGCAATCAAGGTTCGATAAGTATCTTCACTGAAATCTTGATGGCCCGGTGTATCAAGGATATTAACGCGGTACCCATCATAATCAAATTGGAGCACGCTGCTTGTAACAGAAATCCCTCTCTGTTTTTCAATTTCCATCCAGTCAGAAACGGCGTGACGATTTGTTTTGCGGCTCTTGACCGATCCGGCAAGATGGATGGCGCCCCCATAAAGAAGCAGTTTTTCGGTCAAGGTCGTTTTACCAGCATCCGGATGGGAAATGATGGCAAAAGTCCGCCTTTTATTGATTTTATCCTGTAATTCACTCATCGATGAAACTCCTCCTAAAGCCCGGTTAAGGTCAATTCCGTATGCTATGTTCATACCCTGAAAGAGGCATGAAAAAACGCCACAAAGTTTCGAACTTTATGGCGTCAAATCACAAATTGGTCGGAGCGGCGAGATTCGAACTCACGACCTCTTCCACCCCAAGGAAGCGCGCTACCAAACTGCGCCACGCCCCGACAACAGTAATAATTTTACTCGATATTCTCCATAAAGTCAACCCTTATTTTTGAAATCACGAAAATAAAGGAGGCTTCATCAGAATCTTTCCGCTTCTTCTGCTAGAGAAACAACGGCTCCTTCCGTGTCTATGCTGACCTGATGAAGGGTGCACGCAATGCCAAGCTTACGGAAGGGTGCTGCTAGAGCCTCTGCAATGCGGGAGCGATCCTTTTCCTCCGGTACATAGGCCATAAGGGTCGAACCCGATCCTGAGATGACGGCATTGTACGCACCGGCATCGCGAGCCCCTTTGAGGGCCTCTGACGCCCCCGGGATCAGGGGAAGCCGATACGGCGTATGAAGCTTATCTTCCAGCGCTTCCGGAAGGTTTTCAAAGTGTCCTGTAATGAGTGAGCCGACGAGCATAGCTGCGCGGCTTGCAGAATACACCGCATCCTTATGAGGAATCTCTTTCGGCAGAACCTTCCTTGCCTCTTCCGTGGATACATGAAGGGCTGGGACCAAGACAATCATGCCCAGAGGACAGGCCGGCAGAAAACGCAAGCTTTTGACCTTGTCATCGGCCATGATATTGATGGTGATCCCACCGAGGATGGCAGGTGCTACATTATCTGGATGCCCTTCAATGAGGGTTGCTTCCGTAACCAGTTCCTTTTTGGTCAGCGGTGATCCCAGCATGGCATTAGCTGCCATAAGACCAGCCACTACAGCCGTCGAACTGCTTCCGAGCCCCCTTGATACAGGTACGTGTATGACGCTTGTGACGCGGATTCCCGTTTCCTTTCCCTGATATTTCTCCCATAATGCATAAAAGGAAGAGACCGCCAGATTATGGCGGCCCAAAGGAAGGATTTCGGCACCTTCCCCTACCCCTGAGACTTCGATTCCCTGCGGAATCCGTTCAAAAGTAAATACATTATAGAGGGAACAGGCAAGTCCTAAGCAGTCAAATCCAGGTCCGCAGTTGGCGGAAGTTGCAGGGACTCGGACCGTGACTTTTTGAACGTCCATACTTTCCACTCCTTTGCTGACTTAACAGATGGATTGGTCATCTTCAACGCGAAGTACGTTGCTGATGCGATTGACGACTTTCGTTACTGCCAATTCCTTTGTGGCTTCTTCCAGGTCATAAACGGAAACAGGATGAGTAATTACAACAATTTCTGCTAAATCACCTAATTTACGAGTCTGCAGGACATTGAAGAGACTGACCTCGTGTTTGCCAAAGACACTGGCAATCTGTGCCAATACACCAGGCGCTTCGTCGACGAGAAGGCGCACGTAAAACTGGGAGAAAACTTCCTCCTTAAGCGCCAGGGCTTTCTCTTCATAGCAGGTACAGCCAACCCTGCCATTGCATCCTTCACGGATGTTACGGGCACATTCAATGATATCTCCGCACACCGCACTGGCCGTCGGAAAACGGCCGGCACCGCGGCCATAAAACATGGCCTCACCAATGGGCTGACCTTCGATATAGACGGCATTAAAGACATCATCCACCGACGCAAGCGGGTGATTCTTACGAAGCATCGTTGGATGGACCCCCACAGAAATCTTCCCATTTTTCAACTGCTTGGCGATTCCCAAGAGTTTGATGGTGTAGCCCAGTTCCTCTGCATAGACGATATCACGAAGGGAGATCTTTTCAATACCTTCAATTTCGACTTCATCCAAATGAACCCGTGTATTGAAGGCAATGGAAGAAAGGATGGCAATTTTTCGCGCTGCATCAAAGCCACCGATATCAGCGGTTGGATCCGACTCGGCATAACCTTTTTCCTGTGCCTGTTTGAGCACTTCTGTAAAATCCATATGCTCTTCAGTCATCCGGGTCAGCATGTAGTTCGTCGTCCCATTGATAATTCCCATAATGAGGGAAATCCGGTTGCTTGCCAAGGATTCTTTCAGCGGTCGAATAATGGGGATTCCCCCAGCCACCGATGCCTCAAAAAGAAAATCGACATGGTGGGCTGCTGCCAACTCAAAGAGTTCTTTCCCGTGAACAGCCACAACATCCTTATTGGCCGTAACAACGTTCTTACCGGCCAATAAGGCTTTTTTCATGTACTCAAGGGCAGGATGCTCCCTGCCAATCAGTTCAACAACAATATCAATATCAGGGTCACCGGTGATTTCTTCGATATCCGTGACAACTGGCAGGGACGGATCCAAAGCATGCACCTTTTCCGGATGCCTTGCCAACACCTTTTTGATACGGATAGGTGTCCCCACCCGTTCCGTAATGAGCGCTTCATGATCTTTCAGGACAAGAATCACGCCTCCACCGACGGTTCCTGTGCCCAAAAGCCCAATATTGATTTCTTTTTTCAAAATAAGGACCCCTTTAATCGACCTGACCAAGCACGTCCAGCCGTTTTACTCCTTCGATGAGGCGAACCTTATCCAAAAGGGCCTCCATATCGATGGTGAGGAATTTTGTTTCCACGGAAATGGTTGTGTTGGCAACACCCTGCAGGGGAACACCTTGGTTGATCGTGATAACACTTCCCCCATCAGCGGCAATTGTGTTGAGAACGCTAGAAAGAACACCTGGTTTGTGTTCCAGGAGCAGGGAAATAGTGATGACCTTTTCACGACTTGCATCATAGAAGGGAAAGACGTAATCCTTGTATTTGTAGTATGCACTACGGCTTAGCCCAACCTTTGCAACAGCTTCATTGACAGTCTTAAGTTTACCGCGTTTGAGGATTTCCTTGACCATAATGGTTTTTTTGATGGCTTCAGGTAGGATTTCCTCTCTGACTAAATAGAACTCTGATTTTTTTTCGTTTGTCATGTTGCATCTATCCTTTTCCAAAGAATGTTTATCCTTTCTAGAAGGACATTATATCATAATTCAATAATTAGTTCCACTCTTTCTTCCCCGATCGTGACATAAGATCATGGGCCGCAAGAGTGATTTCCTTATGATGGTACAGAACTTCATAAAGTTGATCGATAATAGGCATTTCGACACCAAGTCTGTGAGAAAGGGCATAAACGGTCTTTGTCGTACTCATGCCTTCAATGACCATATGGGTCCCTTGCTCTATGTCCTTGGCAGCTTTTCCTTGGGCAAGCAAGGTGCCTGCCGTATGGTTGCGGCTCAAAGGACTTGTGCAGGTCGCGACAAGATCTCCGATTCCACTTAGCCCGGCAAAAGTTTCCTGATGGGCTCCCAATTTAAGCCCAAGTCTTGTCATTTCTGCAAGGGCTCGGGTAATGAGAGCTGCCTGACTGTTTTCACCAAGCCCCAGACCCGAAATCATCCCTGTCACAAGGGCATAGCAGTTTTTCAGGGCACCGCATAACTGAACGCCAAGGATATCGTCTGAAATATAGGGCCGAAAATATCCATTGAGGAACAGATCCTGCAGGATTTTTGCTGCCTTTGGATCTTTTGAGGCGATGACGGAAGCACTTGGCTGCTTTTGGGCAAGTTCCTTAGCAAGATTGGGGCCGCTTAATGCTGCGATGGCCTGTGCCTCAGGAAAATAGCGTTCCAACACATCCGACATCAGCTTTCCCGTTTCCCGAGAGAATCCTTTTGTACAGGTAAGAAGGATCTTTCCTTTCCCTTTCGTAACCCTGGAAAGGTCACTGCATACAGTCCCCATCCCCTTTGATGGGACAACAAAGACAAGGACCTCCGCTGTTCCCACCCATTGAAAATCATGGGTTACATGAATGGATGGTGAAAGCGTAAGGTCTGGCAGATAATCGTTATTGATCCGCGTCTGTTCAATGAGCGCGGCTTTTTCTGGATTCCGAGCCCAAAGCACGACGTCATGGCCATTATCAGCAAGGATTTTCGAAAGGACGGTTCCCCAGCTTCCTGCACCAATTACAGCGATGGACATGGTTTCCTCCTTATTTTTTATCTTTCACGGACAGATGACCTTCCCGAATTTTGTTTTCCGTGCCGTGAAAGAGTCGGACCATATTTTCATAATGGCGGACAATGACAACTGCAGCGATGATTGCCGTAAAAATAACAAGAGGAAGATCGTAGCCTAAATAATAGGCGCCAAGAGGTGCGCAAAAGGCAGCCACAATGGAACCCAACGAGACATAGCGTGTGACAAAGACGATGGCAAGCCATACGGTGAGGGCAAAAACAGAAACATCAGGCATGAAATAAAGCAGGACACCAAGCCCGGTAGCAACGCCTCGTCCGCCTTTAAAATGGAGGAAACAGGAAAAACTGTGCCCCAAGATGGAGGCAGCTGCACAAGCAAGCTGCGGCCAAAGGTCAGTGGACACAAAACGGCTAACCAACAAAAGAGCCACAACGCCCTTGCCCAGATCCCCCAATAGGACCAGGGAAGCCATGCGCGCACCGACCGTTCGAAAGACGTTCGTCGTCCCAATATTATGGCTTCCGTACTGCCTAATATCAATGCCGCAGATGGCTTTTACAAATACGAGGCCACAAGGAATGGACCCCATGAAATACCCGATAAGAGCTCCTAACAATACACTCATTCCAATGCGCCTTCCTTATGGGTCAGTTATCTTCATTCTTACCGCGTACAATGAGATTGATGGGCGTTCCTTGGAATCCAAAGGCTTCCCTCAGCTTATTTTCAAGGTAACGCTGGTAGGAAAAGTGCATGATTTCCGGTTCATTGCAGAAAATCACGAAGGTCGGCGGTTTGACCTTGACCTGGGTTGCATAAAGAATTTTCAGGTGCTTGCCCTTTTCCATGGGCGGTTGGTTCATAGCCACGGCATCGGTCACAACCTGATTGAGGACGGATGTTGAAATCCGCATGGCATTAGCTTCGGCCGCATCTTTGATAAGATCGGGCAGGCGGCTGATGCGCTGCTGCGTCAGGGCCGAAACATAAACGACATTGGCATAAGGCATGAAGATGAGTTCTTTTCGAATAGTTTCCGTATAATGAACAGTTGACATCTCATCCTTTTGATACAGATCCCACTTATTGACAACAAGGACAATACCCTTGCCTGCCTCGTGGGCATAGCCTGCAATCTTTTTATCCTGTTCGGTAACGCCATCAACGGCATCGAGGACCATGAGGACAACATCGGAACGGTCCACTGCACGTAGGGTACGGATAATGCTGTACTTTTCAATCGGTTCATCGATTTTCCCTTTGCGGCGCATCCCTGCCGTATCGATGAAGAGGTAAGTCTGACCATCCTTCATGACAGGAACGTCAATGGCATCACGGGTTGTCCCTGCCACATCGCTGACGATGGAGCGGGTCTGCCCAATGATGTCATTGAAGATGGAGGATTTGCCCACATTCGGTCGTCCAATGATTGCAACCTTGATGACGTCATCATGATCATCATCATCGGATTCATCCTCATCAGGAAAGTGGGATACAACGGCATCAAGCAGGTCGCCGAGGTTAAGTCGGTTGGACGCCGAAATCATATAGGGTTCTCCAATGCCCAGGTTATAGAATTCATAGGCTTCCAGTTCCTGGGTCGGCGTATCGGCTTTATTAACAGCAAGGACGACCGGTTTTTGGGCCATACGGATCAGTTTGGCCACTTCTTGGTCTTCTGTCGTAACCCCTGTACGGGCGTCACAGACAAAGAGGATGACATCGGCTTCCTTGATGGCAATCTTAGCCTGCTCCCGGATGGAAACGGCAATGGAGTCGGTATTGGCAATTTCAATCCCGCCCGTATCGACCATCATGAAGCGGCGGTCTAGCCATTCTGCTTCGGCATAAAGCCGGTCCCGCGTGACACCCGGCGTATCTTCCACAATGGAGATGCGGCTGTCCGCAAAAATATTGAATAAAGTTGACTTGCCGACATTCGGTCTGCCGACAATGGCAACAATGGGTTTACTCATATAGGATTCCTCTTTCAATCATTCTGGTCATACTTCCGGAGCCATGAAACAGCTTGGGCCGTCTCGCCGGTTAGATAATATCGCGCCTCGTGAAGATCCCTGAAGGTTCTGCAGCCAAGAAGGGTATAAAAGTCAAGAACCTTGTTCAGCAACCGCTGCAGAAAATGAATGGTTTCCTCAGTTCCTTCCTGCTGAATCTTTTGCAGCAGATTACCTGCCATGGCAACCGCTGAAGCCCCAAGGACCTGGGCCTTGACCACATCAAGGGCGCTCCTGATGCCTCCTGAGGCAATGACCCCATTTCCCCAACCAACCGTCTGTACGACGGATAGCAGGGACAGGACCGTGGGGATGCCCCATTCCGAGAGCTCTTCATTGCCTTCTGGGTAACGCTGATGCTCGATGGCAGGGAAATTGGTTCCCCCTGCCCCACCAATATCAAGGAGTGTTACGCCAACATCAAGGAGGTCCTGGGCCTCTTTTTTGGCCATGCCGCAGCCTGTTTCCTTGACAATAACAGGGACCCCAACACCTTGTACCATAGCTTCTATATGAGATAGGCAGTTCGAAAAGTCCCGATCCCCTTCTTCCATCGCAAGTTCCTGGGCAGGATTCAAATGAATCTGAAGGGCGTCGGCAGAAATCATGTCAATAGCGGCCTTTGCCTGCTCTACAGAGGCAAAAGCACTTAAATTAGCAAAGATGAGCCCCTTGGGATTGCACTTTCGGACAATCGTATAGCTATCTCGATGAAGCCCCGTTCGCACCGTACCAAATTGGGAACCAACGGCCATGGCTGAACCCGTTTCGCGGGCGACAATGGCCAGTGATTCATTGATTTTTGCGACCGCGTCTGCCCCGCCTGTGATGGCATTGATGATAATCGGATGGGCCAGAGCGGGCAGGCCTGGCAGTAAGCAAGTCAGGTCCACCTCATTACGGCAGATGCCTGACAGGCAATGATGAAGCAAATGAACGTCAGAAAAGCCGGAAGCGCAAGGCCCATCCCCGACACAAAGTGCGTATCGGATATGATCGAGCTTACGACTTTCCCGGCTTTTCATTGGAGACTCCTTTAATTAGTTGGCTTCGTTTTCTACCTCAGCGAGTTTTTCACCCAGATCCTGGGAGAGAGCGCCTTTTTTGCCTAGGTACTGGCTCATTTCAGCCTTTTCAGCATCTTCCTTTGCTTTGGTGATGCTGAGGGCAATCTTCTTATGTTCCGTGTCAACACGCAGAACCTTGACCTTGACTTCCTGACCAACTTCCAGAACATCTTCCGGTTTTTCGATACGCTGTTCGGAAATTTCGGAGATGTGGATCATGCCTTCGTTCTTATCATTCAATTTGACAATCGCACCGAAGGGAAGGAAGCGAAGAACCGTACCGGTAACAATGTCACCGACATGGATGTTCTTTGCAGCAGCCTGCCAAGGATCTTCCTGAAGCGCTTTAACAGAAAGGCTAATACGGCCTTTTTCAGCGTCGAGGCCTTTGATGTAGACTTCAACTTTGTCACCGACTTTGTAGAGATCGGCCGGTTTGACGCTGCGATCCCAGGAAATTTCAGAGATATGAACAAGGCCCTGAACAAAAGGTGCAATTTCAACGAACATCCCGAAATCGACGATGCTCCGAATCGTCCCTTCAACAGTTTCACCTTCATGGAAGGTTTCAAAAGCCTTATCCATGGCTTCCTTGCGTTCTTCTTCACGGCGAGCGCGTTCTTCCTTATAGGCAGCGTTTCTGGCAGCACGTTCTTCTCTCAGGACATTTCTGCGGGAGAAGACAAGACGTTTCTTTTCAGGGTTGATTTCAAGAAGGGAAACTTCAAGTTCCTTACCTTCATATTCCTTGACATCATCCACATGTCTAAGATCAAGGTGAGAAGCAGGGATGAATCCTGTTAGGCCTTCATAGGCAACGGTCAGGCCGCCTTTAACGGCACGCAGGCCTTTAACGGTAACCACTTTCTTTTCATCAGTGAATTCTTCCGGCAGTTTCAGCCAAGCCTGGTCAGCTTCAGCTCTCGTCTTGGAAAGAACAACGAGACCATCCTGATTTTCGCTGGCAATGACTTTCAGCGTGACCTTATCGCCTTTATTTACAGTGGGAGCGACGGTTTCCTTGGTACCACCCTGAACCCATTGGTCAAAGGGTACGGAACCTTCGCTCTGGTAACCAAAGTTAACAACCACTTCATCTTTGGTTACGTCGATGACCGTGCCCTCAACAATCATACCAATGTGCAGTTTCATGCTTTCTTCTTGTCCCAACAGTTCTTCCATCGTTTCCATAGCTACAATAGCCTCCTCAATAATTTCCTGCGGTGTAGATGCACCAGCAGTAATGCCAATTTTTTCTGCTCCGGCAAGCATGGATAAGGTAATCTCGCTAGCGTCCTGCAAAAGATAGGTTCGGGGATTGATAGGGCGTGCAAGTTCCGCTAAATGGCGTGTGTTGGCACTGTTTTTTCCGCCAAAGACAAAGAACGCGTCACAGTTTCCAGCAAGTTTCCTTGCTGCTTCCTGACGTTCAGCAGTGGCTGTACAGATGGTCCTTTCCACTTTGTAGTCACCAGATCGTTTCTCCTGCGACAGATGAAGCAGAAGGTTAAACTTCCCTGCCTCAAAAGTCGTCTGGCTCACTACACCAAACTTATCTCTTACAGGAAGAGATTCCACGTCATCAGCTGTTTCGATGACCAGAGAATCCTTACCTGCCCAAGCCTTGATACTTTGCACCTCAGGATGACGCTTCTCCCCAATGATGATGACAAACCGGCCTTCCTTGGAAAGGGCGGCGGCTGTCTTTTGTGCTTTCCGCACATGGGGGCAAGTGGCATCAATGATCTTAAGTCCTTTTTGTTCGGCTTCCTCATAAATTTGAGGAGCTGCACCATGGGAACGAAAGATAACCGTATCACCAGCGGAAAAATCGGCCAGTGTTTCCTTGCATTGTACACCTTTTTGCGCGAGCGATTCCACAACCCGAGGGTTATGAACAATTTCACCTAGGGTGGCAATACTAGTATTATATCCTTTTACGTTCATTTGTGCAATGTCTATCGCACGTTTTACTCCATAACAAAATCCACAGGGATCTGCGACAATGATCTGCATGGCTCAAATGCCCCCATTTTCCTTGATGAGACGGGATATTTCACCCATCAGTTCCTCCGTAAAGGCTTCCGTATCTTTTTTACCGCCTTCAGCCCCAAAGACAGAAATAGGTTGACCAAAAACAACTTTGATATGGGGCCAGAAGCCTTTTTGTGCTCCCAGGTTGGACCCTAGGATGGCTGTGGGGACTACTTGTGCCTTTCCCTTGATGGCAATCGCCATGGCACCTGGTTCTGCTTTTCCGAGCTTTCCCGTCCGGATCCTGTGCCCTTCTGGAAAGATTCCAATGACCTTACGGTCTTTCAGAAGTTTCAAGGCATGACGAATGGCATGCGTATCGACAGCCCCGCGATGGACCGGAAAGGCGCCCAAGGAGCGGTAAAGCGTTCCTAGAACAGGAACAAAAAGTTCTGATTTGGCCATAAAGTGAATGGGTCTTGAAGCCGCCGTTCCAATCATAGGAGGGTCAAGGAGACTGACATGATTGGAAGCGATGACAACAGGTCCTTCGTGAGGAATGTTTTCGCGGCCAATGGTCTCCAAACGGAAAAAGATGGAAAACAGTACTCTAAAAAGCAGCTGTACAAATCGGTACCACATGAGATTCATCTCTCCTTTTTAGCCAAGGACAGGATTGTTTCCGTGACTTCCTGAATGGACATCTGTGTAGAATCAATGAGCACTGCATCATTTGCCTTTTTGAGAGGAGAAATCGCCCTTGTCTCATCTAAACGATCCCGCTCACTGATTCTCTTTTTAAGGTCTTCCAAAGAAACAGTCTCCCCCTTCACCTTAAGTTCCTCAAAGCGCCGGCGAGCCCGTTCTTCCACGGAGGCAGTCAAAAAGACCTTAAGCTGGGCATGCGGAAAGACGACCGTGCCAATATCACGTCCATCCATGACAATCCCACCATTTTTTCCCATCTTCCGCTGCTGAGCAACCATTGCTGTGCGAACGCCGCCATAGGCACTGACCTGTGAAACATTCCGGGAAACTTCAAGGCTACGAATGGCATCTGTAACTTCGTGATCATTGAGATAGACCTGGTTCCGGCCATCTTCATAGCGGAAAGAAATCTTGATGCCTTGGGCCATTTGAGTCGCAGCCGATTCTGTAAGAGAAAGTCCTGCAGTTAGGCAGGAAAGGGTCACAGCACGATACATGGCCCCTGTATCGATATAGGCATAGCCAAGACTGGCAGCGACTTTCTTTGCAATCGTGCTTTTCCCTGCTCCCGCAGGGCCATCTATAGCAATGATGATCTTTTTCAATGTCATTCCTCTTTTCAAAGTTCAGCTGCTTCTTTTCCCGCTACATAGCCGGAGGAAAAAGCCGCCTGCAGATTATAACCGCCTGTAAAGCCATCTACATCCATGACTTCACCGGCAAAAAAGAGATTCGGGTAAAGCCTGGAAGCAAAGGTCGATGGTGAGATTTCCTTGATGCTTACGCCGCCGCTTGTAACAATGGCTTCTTCAAGAGGGCGCGTCCCCGTAACCGGAAGGGGAAAACCCTTGAGGACATCAACGAGACGAAGGCGTTCCTTGCGTGTCAGCTGATTGACAGGCTGCTCAGGCACCAAACAGGCCTCTTCTATGACAAAGGGGATAAGGGCCTGGGGCAGCAAGTCGTGCATGCCCGCTTTGAGGCCTTTGCGGCTGTATTTCTGAAAATCCCGCTGAAGCCGCGCGTCAAGCTGCTCCCGGGTAAGCGCCGGCTTAAGGTCGATGGAAAGATTCAAAAAGCCTTGCGGATGGGCTTTGAAATAACGCGCCGCTTCCCGGGAAAGGGTAAGAATAATGGGTCCGCTGACTCCAAAATGAGTAAAGAGCATTTCGCCAAATTCCTTTCCTACCAGCTTTCCTTTATCCCAAAGGGAAGCCTCTACATTGCGCAGGGATAGGCCTTGGAGGGCCTTCATGTCCCCCAGGTCGCAATTCAAGGGAACCAAAGCAGGACTCGGCGCAATAATGGTGTGGCCAGCTTGCTGGGCAAGGTCATAGCCGTCCCCCGTTGATCCAGTTCGCGGATAGGAAGCCCCTCCTGCCGCAATGATAAAGGCATCAGCATCATAATAGCGACCATCTGTATCATATACGGCACTGACCTTACCTTCTTGACACGCTAGCTGCGTGATTCGGCGGTGAAAGAAAATCTTTCCTCCAAGTCCATAAAGGATTCCTTCCAGAGTCCGAACTACATCGGAAGCTTTATCGCTTTGGGGAAAGACGCGGCCTCCCCGCTCCACTTTGGTTTTTAGTCCATGGCTTTCCAAAAGAGCAATCATATCTTCATTGGTAAAGCGATGAAAAGCACCGAAAAGGAATTTGCCATTACCCGGGATATGGGCAATCATCTCATCCATCGTGCAGTGATTGGTGATATTGCAGCGCCCTTTCCCCGTAATCATGAGCTTCCTGCCAGCCCGTTCCATTCGCTCCAGGATAGTTACGTCGGCTCCCCTCTGGGCTGCAGAGATTGCCGCCAAAAGTCCCGCCGCCCCGCCGCCAATGATAATGACCTTATTCATGATGCATCACCAGCTTCTTCAAATGCACGACTTCATCATCTGTCAATTCGCGATAGGCTCCTTTTTTGACACCCTGTAAAGAAAGGAAAGCGACCTGAGTCCGTTTGAGTTTCCTCACAGGATAGCCAATGGCTTCGCACATGCGCCGAACCTGGCGATTGCGTCCTTCGTGAATGGTGACTTCAAAAATTGACTGATCACGACGGGAATCATAGCGTTTGACCTCCACGAGGGCAGGCACTGTCATCCCATCACACAGACGGATACCCGTCCTCAGCTTGTCCAGCTTTTCTTCTTCAACGTGCCCGTCGACAACGACTTCATAGGTCTTATTGATGTGATAACTGGGGTGGGTCATGCCTTGGGCCAAGGCGCCATCATTCGTCATAATGAGAAGGCCCTCCGTCATGAAATCCAAACGGCCCACTGGATAGACGCGTTCCCGTTCCTTATCCATCAGCTCGGCGACCGTCCTGCGGCCCCGCGGATCCTTCATGGTGGTCATGACGGCAGGCGGTTTATTGAGCAGGAAATAACGGTGTCTTTCCTTGCGCAAGGGACGCCCGTCAATGAGGATCCGATCCGTAGGAGAGACCTTTGTTCCAAGTTCTATCACGGGCTTGCCATTCACGGTGACCCGTCCTTGCAGGATGATCTTTTCACACTCCCGGCGGCTTGCAACGCCAGAGGCTGCCATCATTTTCTGCAGCCGTTCAACTTGTACTTCCGTCATTTATTCATGCCCCGTCTGGTCCAGACTGGGTACTCCTTCCTCATGTACAGATTCTTTATCTCTTCCTATGTCCGCCGCCTCTTCCCTTTCAAAGACCCCATCCAGAAGTTCTTCAGGCAGTTCCGGCAACGCAGAGAGGGATTCAAGGCCAAAGGTCACAAGAAACTTTTCTGTCGTGCCATATAAAATAGGCCGCCCCATGACTTCCTTGCGGCCAACTTCCATAATGAGTTCCATCTCCGTCAAGGTACTAACAACCCCATCAACCTTGACCCCACGAATGGCTTCAATCTCACTTTTGGTAACCGGCTGTTTATAAGCCACAATGGCGAGAGTTTCCATAGCTGCGTTCGAAATCTTCTGTTCCTGCTTTTCGTAAAGATCCCGGATCACACTAATGGCCTCTTTTTTAGTGACCGCCTGAACGCCCCCAGCGACTCGCCTTAGTGTAAGGCCCCGATCCTCCTCTTGATAGGACGTTGAAAGCAGACTCAAGAGATCATCGGCTTCATTCAGCGAAAGATGAAGCGCACTGGCTATCCTGTCAAGGGATAGGGGGTCACCAGCGGCGAAAAGCAAGGCTTCAAGCTGTCCCAGTTTCGATATCGCCATGAGCGGTCTCCTTTCGTTCTGTAATATAGATAGGGGAAAAGGCGCCATCCTGCTGAATGGAAATCTGCTTTAGGCGCAGCAGTTCTAAAAGGGCCAGAAAGGCAGCAATGGTTTCACTCCGATTATGTCTGGCATGGATAAAGTCGGTAAAAGCCAGTTTCTGTTTTTTACTTTTCTTTTTTCTCAGAAGGTGGAGAACTTCTTCCATTTTGTCCTGGACATGGAACTCCTGCCGCGGAATAACAGCCGGGCGCTCGTCTGGAGCAGGAATCATCCTGATCAGGGTGCGAAGCAGATCGGCCATGGTGTAGGACTTGATCTTTCTTGTCCCTGTATCCAGCTTCATAGGTGCCCGAACAGCAAAAAGGCGGGATTCCGTAAGGCATTCCCTAAGGAGTCCAGCCCTTTTCTTGAACTTTTGGTAGAGAACAAGCATTTCTACGAGCATGTCCCGCGGATCGTTCTCTTCATCCTCTTCCGCATCATCCTTTGGCAGGAGCATACGGGATTTAATTTGAAGCAGCATCGCTGCAATGAGTAGAAACTCACTTGCCATATCAAGGTCATAGACCTGCATCTCATTGATGTATGAGATATACTGCTGCGTAATTGATACGATGGGGATATCGTAGATATCGACTTTATCTTTTTCAATGAGATGGACAAGCAGGTCCAGCGGTCCTTCAAAATCAGGCAGTTTGACGGTCAAGGCTTCCGACATAAAACGCAATCCCCCACAAGCTGTCCCCCGTAACGCAAGGCCGCTTCCCTTACGGCAGGAAAAAGGCAAAAGGCGTCAGCAGAAGATAGCTGACTTCACTAGCCAAACGAAGATAAAGCGTTGCAAGAGGACTGATGATGATTCCAATTATACCTGTAAAACACAGGACAATCAAGATAAGGTTCGAATAAGGCCCAACAAGATTGGCATAGCGATATTGCGCACTGGGCGATAAGAAATAGCTCAGGACCTTGAATCCATCCAAAGGTGGGAGAGGCACCAAATTGAAGAAGGCAAACCAAACATTGTATAAGCTTAGCCACTGCAGGAAAAAATGGACGCTGTAAAACGTTCGGGAAGCAAAATAGCGCAGGAAAAATCCGTCCAGTGAAAGGGCCAGGAAACAGAGAAACAAATTGGCCAAGGGTCCAGCAAGGGCCACCTTCATCATGTCATGTCGGGGGTGCCGATAATATCTTGAGTCGACCATGACAGGTTTGGCCCAACCAAAACCGACAAGAAGCAGGACCAAGGTTCCGATGATATCCAAATGGGCCAAAGGATTCATCGTAAGGCGCCCCTGCGCACCTGGGGTTGGGTCACCCAAATGCGTGCTCATGGCACCATGGGCATATTCGTGAACCGTAAGGGCCATAAGCAGGGCCGGGATGCGGTAGATAATGGTTGCATCAAGGGAAAGCATAATGGTATTCCTTTCTGAAACAACATAAGGAAGCATGACGTGGAACTGTCCGCTGCCCTTCAGATAAAAAGCAAGGGTGCCGAATAGACCAGCACCCTTGATGCAGATTATTTTCGATGTTCTTTTAGACCATCCCGCAGATATTCATTGAGGATACGGACATAAGTTCCTTTCATTCCCAGGGATTCGGTCTCGAGGACGCCCGCGCTTTCAAACTTACGCAGGGCATTGACGATGACGCTGCGCGTAATACCGGCCTGGTCAGCAATCTTACTGGCTACCAGAAGGCCTTCATCCCCTGGCAGTGCCTTCAGGATTTCAGAGATGGCTTCCAGTTCGCTGTAGGACAGATTTGAAAAAGCAATCTGAACCATAGCCTTTTTACGGGAGGCTTCCTCGATGTGTACAGCCTTGTCATGGAGCAGCTGCATGCCGATGACAGTAGCTGCATATTCTGACAGGAGTAAATCGGAATCGATGAACTCCTTCTTGAACTTTCCAAGGATCAGTGTACCTAGACGGACCCCGTTTCCAAAGATAGGGACAACCGTTGTATATTTGCTTTCAAAAAGACATTTGGTATCATCACTGAAGGCACACATATTCTTGACAAGTCGATAGTTGGAAGAGGTCTCACGAATCTGTTCCAGCCACTTTACATAATTTTCAGGAAAACGGCCAACGTCAAGGACCTTTTTGATCATCAGTTCACATTCAAATCCATCAAGGATTGAATAGCCCAGCAGTTCACCTTCACTGGAAACAATGTAGATATTGGCCTTGATGACGTCCTTGAGGACTTCGGCCATCTTTTTGTAGCTGATGACTTCCGTGTTCTGCAGAAGCTTGTTGATCATTCTTGTTTTTTCTAATAATGCCAGCATGCTGTCTCCTCCCATTACGCTCTTGGATGATGTTTCTTATACACCGATGCAATTCGGTCCGCTGTGACATGCGTGTAAATCTGCGTTGTTGATAAACTTGCGTGTCCAAGCAGTTCTTGAACGGAGCGCAAATCCGCTCCGTGATCGAGTAGATGTGTGGCAAAAGTATGCCGAATCGTATGAGGGCTGACGTGTTTTTGAATGGACGCCATTTCCACATAACGGTCAAGGATACGTCTCACACTGCGTGCTGTAAGAGGCGTACCTCGATGATTGACAAAGATGAAGTCATGAGAAGGGACTTCATACTTTTCCATGAGTACGCGCCGAGCTCCTGTCAAGTAAGCGTTCATGGCCCTAATACAGGGATGACCTAAGGGAACGATCCGTTCCTTATGGCCCTTTCCCAAAAGTAGGGCATAGCGATTGGATAGGTCCAAACGGGTCAACGTCAGTCCCACAAGCTCCGACACGCGGCAGCCTGTTGAGTAGAGAAACTCCAGCAGTGCCCGATCCCGCTGACCTAGCTCCGTAGAAAGATCAGGCAGCTCCAAGAGATGATTCATCTCGAACTCCTCTAAAAAAACAGGCAGTTTTTTTTCGAGTTTTGGGGTCTTGACCTTGGTAAAGGGATTCTTGTCCGTAAGGCCTTCACGCATGAGATATCGATAAAAGGACCGCAGGGAAGAAATGCGTCGGGCAATAGTTCGTCTCGCCTTTTCCTCCCGATGAAGCTGGGCGAGATAAGAACGGATATCAAGAAGGGATACCTCAAGCCAAGTAGCTTTCCCCCGACCTGACAAAAACACGGAAAAAGCAATCAGGTCATCTTTGTAGTTCAGGATTGTATTGGGGGAATCATTGCGTTCTACACGCAAATAACGAAGAAAACGCTCAGCCATTGGGTCCAGTACATTATTCATGGCAAGCACCTCCCCCATTCATGAAATTGTAGGTAAAATCCTGATAATTCATACTAGCACATATAAGTTAATTGTGCAACAAATTTTTATAATTTTCCAAAATATCCAGTGCTCTCATCGCGATGGCGTGATTCTTCTCTTTTTTACCACGGATACGTGGACCGTCCCACGGGGCAATGAGTCCAAAATTAATATTCATGGGCTGGAAATGCTTGACTTCTGGATTGCTGATGTAATGAGACAGGGCACCAATGGCCGTTTCCCTGGGGAAAAGAAGCTTTGCCTTTCCAGAAAGGGTACGGGAAAGGTAGATGCCTGCAGCAAGGCCGGAGGCTGCCGATTCCACATACCCTTCCACACCTGTCATCTGACCGGCAAAATAAAGGTGAGGATGACTCCTCAGGCTGTAATCGGCATCGAGAAGAAGCGGTGAATTGAGGTAAGAATTTTTATGCATCACACCATAGCGGATAAATTCAGCCTCTTCAAGGCCGGGAATCATCCGGAAAACTCGTTTTTGCTCTGGCCAACGCAAATGCGTTTGAAAACCAACCATGTTAAAGAGGCTCCCTGCCCCATTATCCTGACGCAGCTGGACAACGGCATAGGGATCTTCCCCCGTTCGGGGATCGGGAAGCCCAACCGGTTTCAAGGGACCAAATCGCATGGTATCCTCGCCGCGAACGGCCATTTCTTCAATCGGCATGCAGCCTTCAAAGACCATCCCATGTTCAAAGTCCTTTACGTCGGCCACTTCGGCTGTGCGCAGAGCTTCCCAAAAACGCAGGTATTCCTCTTTGTTCAAAGGGCAGTTGTAATAGGCGGCCTCCCCTTTTCCATAACGGGATGCCTTATAGGCAATCTCCTCGTTGATGGATTCCAAGGTCACAATAGGCGCGGCTGCGTCAAAGAAATGGAAATAGTCCTGGGAAACAAGATTCTGGATTGCGCCAGATAAGGGTTCACTCGTAAGGGGGCCTGTTGCTACAATGACGTAATCTTCTTCTGGAAAGGAAAGATCGATTGTTTCCTCTTCAATGACTGTCACGAGCGGATGATTCCTGATGGCTTCCGTAACTCCTTGGGCAAAACCCATACGGTCGACAGCCAATGCCCCGCCAGCGGGGACGCGGTGTGCGTCCGCCTGAGCCATGATGAGGGAGTCCAACCGCCGCATTTCCTCCTTTAAAAGGCCGACGGCATTTTCAATGTTATCGGCCCGTAGGGAATTGCTGCAGACAAGCTCACTGTAATATGCCGTATGGTGAGCAGGATCTGATTTTTTGGGACGCATTTCGTGCAGCTTGACAGGGATTTTCCGCGATACAAGCTGCCATGTGGCCTCACTGCCTGCAAGGCCCGCACCAATCACATGAACAGTCATAGTTTCTTTCATTCCTTTCCAGTTTTTTTCACGGCGGTCTTTTTAGTGGAAGCGGTCTTCTTGGTAGACGCGGTCTTCCTTACGGCAGTCTTTTTGGCCGTTGTTGTTTTTTTTGCAGTCGTTTTTTTCACTGTTTTTTCAGCGGTTCCTTCTGTTTTCGCAAGAGCGGCCTTGGCACTGACTTTCTTTAGTCCGCTCTTTTTGGCGCCGCTGTTTGGACACTCAGGATTGCTGCAGTGGTGCACGACCTTCCCGCCGCGCTGAACCGCTTCCAGCATGATATGACCGCAAAGGGGACATGTTTCGTTGATGGGCTTATCCCAGCTTGTAAAATGACATTCCGGATAATGGGAACAGCCATAAAAAGTCCGTCCTGTCTTGGTTTTTCTTACAATCAGATCATGACCGCAGAGCGGGCAGGCGACGCCAATTTTTTCGTAATAAGGTTTCGTGTTGCGGCATTCCGGAAATCCAGGGCAGGCAAGGAACTTTCCATGACGCCCTGTTTTTACGACCATCATACGGCCGCACTTCTCACACTTTACATCACTTACAATGACTTCCTGAGGTTTTACAGGAATTTCACGGTCGGCAATTTCCAGTTCCTTTTCAAAGGGCCCATAGAACTCCTTGAGGACAGTTTCCTTTTTAGTCTTGTGCTCACTGATGGCATCCAATTCATTTTCCATATGAGCAGAAAAGGGCACATCAATCAGATTGGGGAAATATTGGGTCAAAAGTTCAATGGTCGTCATGCCCAATTCCGTCGGCATGACTTTTTTTGCCTCCTTGGCTACATAACCGCGGGAAAGGATGGTCTGGATGATGGTGGCATAAGTACTTGGCCGTCCAATTCCCTTTTCTTCCAGTTCCTTGACTAAGGTAGCTTCCGTGAAATAGGCAGGCGGTTCCGTAAAATGCTGAATGGCATCATCGACGGAAATGAGGGTAAGGGGCGTCCCCTCCTTAAGGTGTGGAACCTTCTTTGTCTTTTCCCCGGCAAGTTCCTTTTTATCCATCAAAGTCAGGAAACCATCAAATTTAACAACAGATCCGGAAGCGCGCAGTTCGTAGGGCCCGCCGTTAATGATGAGGGTTGTGACCTCACTGACGCTGGGTGCCATTTGGCAGGATACGGTCCGTTCCCAAATCAGGCGGTAAAGCCGCAGCTGATCCCGTTCAAGATAGGGCGCAACCTCATCGGGGGTACGCATGACCGAGGTCGGACGGATGGCTTCATGGGCCTCCTGGGCATTCTTACGGCTGCTGTATACGTTTGGCTTTTTCGGCAAGTAGGCATCGCCATAAACCTCGCCGATATAATTGCGAATTTCCGCAACGGCAACACTGGCCAGATGGACAGAGTCCGTACGCATATAGGTAATGAGGCCGACAGGAGTCCTTTTTTCAAGGGCAATGCCTTCATAAAGCTGCTGGGCCAGCATCATGGTCTTTTTCGTTGTAAAATTAAGCCGCTTGACCGCTTCCTGCTGAAGGGAACTGGTCGTAAAAGGAGCTATGGGGCGGCGGATCCTGTCCTTTACTGCCGAAGAAGCAACGGCATAGGACTGGTTCAGCAGTTCCTTGGTCACGGTCCGGGCTTCCTCTTCGTTATGGATGACAAGTTTTTTGCCCTCTTTTTTCGTCACCTCTGCCGTAAATTTATGACTTGGTTTATCTGCCGTAAGGGTTACGGAACTCGTCCAATATTCCTGCGGCTCAAAGGCATCAATTTCCTTTTGCCGGTCGCAGATGATCTTGACTGCTACAGACTGGACACGGCCTGCCGAAAGACCTTTGGCAATCTTGCGCCACAAAAGGGGCGACAGCTTATAGCCGACAATACGATCGAGGATGCGACGCGTCTGCTGTGCGTCGACCTTATCCATATCAATGGCAGCAGGATGCTTGATAGCTTCTTTGACCGCATGAGGTGTGATTTCATGAAAGGAAATCCGGCAGTTGCTTTCTGGATCGACGCCCAATAAATAGCCCAGATGCCAAGCAATGGCTTCCCCTTCGCGGTCAGGGTCCGTTGCAAGATATATCTTGTCCGCTTTTTTGGCAAGGGTCTTCAGTTCTTTGATGAGGTCACCTTTTCCACGGATGTTGATGTACTTAGGCTCAAAATCATGATCCACGTCCACACCGAACTGGCTTTTGGGAAGATCACGCAAGTGACCCATGGAGGCCTTGACAGTATAGTTTTTTCCCAAGAAACGACCGATAGTTTTTGATTTTGTTGGTGATTCTACAATGACAAGATTAGCCATAAAACATCTGACTCCTTTTTAGCGAACTAAATATCGATTGCCCGCGCTTTTACGGACCATGCCGGCAACTTCCATACGCAGGAGAAGCATGCTGACAAAAGAAAGCGGCCAGGGAAAATGGGCCATGATTTCTTCCATCTGTTTGCCATTTCCTCCCTTGATAAAATCATAAAGGGCTTCTGCTTTTTTCCGGTCGGGAACGGGAAATGTTTCAAATAAAGAAAGTTCTACTGCGTGGGCCCCCTTGGGAACGTCCTCGGGAAAATAGACGTCCAAAAGATCCTGCGGATCATCAACAAGATGGGCACCTTCCTTGATAAGGGCGTGGGTTCCTTTGCTTGTGAATGATTCAATGGGGCCCGGTACAGCATAGACATCACGGCCTTCATCCGCCGCTAAGTGAGCCGTAATCATAGCCCCGCTTTTTAGTGCAGCCTCGACGACAAGCACTCCGGAAGAAAGCCCGACGATAATGCGGTTGCGCATGGGAAACTGATAGGCCATGGGCGGAGTAAAAGGGGAAAATTCAGAGATGACAGCACCCGTTTCGGAAATACGTTGAAAAAGACCTTTGTGTCGAACTGGATAGGGGCGCGCCAGGCCGGAGCCCAAAACGGAGATTGTCTTTCCTCCGCCAAGGAGGGCCCCCTCATGGGCTGCTGCATCAATGCCATAGGCCCCGCCACTTACGATGGCAATCTTCTCCGACGCAAGGACGCGGGAAAAACGTTCTGCAATGGATAGACCGTATCCGGTAGCTTTGCGTGACCCAACAACTGCAAGATAAGCCGTCAGATTCGGCAGCTTACCCTTGACGTACAGGACCCAAGGCGGATCCGCAATCTCCCTAAGTGAAGCTGGATACCCACTTTCCTGGATGCCAAGAAGTGAAATATGGGCGATTTCACAGTAATCGGCTATTTTTTGAGGAAGGCCAGGATCATACCACTTTCGGTAGTGCTGGGCTCCTTTTTCTGTGAGTATGCCTGACGCTTTCACCTGTTCGAAAGAAGCCTCAAAGGCTTCCTTTGCCGACCCAAAATAGGCTGCAAGTCGAGGCCCCAAAAGAGCGGCGCGGGAACCCAAAAGATGGGCCAGGGCTGCCATATAATAGACTTCCACGATGGATTCAACTCCTACTGCAAATAGACTGCAAATTCTGTCTTACAATGCTATGAAGATACCACGAATGAATAAGAATGTCCAATCTAAATTGAAAATTTTTTGCAAAATATGGAGGGATATACCAGGGGATAATGCCGGTTCATCCAGCTTTTTTCATCTTTCAGCGCCGATTTTCACCCTTTTGGAAAAAATCCCATCGACGGAGCAGGGAAGATGAGGTATAGTATAGAAGTCAAAATTTTTGAGGGATGGGTTCCCATCCCAGAAAGGAGCTTGCTATGGCCTCTTCGCTTAATGAAACCCCAGCGGCTGAACGCGTCCACATTGGACTTTTTGGCTGCCGCAATGCTGGGAAATCTTCCCTGATCAACGCCCTAACAGGACAGGACCTCTCCATTGTATCCGACTTCAAGGGCACGACGACGGACCCCGTCTCCAAGGCCATGGAAATCCTTCCTCTTGGCCCCGTACTGATTACAGATACACCTGGCCTTGATGATGAAGGGGCTCTAGGTGAAAAACGCGTCGAAAAAGCACGCTTTGTCCTGCGCAGCACAGATATTGCCCTCCTTGTTGTCGATGCGGCCCTTGGCCTGTCAGAAGTTGATCAGCGTCTTCTTAAGGAAATCAAGGAACGAAAGGTTCCCTACCTGCTCATTGTCAACAAAATCGATATATACAGCGCTCCCCTCCTACCTCAGGCAGAAAAGGACCATCTTCTTTTTGTCAGTGCCCAGACCCATGAAGGCATTACGGAGCTTAAGGAACGCCTTTCCCGGATGAATCCCACTGCAAAAGCGCAGCGCCCTCTGTTGGGAGATCTTTTGGCGCCCGGCGATCTGGTTGTTCTTGTCGTTCCTATTGACGAGTCAGCACCAAAAGCGCGGCTGATCCTGCCTCAGCAGCAGACCATCCGGGAAATCCTCGATTTCCATGGAAGGGCCATTGTTGTACAACCTGACGAACTGCCTTCCACCGTCAAGGCCTTTCATGACAGTATTCGCCTTGTCATTACGGACTCTCAAGCGTTTTCTACCGTGAAGGACATGGTGCCGGAAGATGTACCGCTTACCAGTTTTTCCATTCTCTTTGCCCGCTATAAAGGAGAACTGGAAGCCTTTATTGAAGGTGCCAATGAACTAAAACGTCTGAAAGAGGGCGACCGTGTCCTGATTTCCGAAGGCTGCACCCATCACCGTCAGTGCAACGATATCGGTACAGTGAAGATGCCTGACTGGATCCGCCGCTTTTCCAGAAAAACACCGGAATTTTCCTTTACAAGCGGCAAGGGCTTTCCCGATGACCTTTCTTCCTTTTCACTGATTGTCCACTGCGGAGCCTGCATGCTGAACCCACAGGAAGTTTCCTATCGGCAGCAACTTGCAAAAACCGAGAACATTCCCATGACCAATTATGGGATTGCCATTGCTTATATGAACGGCATCTTAAGGCGCGTTCTTTCCCCCTTTCCGGAACTTGTGAAAAAAGTCAAATAAAACATGGACCCACTCTGTATGTCATCACAGGATGGGTCCTTTTTCTTTACCCCTTTTCTTTTACTGCCCGGGCATCGAGACGGTTCATGCGGAACCTTTCGACGATATCCATGAAGCCTTTTTCATGAAGCGGGTTCTTTATAAACCCAAAAAGATGGGACCCATCTTCCGGGCAGTCTGTCGCACCAAAGTGAGAGATGGACCAGTCTGCGGCCTTTATCAGTTCCCGCGCCATGAGATGTTCCAAATCATCCTGGGTCCTTACGGGAAGGGCAGCAAGAACCTTGGCTTCATTACGAAAATAATCAATATGCCAATGCATTCCCTTGCGCTTCCGTTTATGCCGTTCCAGCCGTTTCATGAGATTTTTTTTTGCAGATCCGACATAAACATAAAAGCCCTTGGGAAAATGTACTTTCCCTAAACTGCCTACGGCAATATCTCGATTTTCGGCAAGTTCCAGAACCACAAAGTAGTCCCCGGCGTCCTGATTTTCCTCTGCAAGGAGCGTCTCTGGGTACATAAGAAGTTTTCCTGGTTCAGGATAAGTAAAGGTCTTATCCCAGTAAAGGGAAAAGGCCTTCCAATCAAGGCGGGGTGCGCAGCGCCGAAAGGCTTCCGCAAAAGCAGGATCTGTATGGTAATCAGGAAGGAACCATTCAGCCCGGTTCCAGTGGGCGAGGATGAGAAGTCCCGTCCTGATTCCCTCATCATGCATGGCGGCAAGTTCCTCGATATGCTTGCGGCCCCTTTCGGTGACCGCGTCCGGGAACATGGCACCCTTACGACCAAAAAGGGTGCATGATTTGACTTCTACATAAAATGGCTGCCCCTCCTGCTCAAGAAGCAGGTCGAAGCGGCTGTCCCCCACTGTGACTTCCCGCTTTACGACACGGCAGGACTCCCAGCCAGGGATCAAATGGTTCCGGATAAGGTACTCTGCCACATCATTGTTATACTGTGTATCAAGCAGAATCGGGACACCGTCACGCTCAATCCCGACAACATCATAGGGCGTTTTACGCGCTGGATCCTTGGCTTTTCGAAGGTAAAGCCGCGTCCCCTCATAAAGGAGCTCCCACATGCGACCCGGGTTGGGCATATGACAAGTAACAACAGCATCCCCCATGACCGCCTTTGTCACAAAGCGATTGGGCCTGCTGACAAAGGCCGCTGGAATCAGCACTTGATGATCATGCATCATCGTTTGTTCCTCCTTAGGAAAAAGGACTGCCGCCCTATGGGTGAGCAGTCCTTTTCAGATTTTTCTTCCTAGGCCTTGAAAATCTTCTCAAAGACATCCTTATTTTCTTCAATGGCTTCCTTGCTGCCTACAACGCATCGATATCCATCAGAAAGAACGTCCCGCACAACAGGCGCCAAAGCCCTGATATCTTCTACCGAGCAGTCAATGACTTCATCGCGGTAGGTCTGGGCAAGGTCCTTGGGCAGGCCGCGCAGATAGGTCGTAATGGCTTTTTCAAGCCGCATAGCATTTGTCAGCGGCGTATCAAGCAGACTGATGGTCCCGATGACATACTTGGTCATTTCCCGTTCTGAGGCTTCAAAATGTTCCAGATACTCAGGCAGTCCTTCATAGGTGCTGAGCGTCTTCATGAGCTGTGGATCGCGGTAGCTGGACAGATAGAACAGCCCGTTCTGATCAAAGCGCGCCCCTGCCCCATAAGCACCTCCCTGAACACGGATCTTGGTCCAAAGATAGCTATAGCGAAGGATAGTTTCAAGGACCTTCATAGCGCCCGTATAGTCATGGCCATGGGCACGGAAATTGCCGCCGGCAAGAACATACTGAACCTTGCCGCTGGTCGTAATGCCCTCATTAAGGCCCGGTGCAGCAAACTCCGGCACTGGCTTTCCGGCAAAGGAAGAATGGGGCAGCTGATCGACAAAGGATTCCATCTTCTTTTCTGCCGTTTCCCTGTGGCTTTCGTCACAGCAAAGGCTCATAACAAGACGGTCCTTATTGAAGAAAGCGGACATCAAAGTCTTCAGGTTTTCAATGACGCGGTCCGCCTTTTCCTCAAAATGCGCGCACAGATCCTGGAGGAACTGGTAATAGGTCAGCTGATCATGCTCGCTGGAGCGGCCGGAATCGGAGAAATAACTAGAAAGACGGATGGTGGCAACGGTCATGCCTCGTGAGAAAAACAATGCATCCCAACCCGCCTTGACTTCTTCCACGATTTCCTTGAGGCGGGCCTTGTCCCCCACATGGCTGGTTAGTGCCAGGGCTTCAAGAAGCTCAAAGAGCCGGTCCTCATTATGTTCCAGAACTTTGGCCGTCACCTTGAAATAGTTCCTGAAGTCATTCATGTCCCGATAGGAGGTATAAGGCTGGATAGCAAAGGAAAGTCCTCCAATATATTGGTCTGTAAACGTGTTTAATTCTTCATAGGTGAATGTATCCGTATTGACCTTTCCGAGGACGTCAGAAAGCAAATATGCGCATGTGAGAAGGTCTTCCGGTACGCCTGTCATATCAAAACACCAATCATAATAGACGATTTGGTTCGTAAAGGCAGGGCGGTAAAGCAGGGTATAGCTCCCCTTTTCCGTGACTACAGGTGTTTCAAAGGAAACCGTCCGCTTGATATCATCCCGCTTTAATAAAGGAATTGTTTCCAGTGCTTCCGGTGAGTCTTCTGCCGCCTGACGGGCATGGAGTTCATCGGCAATGACCTTGATTTCATTGATTTCATCCTGTGAGAGGCCTTCTTTGATGGCCTGCATCTTTTTTCGGAAGAGGGCGCCGTCCTTTTCTTCCTTCCCCGGCTCCGGCTTCAGCGTCAGGAGCACTTTATGCGTGTTATCAAGAAGGAGCGTTTCAATGAGGGACTCATAATAATGCGTGCCGATTTTACCGCGCAGGAAATCCAAGGTTTCCGTAAATTTTAGGCACGTCGTAGGATCCCCACCATAAAGCCAGGTCTCCATGATCGAAAGTCCATAGATGAGTCCTTTTGGGTAGACATTGAAATCAGCTTCGCGCATCTTGAATTCTTCGCTGCTGAGTTCTGCTTCCATAAGTTCCTGCGGGATGCCCTTGCGGGAAAGCTCCTGGAGCGTGCTGTAAAGGACCTTGATGAAACGGTCTTTTTCACTTTCCTCACTGCCGCTAATGCGGATAGAAAGAACGGGCTGGAGCTGGGAGGCATTGAGGCTGCCTGATACATCGCTGCCGAGACCGGCCCGCAGGAGGGCAAGGCGCAAGGGGGCGTTATCGCCTTCAAAAAGGACCTTTGTAAGGACTTTAAGGGCCATGGTCTGTTTCTGGTCAAGGCTTGATCCCATAACAATGTTAAGGGAAAGATAGGTCTTGTGATCCACGTCCACCCCCTGGGCTTCCGGATAGTAGGCCGTCACTTCTTTTGTCCGGTCAAAGGGGGCCTGCAGGGGAATCTTGACGGAAAAATCCGGATCTTTATCAAAATGGCTCAGGTAAGCTTCATCCAAATAAGACAAATAGGCATCAATATCCATATTGCCATAAAGATAGATGAAACTATTCTGGGGACTGTAATAAGTCTTATGGAAATCAAGGAACATTTCCTGCGTCAAAGTAGGAATCTCCTCTGGATAACCGCCCGATTCAAAACGGTACGGCGTATCCGGGAAAAGGGCCTTGTTCACCTCATTTTCTTCTACGGCATCAGGGGAAGAATAGACCCCTTTCATTTCATTGTAGACGACGCCGTTATAGACAAGCTGGCCCGCTTCATCGAATTCATAGTGCCAGCCTTCTTGACGAAGCGTGAAGGGGTTTTTATAGGTATTGGGATAAAAGACAGCATCAAGATACACATCAACTAGATTCCTGAAATCCTTATCATTGCGGCTCGCTACAGGATAGACCGTTTTATCGGAATAGGTCATGGCGTTGAGAAACGTATTGAGGGACCCTTTCACAAGTTCGACAAAGGGTTCCTTGACCGGGTATTTGCGGGACCCGCAAAGTACGGAATGTTCCGTTATATGGGCCACACCGGTATCATCCCGACTGGGCGTCCGAAACCCAATGGTAAAGACTTTGTTGTCATCGTCAGAAGCCACATAAAAAAGACGGGCCCCACTTTTTTCATGGGTCATTTCATAGCCCATGGCCTTGATATCACAAAGATCGGTGATTCGATCCACGCGAAAGCCATGGACCTTATCATTCAGGGAAAACTGCATATTGGATAACCTCCATTCAGGGAACAAAATCAGCAAAGATGGATTCTGCATCTAAGAACTGTATCACCCTGCATTATAGTAGAAATTGATGAAAAAAGCCATAGCCACCCCTTCCGGCACAGAAAAAGGACCCACCCCCCAAGGAGGTGGATCCTCTGTTTAGACAGGAGCTGAACAACTTATTTGAAGTACTGTACACCGGACAGGAAGATTGGCTGGAACTTGTTGCCCGGAATGTTCTTCATGAGGCCATCGGTGTAGCGTTCGGAATGGCCCATCTTGCCGAGGACGCGGCCATCGGGGCTGGTAACAGACTCGACGGCATAGAAGGAACCGTTCGGGTTGTACGGGCTTTCCATGGTCGGATTGCCGGCAAGGTCAACATATTGGGTGCCAATCTGGCCATTGGCAACAAGGTGTTTGATTTCCTCCTCCGTCGCTACGAAACGGCCTTCCCCATGGGAAACGGCGATGGTATGGATATCACCAGGTTCGCAAAGGCTGAGCCACGGAGATTTGTTGGAAACCACTTTTGTGTCGACCATTCGGGAAATATGACGGCCAATGGTATTGAACGTCAGCGTCGGGGAATCATCCTTCAGCGGTACAATATGACCGTACGGCACAAGGCCGAGCTTGATCAGGGCTTGGAACCCGTTGCAGATTCCAAGGATCAGGCCATCACGGTTCGTCAAAAGATCTTCCACGGCTTCTGTAAGAGTTGGGTTGCGGAACATGGTGGCCATGAACTTACCAGAACCATCCGGTTCATCACCGGCAGAGAAGCCACCGGGAAGAGCCATGATCTGCGCCTGTTTCATTCGTTTGGCCATTTCTTCCACCGATTCCTTGATGGCGTCTGGCGTCAGGTTGCGGATTACGAAGATATCCGTCTTCGCTCCAGCGGCTTCAAAGGCGGCAGCCGTATCATATTCGCAGTTGATTCCTGGGAATACGGGAATGAAGACCGTCGGTTTGGCAACGTTATAGGGAGCGGTCAGCGGAAGATCATTGGTGTAAGCCGGCATGCGTACATCCTTCTTTTCTTTCCGCGGTGCCTTCATGGGGAAAATCTTATCCAGGGTCTTCGTATAGGCGGCTTCAATTTCAGCAAGACTGATTTCTGTATCGTTGACGACCACTTTGCCCTCATCGGTCAAGGTTCCCAGAACGAGAAGATCCGTCCCCGCAAAAACTTCTTCCGCATCTGCCCCATCTTCAAGTTCTACAAGGAAACCAGCAGGCTGCAGTGTGAAGAGACATTCCTCGTGAAGGAATGGCTTAACAAAGGAAAATCCGAGCTCGTTGCCAAGGCACATGGCAGAAATCGCGGCAGCGACACCGCCTTCCTTGACCACACCAGCCGTAATGACCCGCTTGGAAAGGATGCCCTTATGGAGGGAAGCAAGGAGTTTCTTTAAGGCGTCGTAATCAATGACTTCATGTTCATCACAGCTAGCAGGCAGGAATACCACGGTATGACCGGCTTTTTTGAATTCATTGGAAATCGTGTCCCGACCATCCATGACGCCTACGGCAAAACTGATGAGCGAAGGCGGAACTTCAAGATCCATAAAAGTACCACTCATGGAATCCTTTCCGCCAATGGCAGGAAGGCCCAGCTCGCAGCAAGCTTCGTAGGCTCCTAACAGTGCGCTGAGCGGTTGTCCCCAATGCTTGCTGTCATGGAGTTTTGGGAAATATTCCTGCATGGAAAGACGCAGCTTGCTAGGATCGGCGCCAAGGGCTGCTGCACGGCAGACAGATTCCACGACTGCGTACATACCGCCATGATAAGGACTCCAGCAAGCGACGTTTGGATTATAACCAGCGGCCATGACAGAGGCCGCCGTCGTTTTGCCGCCCAGTACTGGAATCCGGGCCGCCATCCCTTCGGATTGAGTCAGTTGACGCTTACCGCCAAAAGGCATGATGACAGTCCCACGTCCGATGGTCCCATCAAAACGTTCCCCCAGCCCTTCCTGACTGCAGACGTTCAAGCGGTCCAGGTTACGGAGCCAGCGATCCTTGATGGACGAAAGGCCCTGCACTTGTTCGGGGATTTCATTGAAAGGAGAAGGCGCCGTAATGGCTTCCACTTCAACGTCAGCCTTTTGGGAAATCCCATTCGTATCGAGGAAGGCACGCGAAAGATCGACGATTTTTTCCCCACGCCAGTACATGACAAGGCGTGGATCCTTGGACACCTCGGCAACAACCGTTGCTTCCAGGTTCTCTTCATCGGCTGCATCCATGAATGCCTTCAGGTCCTTGGCGGCAATGACAACAGCCATACGTTCCTGGGACTCACTGATGGCAAGTTCCGTACCATCAAGGCCTTCATATTTCTTGGGAACCTTATCCAGATTAATGACAAGCCCCGGAGCAAGTTCCCCAATCGCCACGGAAACGCCGCCTGCGCCAAAGTCGTTACAGCGCTTGATGAGACGGGTCACTTCAGGATTGCGGAAAAGACGCTGGATCTTACGTTCGTTGGGAGGATTGCCCTTCTGGACCTCTGCCCCGCATTCACTGAGGGATTTGGTCGTGTGTTCCTTGGACGCACCCGTTGCGCCGCCCATACCATCACGGCCCGTACGGCCGCCAAGAAGTACAACAAGGTCACCATCACTGGGTCGTTCACGGACGACGGCATCACGAGGTGCCGCGCCGATTACAGCGCCGACCTCCATCCGCTTGGCTACAAAACGGTTGTGATAATATTCTTCTACAAGACCTGTAGCAAGGCCAATCTGGTTGCCATAGGAACTATAGCCAGCAGCGGCGCCTTGGGTGATTTTACGCTGTGGCAATTTCCCAACAAGGGTCTTATCATAAGGCGTACGTGGGTCACCTGAGCCCGTGACACGCATGGCTTGATAGACATAGCTGCGGCCGCTCAATGGATCACGGATGGCACCGCCAAGACAGGTTGCCGCACCACCAAAAGGCTCAATCTCCGTGGGATGGTTATGGGTCTCGTTCTTAAACATGACGAGCCATTCTTCTTCGTTTCCATCTACCGTAATGGGGACAACAATGCTGCAGGCATTGATTTCCTCAGAGGCATCCAAATCAGGCAGATGGCCTTCTTTTTTCATCTTCTTGGTCGCAAGGCAAGCCATGTCCATCAGCGTGACAGGCCGCTCTGTATCCTTGCCATAGACAAATTCTCGATCCTTCAGGTAGCGTTCCAAAGCCTGCTGGATAGGTTCCGTATAGACGCTCTCCTCAATATTGATTTTCTCAAGATTGGTTTCAAAAGTGGTGTGGCGGCAATGATCGGACCAGTATGTGTCAAGAACCTTGATTTCAGTAATGGAAGGATTCCGGCCTTCTTTCTGGAAATATTCCTGGATAAAAGCAAGGTCTGCTTCACTCATGGCCAGTTCCTGTTCCGTAAGGAACTGATGGAGTTCTTCCTTGGAAAACTGCGTGAAGCCCTTGATGATGGCAACTGGTTTCGGAGCTTCCCAGCTCATTTCCAGGCTGTCAGGTTTTTGTGTGGAGGCTTCCTGGGCTTCTACAGGGTTGATGGTGTACTTTTTGATTTTTTCAACGTCAGCATCGGTCAGATTGCCTTCCAGAAGGATGACCTTTGCAGCAGCAACTGCGGGCCGTTTACCCTGACTAATGAGCTGTACACACTGAGCGGCAAAGTCTTCCCGCTGGTCATACTGGCCAGGCAGGAGTTCAATGGCAAAGCTCTTCACGCCTTCTGGGATTTCCAGCGTCTCATCATGAACCGTATCTACCGGCGGTTCAGACAGGACAACCCGTTTAGCAGCTTCATAGTCCTCATCGGACAATCCTGCAATATCGTAGCGATTGACGATACGCAGCCCCGTCAGCTGGGTCATGCCCAAGGTTCCCACAAGATCTGCCAGGAGTCCTGCTGCTTCAACAGCATACTCCTTCTTTTTTTCCACATAAATCCTTCTCATCGATTCGCTCATGACAGCCTCCCTTAAAAATATTCATTGATAAAGTTTACTTTTTTGGGGAACAACGTTTCAAGCGTCCACAGGGATGATTCTTCTTCCACGTGGATAAAGCCCGCGTCTTTCAGCTCCCGGGCCCCGTACGTCCCGAAAAAGAGCTGGGTCAGACTGGAAATATCCATGAGAACCGTTGGATCATCAAGCGTATTGAAAAGGGTTATCCCTTTTTCATCAAAATGCATCTTCACGAGCATCGTATTGAGGGGCACCTGCTCGTCCCGGATTCCAATGACGAGTTCCCTACCTACAAGGCAATCCGGAACGGAAAGACTTTGCAGGACCTGGGCCGCGTTCACAATCCTTCCCATCATAAAAGGGACCATCCGGGGCGCCAGCTGCTGACTGGAGAGCCTCAGGTACAGCAGGTCATCACAGGGACCAAGATAGGAAAGCTTCTCAAAGGTTCCGTAAAATCCCTTGAAATAACGCAGAAGCTCCAGCTTGGCAGCCGGGGCAAGCGCCATCAGTTCCTGGATGGTTATGATTCCTTCCCCTTTCTGATAGAGGGCATAACCACAGGTTTTTTCTCCGTTTTTGAGCACAACAGTTTCGAGGCCTTCTCGGGATCCTGACCCAAGAAGATTTTCCCACTCCTGGTGGTTTCTTTTGACATATCCTGTATAAGCCGCCATGGCGTCATCATAAACCGGCGCCAGCAGCGCCTCGGCCTCTTTGGTAGAAATCCTATGAAAAGTATACCCCGTAAGGCTCTCGCCTACAAGGTCAATCTCCCGCAGGGGCAATTCATACTGGGTGCGAAGGGCCGTAAAACTAAAGCCATAAGGCAGGTAAATCCCGGCATGGATTGGCATCAGGACGACAAAGGGAACCTTCATGGCCCGCAGCATGGTAAATGTCTTATCCATGAGTTCGCCCATTACGTGGCGTCCTCGGGCTTCTGGAGCTGTGGCGACGCCAACCAAATAAGGCACGCGGAAATCCTTGTTCCTTACATGGATCGTGTAGGGGTTCAGGTGCACCATTGTCATCAGCCGATGATCCTCAAAACCGCCTAACATCTTATTCTGCTTCAATGCATACTCGGAAAAATACCATTCGTAAAATGGGGTCCCTTTTTTTTCGAAACATTCATCCCAGAGCGCCGCCACTTGGGGCAGCGTCTTTTCATTGATGAGACGAAAATCCATGCTCCACCTCCCTTAACGAATGATTGTATTGTATTTCTTGACCATGAAGATGGGGTTATAGGATTCCTTGGCTTTTCGAAGTCCTTCCTTACCCATATCCTCTTCTCGGTTGATAAACTGCACATCTGGCCAGGCATTTTGGACAAAGTCCTTATTGATGGCTGTAAAAAGTCCGCGGACATTGGGATCTGCTTTTTCGACATGGACAACAGCCGTGTGTTCACTGACCTTTTCCCCAAAGGTAAAGGCTTTTACCTGACCATCCAAACGGATGAGGCCGCCACGGATCTTCAGGAATTCCATATTATTCAGTCCTTCTTCAATGGCGCAGGCTTCGCATTTGATCGTTGGATCGGTCTCAGCCCGCTGGGCACACCACGCCTTGCCAAAGGCAATACATTCATCTTTGTTTGCCGCATTGATTTCTTCATAGACGTAATCGGGGTGTTCCTTGATGAATGCATTGTAATGGTTCTTCTTGCTGTGATACTTTCGTCCCGATAAGGTCGCAAGTTTCTCCCGGTCATAGACGTAATCCCAGTTATCCCGGTCCTCTGTGTACTCCGTAATTTCCGGCATGGTTCGTTTGAATCGTTCCATCGTTGATTCATAAATTCCATGAAATTCAAAAGGCCCGCCAAAATATTCTTTCAGTGCGTTCACGATAAGGGGCATATCCTCATCCTTGCCGCCGAAAGGAGGCAGGACGAAGGTAACCCCATTAACGGTGACCTTGAGAATAAGGGCACCATGGCTGATTGCCCAGAATGTGTCATAGCAGCCACGCCAAATGAAGGTCGATCCAAAGCAGCATTCTGAGCCGCGATAATCCGCTTCATTATAGTAGTCATCAAAAATAGGTTTATCCGATATATCGACATGTTTAAATTCTAAAATAAAAATCTCTCCTAACTTTTTTGGATGATACCATTATACCAGATATCATCAAGAGGGGAAAATGACCGCAAAAGGAGAGTGCCTCCGACTTAGGTCAAGGATCCCATTTGATTCAGGTAAATTAAGCGATACCCCATCAAATCATCATAGGTCAGTTTGGTCACACTTGTATTATCCAATGTCAAGTGCCACATGCAGTCAATAGGGGCTTGAAGAATGCAGCATAATAACAGGCGAATCATCCCGCCATGGCTTACGACCATCACTGCCGTGCCATCTTCCATGGCATCCTTGACTTCATTAAGTCCTTTCATTCCCCGTGCCTGGGCCTCTTGAAGGTCTTCAGCACCGGAGAGTGTCACTTGAGTCGGTGTCAGCCAGAGCGTCTGCAGGCGCTTCGAGTCCGTTTTTCTTAAGTCTCTGATCCGGCAGCCTTCCCACTCCCCAAAGGAAATTTCCCGGAATGCAGCAAGGGCCTGTGGGACAAGTTGTTTTTCCTCAGCAAGAGGCCGAGCTGTTTCCTTGGTCCTCATAAGATCGGATGTATAAAGGGCCGTAACCATAAGGTCACGGGCTCGTTTTTTTAGGGAAAGGGCCTGCTCCTGTCCAACTGGACTGAGCGGATGGTCCTCCCAGCCCTGGAAACGGCCTTCTTCATTGGACCTTGTTCGTCCATGACGGACGAGGTAAATGGTTTTCATGTCGCTTTCCTTTCTGTACAAAAGGGCTGGTTGCCGTCATATAGAAAAACGAGCCTATTTCCGAGGCTCGTTTTCGATTGGAAAATCCTGCCTTGGGCAGGAAGTCCCTTATGCTCTTTCGATGTATTCGCCCGTACGGGTATCGATACGAAGCACATCGCCTTCGTTGATGAACAGAGGGACTTTTACCACATAGCCCGTGTCCATGGTTGCATTCTTGTTGCCGCCCGTAGCGGTATCCCCTTTGATGCCCGGTTCCGTTTCAACAACGGTCAGTTCAACCGTATTCGGCAGTTCGACCCCGAGGATCCGGTTATCAAAAGAAGAAATCTTGACGTTCATATTTTCCTTCAGGAAATTCATAGCGCTGCCCAGTTGATCTTTGTTAAGCTCAATCTGTTCGTAGGTTTCATTGTCCATGAAGACATACATGCCATCATTTTCATAGAGGTACTGCATTTCACGGCGAACGACCTCAGCATTCGGGAGACGTTCAGCGGCGTTGAACGTACGTTCAACAACAGCACCCGTGCAGAGGTTGCGCATCTTGGCACGGACAAAGGCTGCCCCTTTCCCCGGTTTGACGTGCTGGAATTCAACTACCTGCCAAGCATCGCCGTCAATTTCAACTGTTACACCTGTTTTAAAATCGTTCGTAGAAATCATTGAAACACCCTCCAAAAATTTTCTTGTTAAGCTTATAGGATTTCCATAAGTTCCTTTTCAACCAGCGTCAGCCGCTCACAACCCCATTCCGTTACAATGACGGTATCTTCAATGCGGACACCGCCCTTGCCCGGCAAATAGATGCCCGGTTCCACCGTTACAATGGCACCCACAGGAATCGGATCCGGATTGCCTTTATTGAGGTTCGGCTTTTCGTGGATATCAAGACCCACACCATGACCCAGTCCATGACCGAAGTAGGCACCATACCCCTTGGACGCGATAAAATCACGAACGGCCTGATCCACTTCAATGCCCGTCTTGCCAGGGAACAGGACTTCTTCCCCCAGTTCATTGGCGGCAAGGACAATCTCGTAGATTTCCTTTTGCCAAGGAGCCGCTTTTCCCATGACGACCGTGCGAGTCATATCACTGCAGTAACCGTCATAGATGCAACCAAAATCAAAAGTGACGAAGTCACCTTCCTCAATGACCTTATTTGAGGCCACTCCATGAGGCAGGGCGCTGCGCACGCCGGAAGCAACAATCGTATCAAAAGAGGTTTTCTGGGCCCCTCTTTTTCGCATATTATACTCAAGTTCTGCAGCAAGTTCAGATTCCCTCCGCCCCACTTTGATATGGGGAATGAGTTCATGAAAAGCGTCGTCAGCAATGGCGGCAGCTTTGAACATTTTACGCTGTTCCTCTGGGGATTTGACTGCCCTCAAAAAGACGAGATTCACATTCTTGAAACTTGCTTTAGGAAGGGCCTTTTGCAAGGCCGTGGCTTCCGTATAGGAAAAATAGTCACCATCAAGGGCCAAACGCCATGCTGGTCTTACCTGATCCACGACGGAAAAAAGGCCATGCTGGTGTTCCAGGATTTCACATTCAGGAGCCTGCTGCTGCGCCTGCAGGATGTAGCGCGAGTCCGTAATAAGAACGGCCCGTAAAGCGTCTACATAAAGAAGACTTTCTCCGCCCGTAAAGCCCGTGAAATAGCGAATGGATGAATCCCCCTTGATGAAGATTCCCTGTACGCCTTCCTCTTGGAGGAAGGTTCTGAGCGTAGGTAATGGTTTCATAAGCGACCTCCCACAAAAGTACCCTACTATATTAGCATATTCCCTGCAATTTGCCTATATTGAAACGGGAAAATTTTAGGGAAAGTGTACAAAATCATACGGAATTTTATAGAAAAACCTTTTTCTAGGCTTTTTTGAGGCGCCTTACGAGGGAATAGGGTTCCATGCGGGCGTCCCCAACGGCCGTAAAGATCATCTGTGCATGAGGTGCGGCAGCAATGGGCGTGCCCGTTTCATCCTCCATGTCCGACAAGGTCCAGGGAAAGACCGTTCCCCCAGGCGTCAAGATTTCAAGGGTTTCCCCTTCCTTCACATTGTTTCGCTGCTCCAGCGTCACCCGCCCCGAAGCAGCGTCGTAGTCGTTCACAAGGCCTACAAAATCCGCTGTCTGTTCATAGGAACTTGTTGTATAGACCTGACCGTCTGCTTCCGGTCTGTGTTCAAAAAAGCCCGTCGTATAGGGACGATGGGAAATTTTGAGCAGTTCTTCCTGCCATTCAGGCAGCACGGAAAAGTGTTCCGGATCCCTCAGATAGGCATCAATGGCCTTGCGATAAACGCTCACCACTGTTGCGACATAATGGACACTCTTCATGCGACCTTCAATTTTGAGACTTTTTACGCCGCTTTTGATGAGGTCCGGCAGATGATCCAAGAGACAAAGGTCCTTTGAATTCATGATGTACGTGCCTTGCTCATCTTCGGCAATATCAAAGGCTTCATCAGGACGGTTTTTCTCTTTTAAGGAAAACTCCCAGCGGCAGACTTGTGCACAAGCGCCTCGGTTGCTGTCCCGACCCGTAAAGTAGTTGCTCAAAAGGCAGCGGCCTGAATAGGAAATACACATTGCACCATGGACAAAGACCTCAACCTCTGCATGGATGTTCCGCACGATTTCGGAAATCTCCCCAAGGGACAGTTCCCTCGCAAGGACCACCCGTTCAGCACCGAGCGCCTCCCAAGCCTTGGCGGCCTCATAGTTTGTCACGTTAGCCTGGGTACTGACATGAAGGGCCAGATTCGGTACGATTTTTCGGGCCATCATCCATACCCCGAGATCAGAAACAAGGAGCGCATCCACACCGGCGTCCTCTAGGTCCTTTAGATACGAGGGAAGCTGGGGAAGATCACCATTATGAGGAACAACGTTCACAGTCACATAGACTTTTTTATCCAAGTTATGGGCAAACGTGCAGGCCTCCCTGATTTCTTCCATTGAAAAATTTGCGGCAAAAGCCCTCAGTCCGAAAGCCTTGCCGCCTAAATAGACTGCATCGGCACCATAGCGGAGCGCCATTTTACACTTATCGAGGCTTCCGGCAGGTGCAAGAAGTTCAATTTGATTCATATGTCTACATCTCCATGGATGGCTCGGATCATCGCCTTATGTTCCTCATAGGTCTTGGTAAAACGATGATAGCCATCCTTATCTGCTACAAAATAGAGGTAATCCGATTTTTGGGGATTGAGGACAGCTTTGATTGCCTGCTCGCTGGGACTTGCAATCGGTCCTGGCGGAAGCCCAGGATACAAGTACGTATTATACGGAGAATCCACTTTAAGGTCATCATAGCGAAGGTCACCCTTTTGATGCCCTAAAAGATATTGGATGGTCGTATCGGATTGGATGGGCATATTCTTATGAAGGCGGTTCAGAAATACACCAGCAATAAGAGGCATCTCATCTTCATGAACGGCTTCCTTTTCCACCATGGCAGCAAGGTTCACCACATCACGAATACTCATGCCGCTTGCTTTGATCTGATTCTTTAGCTCCTCATCCAGACGACGGTTAAATTCCTTGACCATGGTGGCAAGGATTTCCTTTTCCGTGGCGCCTTCCGGCAAATCATATGTAGCCGGATAGGCAAAGCCTTCCGCCTTATAGATTACATGGGGATTGGGCGTCTCCATATAAGGATACGGTGCATAATCAATGGCCGCTTGTTGGAAAGCTTCGGCCGAACCCAACTTTTCTTTTTCCAGTTTGGCCGCAATCTGAGGGATGCTCGAAGCTTCAGGCACAGTAAACTTGTTGTAGCGCGTCTTTCCCGACGCAATGATGTCAATGATTTCGGCATCACTCATGCCTGCCGTGATTTCATAATTTCCCGCTTTCAGCATACTTTCCTTATGGGTCAGCTTTGCCGTCAGGAGAAACAATTCCGGACTGCGTACGGCCTTCTCCTCATGAAGCAAAGCAGCTATATCCCGTGTTGTCATGCCATCCTTGATGGTAAAATGGACCAATGCCCCTGTTGCAAGGTTAGCATTGCTGTTGAATCCGTGGAGGTACCAGTAGACAGCGCCACTAAAGGCTGCCAAAAGAACCAGAAGGACACATACAAGCTTTTTGGCCATGTCCTTTGCTCCTTACTCTTCATCCATCTCCTGGGTGATTTCTTCATAGGCCTTTTTAACGGCCTCAAATTCTTCATCCGTCGGATCCACATAGACAGGTTCGCCGTCAGTATCGAACTCAATGCGGGCAATCATGACCGCGTCATCTTCTTCCAAGGCTTCTGCTTCCTCTTCATCCATAGGTTCACGGACAAGAAGGGCAAAACTCTTGTTATCAATAGGGATGACCATTTCTTCTGCATAGTAGGTCTTATTCCCCTTATCGTCAGTAACAACAACCAAAGCCTCTTGATCTTCGGTTTGGAGCATATCTTGATCTTTTGTCATGGCATTACCTCCTTAGGCTGTCCAGATAATTTTGTAAGATGACGACGGCCGCCATCATATCAATGACTTTCTTGCGTTTTTTACGTGTCAGATCTGCATCGATAAGAACCTTTTCCGCCGCCACCGTGGAAAGCCGTTCATCCCAAAGGGTAATCTTTGCATCGGGGAATTCGGTTTGCAGCAATTCGGAAAAAGCCTCACTCGCTTTTCCGCGCTCACCAATGGTTCCATTCATATTTTTGGGGTAGCCCAGGACAAAAGCCCCCACTTCTTCCTTTTGGACCAATTCATGAAGGCGTGCCAAATCATTCTTGGTTCCGCTGCGCCGAATGGTTTCGATGCCGCGCGCAATCAGTCCCATCTCATCGCTTACAGCGACACCGATGGTGCGTGTTCCGAGGTCAAGACCCATGATCCTCATTTTTGGGGCAATTCCTTCAAATAGGATTGAAGAAGGGCTTCAATGAGTTCATAGCGATTGAATTGGCGGATCTTCAGACGGGCATCCTTATAGCTCGTCACATAGGCTGGGTCCCCACTCAAGAGGTAGCCAGCCAATTGGTCAATGGGATTATAACCTTTTTCCTGGAGGGCTTCCACGACTTCGTGGATGGTCCGGGAAACCGTTTCCGTCTTGGAAACGGGTTTAAACATCGTGGTTTCTTGAGTCGTACGTGACATGAACAGTCCCTCCTTTTGGGAAAAACAAGCAGCCCGCTTCCGAAACGAGCTGCACAGCATAAAGTATCTCGGCCATTAGTAAAAATACTGACTGATGGAAACAGGAATCGATTCCTGGAAGAGGACCAACATGACCTCAATAGGAACCTTCATTCCATCCATCATCCAGCGCATGGTCATTTCTTCCCCGCCATAAACAACCATTTCCACGGCAAACTGAATATGGGGGTCGTGGACGTCCACCCCATAGTGCCTCAGCATCATGGTATAGGCATCACGGACAAAGCGCCGGTTGGTCCGGCGAAAGTGCTCATTATCATCACTCTCATACAGATGGCGGAAGAATCCCTCATATTTTTTATACATAAGGAATTTCTTATAAAGAGCTTCGGACCAACTTTTGCTGCCCAGGATATCGCGGCCATGGACGGCAAGAATATGAAGAAACTCATAATGGGCCAGTTCCGTCATAGACGCAAAGGTCCTATCATATGCGTCCCGAGTGACACCGGATTCCCGAACAAGCTCTTCAACACTGATGCATTTTAGCGGTTTCTTCGTAAGGAGCCGACCCATGGCCTCTCCCATCCGTCTTTTAGCATCCATGTAACGACACCTTCTTTATTGAATCATATTTTCAATAACTTTCAGGGTTTCCGCCATGGCCTCGGCAATCTTTCCACTGTTCTTGCCGCCAGCTTGGGCCATATCGGGACGGCCGCCGCCGTTACCGCCCAAGACCTGGGCAGCGGCTTTGACAATCTTGCCGGCGTGGGCCCCTTTCGCAACGGCTTCTTTAGATGCCATGGTCAGAATGTTCACCTTCTGCGGTGCCATAGCTGCAAAGAGGACAACAATGCCGCCCGTCTTGTCACGGAGCTGGTCTCCCATGCTGCGAAGGGCCGATACATCATCGACCTTTACTTCATCAATGAGGACAGGAATCCCCTTGACATCCTTTACTTTATCTCCGGCGGACTGCGCGGCAGCGGCAACCAGTTTTTGTTCAAGTTCAGCCGCGTGATGCTTTTCTGCTTTCAGTTCATCCTGAAGCGCTTCGATCCGGCTCAGTAGGGTGTTGGGACGACCCTTCACCTTCTGGGAAGCGTCCTCGAGGAGGGCTTCTAGTTCCCGGGTGTAAAGAAGTGCTCCATGTCCTGTAACCGCTTCGATACGGCGCAGCCCAGCACCGACGCTTGATTCGCCAAGGATCTTGAAAAGACCAATGCGGGACGTATTGGAGACATGGACGCCGCCGCAAAGTTCCATGCTGTGACCTGGCACATTGACGACGCGGACAATCTTGCCGTATTTTTCACCAAAAAGTGCCATAGCCCCCATTTCCTTGGCCTTATCAATATCCTCTTCGGAAATCTGGACGTCGACCGCATCAAGGATAGCTTCATTCACAAGGTCTTCCACACGGCTTACTTCCTCAGCCGTAAGCGGCGAAAAATGAGAGAAGTCAAACCGGAGCCGGTCCGGTCCAACATAACTGCCGGCTTGGTTTACATGACCGCCCAGGACTTTCTTGAGGGCAGCATGCAGAAGGTGGGTTGCCGTATGATTGCGGGCAATGTCAGCCTTGCGGTCAAGGTTGACTTCAAAGGTGACCGCTTGACCCACCGAGAAAGCACCCGATTCTACCGTTCCTAGGTGGATAGTCGTGCCATCAGGGAGTTTCTTTGTATTTTCCACATCAAAGATTCCCGCGTCAGAAATCAGGCGGCCCGTATCACCAAGCTGCCCGCCCCCTTCGGCGTGGAAGGCAGTATTGGTCAGGATGATCGCAAGGCTGTCCCCTGTATGGCCTTCTTTGATTGGCGTGGTTTCACCTTCTTGATACAGGGCGGCGACCACGCCTTCCTTAGAAGCTTCATCCACCGTGAGTCCTTCCAAATGAAGGCTTCGCGTATCATACATAACAGGGCGGCCTTCCTTATCGTTGCGAGCCTTACGGGCCCGCTCCTTCTGGGATGCCATGGCCTTGTCGAACCCTTCCTTATCCATGGTCATGCCCTGTTCCTGAAGGATTTCATCCGTCACTTCCCAAGGAAAACCAAAGGTATCATAAAGTTTAAAGGCATCGTCACCGCTAAGGACCGTCTTGTTTTCTTTTTTCATGGCGGCAATCTTTTCATTCAGCAGATCCGTACCCTGGGAAAGGGTCTGGAGGAAGCTTGTTTCCTCCATATCGATGACCTTGTCAATGAATTCCTTCTTTTCAACGAGCTCCGTGTAATGCTCACCATACATGGAAATGACCTTATCGGCAAGGGCGGCAAGGAACTTGCCCCGAATGCCAAGGAGACGTCCATGACGGATGGCACGGCGCAAAACGCGGCGCAGGACATAGCCTCTTCCTTCATTGGAAGGAAGGATTCCGTCCCCAATCATGAAGGTCAAGCTGCGAGCATGATCAGCAACAACCTTAAGCGAAATATCGGTTTTGGCATCTGCATTATATTTCTTATGGGAGAGTTCGCAAGCAAGTTCGATGATGGGGAAAATAAGATCGGTCTCAAAGTTTGACGGCTTGCCTTGGATAACGGAAGCAAGGCGTTCAAGGCCGGCACCGGTATCGATATTCTTATGTTTGAGCGGCGTGTAGGTCCCGTCAGCGTTCTGGTTGAACTGAGTAAAGACAAGATTCCACAATTCAAGGAATCGACCGCAGTCACAGCCAGGACCACAGGTTGGTTCCCCACAGCCTTTATCGGCGCCAAGGTCGATATGGATTTCCGAGTCCGGACCGCAGGGACCGCTGCCGATTTGCCAGAAGTTATCTTCCAGACGAACAATACGTTCATCAGGGACGCCTACGACATCGTGCCAGATATGATAGGCTTCGTCATCTTTGGGATAAATGGTGATCCAAAGCTTATCCGCAGGCAATTCCAACTCTTTGGTCAAAAATTCCCAAGCCCAGGGAATGACTTCCTTTTTGAAATAATCGCCAAAAGAGAAGTTGCCCAGCATTTCAAAATAAGTATGGTGACGAGCTGTGCGGCCGACGTTTTCAATATCGTCCGTACGAACACATTTTTGGCAGGTCGTAATGCGCGGAGAAGGCGGTTTCATCTTCCCTGTAAAAAACGGTTTGAACGGTGCCATCCCAGCCCCAATCAGCAGCAGGGTCGGATCATCATGCGGAATGAGCGAGGCACTGGGAAGAACCAAATGACCGTGTGCCTTGAAAAAATCCAAGTATTTTTGACGGATTTCATTACCAGTTAAATATTTCATGCAAGTATCTCCCTCGGTTCAGTTCGTTTTGCAAGCTTAACATGCCGATGAGGCATTCCTTAAGTATATAAAATTTACAGATACGTGTCAAACACCGCCCGGTTTGACGCCATATTCCTCGGCCAATTTCCTAAAAAGCGGCAGGGACCGTTTAATGGTATCCCGATTGATGCAGTATGACGCACGGAAATAGCCTGGCACGCCAAAATCTGTTCCCGGTACTAAGAGCAGATCATACTTCATGGCCCGTTTACAGAAGGCATGATCATCTTCTTCCAGGCACTTCGGGAAAAGATAAAAAGCCCCCTGCGGACGCAGACAGGTAAAACCGGCATCAATAAGACCCTGATAAAGCAGTTCCCCGTTGATGCGATACGGTTCCGCATCCGTTGGTTTGCCTGCACAGCGGGCCACGACAAGCTGCCAGAGGCTGGGAGCATTGACATGGGTGAGGACCCGAGCCGCTCCGCAAATTGCAGGATATACTTTTTCAAAGCCTGTCACTTCACTGGGAATAGCGATATAGCCAATTCGCTCCCCTGGAAGGGAGAATGATTTACTATAGGAGTAGCAGACGATGGTATCCTTATAATATAGTGGAATATAAGGCACTTCATAGCCATGGTAGGTAATTTCCCGATAAGGTTCATCGGAGATGATATAAATGGGATGACCGTATTCCTTTTCCTTGCGCAGTAAAAGCGCGCTAAGGGCTCGGATGGTTTCCTCCGAGTAGATGGCCCCGCTTGGATTATTGGGGGAATTGACAATGACCCCTTTAGTATGGCGTGTCAGGGCCCTTTCAAAAAGGTCCATATTGATTTGGAAATCTTCAACCTGAGCGGGAACAACCACGAGACGGGCCCCGGTTGCCTCAACAAAAGGCCGGTATTCCGGGAAAAACGGGGCAACAATGACAAATTCATCGCCAGGTTCGGCAAGGGCCTTGAAGGTAATGGAAATGGAAGCCGCCGCGCCAGCGGTCATGAACAGATTGTCCTTTGTAAAATGCGTGCCAAAACGACGGTTGATATCCTTTGCAAGGATCTCCCGGACCTCTGGATTACCCGGAGCCACCGTATAGCTGTGGATCTTTTGGGTCGGCACGGTATCAAAGATATCAAGGACAGCCTCCTTGATGTAAGAGGGAGCCGGTACGTTCGGATTTCCCAAGCTGAAATCGTAGATATTTTTCTCTCCGACCTCCTGTGCCCTTTTCCTTCCATACTCAAAGATTTCACGGATCGTCGATTTTTTCGATCCAAGTTCATACATTTTTTCATTGACCATCAGGTTATCCCTACTTTCTGCATCAAAGGCAGTCCGTGAATTGGATGCACTTAGTTGTATTTTAGCACGCTTCCACAACCCATGCCAGTAGCAATTCGACAGGCAGACTGCTAGTGTCTAAAAAAGCCCTCCCTGAGGGAAGGCTCTTTTAGTGAGGTTGTTATTTTCTTTTGCTGCGATTGAAATTAATGAGGCAGCCGGCTTTGATGATTTCCTTTTCTTCCTCGTTAAGGGGCAGGATATAAAGGGTAATGGCTTTTGCCATGCCATCTTTCAGGACATAGGCGGGAATCTCATCCATGGACCCTGCGAGGATTTTCTTGATGGAAGGAACAAAAATGAAATCGTTGACATCAAAGGCAATCGTCTCATCTTTCAAATGAAAGGGCAGCATCCCCCAGTTGATGACGTTGCTGCGATACCGTTTGGTCGCATATTCACGAGTGATGTTGGCAAGGCCACCGATGACGCGCTGACAGCTGGCTGCCTGTTCACGAGCACTGCCATCACCCGGTTTATTGGCGTAAATGACAGAACCGATTTCCGTATTGGTAAGAGTAACATCTTCACTGCCAGAAATGGTGTGGATGGCGGTAAAAGCAGCTGCCACATCGGCATCCTTTTGCAGGAGGTCTTCGCCTTTTTCACGGGCAAGTTCCAGTTCCTTGACCGCTTTGGTCCGCCCCACATACTGCGGATCACGGCGCGACAGGGTAAATTCGGCAAGCCCCAATGGATTGGAACGATAGGAGGATGTTTCCCCGGAAGGAATAAGTTCATCCGTCGTCGTTACAGGGTCTTCAATCTTGGAACAGACGCGCAGGAGAATATTGTCCCCTAAAGCGGGCAGTTCAGGCCAAGCTTTGATATTCGGTCCCTCATAAAGTTTTTCTTTCGGTTCCGCCTTACCAAAACCTTCGTAGACACGGGCCTTGTAGGCACTGTCATCGAAGTGGTAACTAGGCACATGTCCAAAAGTGTCGGCAAAGGTTTCCGCACTTGTCAGGGCGCCGCCATTTGCAGCTGTTGCGGCAATGCTGCGGGAATCCATGAGGGCCACTGCCGACATCTGCCCCTGACCGGGCTTGCTCCCTTCCCGGTTCGGGAAGTTGCGCGTATTGTGACGGATGGAAAACCCATTGTTGTTTGGCGTGTCGCCTGCGCCAAAGCAAGGCCCGCAGAAAGCCGTCTTGATTACGGCACCGGACGCCATGAGGTCCGTGAGGAATCCTTTTTTGGCAAGGTCCATATAGACCGGCATGGACGAAGGATAGATATTGAGGGTAAATTCCCCAGCACCGATGCTCTTGCCACGCAGAAGGTTGGCCGCTTCTACAACGTTTGTGTAGTTACCGCCGGCGCAGCCGCCAATGACGCCCTGCTGGACCATGAACTTTCCGTCCTTGACTTTATCGGTCAAGGTATATTGGGCACGGCCTTGGGCTACTTTTTCGGCCTTTTTTTCCGTCTCACGAAGGATATCCATCAGATTGGCATTCAGTTCATCAATTTCGTAAGCATTCGACGGATGGAATGGAAGGGCAATCATCGGCTTGATGGTAGAAAGATCAACATAGACGCAGCCATCATAGTATGCCACATCTGCAGGATTCAGTTCCTTATAATCACTTTCGCGGCCGTGTTCCTTGAGAAAGTCCTTCGTATCGCTGTCTGTTCTCCAAATGGAAGACAGGCACGTCGTTTCCGTCGTCATGACGTCAACACCATTGCGATAGTCCGTTGTCATGGAAGAAACGCCCGGTCCGACAAATTCCATGATCTTATTTTTCACATAGCCCTTTTCATAGACGGCACGGCAAATAGCAAGGGCAATATCATGCGGTCCAACCCAAGGAGCCGGTTTCCCCGTCAAGTAGATGGCGACAACACCGGGATAAGGGTTATCCCAGGTATCCCCCAAGATCTGTTTATCAAGCTCCCCGCCGCCTTCACCAACTGCAATGGTCCCGAGAGCACCATAACGGGTATGACTGTCACTGCCAAGGATCATCTTGCCGCAACCAGCGTACATTTCTCGCATATACTGATGGATGACCGCGAAATGGGGAGGGACGAAGATACCGCCATATTTCTTGGCTGCCGAAAGACCAAACATGTGGTCATCTTCATTGATAGTCCCACCGACAGCACAGAGGGAATTGTGACAGCACGTGAGGATATAAGGCATGGGAAAATGGTCCATACCAGAAGCGCGGGCGGTTTGGATAATGCCAACATAGGTAATATCGTGGCTCGTCAGGGCATCAAATTTGATGTTCAGCTGCTCCATATTCGCGCTTTTATTGTGTTCCTTCAAGATACCATAGGCAATCGTGCCTTTTTTGGCTTCTTCTGCTGTTACTTCGCGGCCAAGACGGCTTTTCAGCGTCCCTGCCTGTTCTTCCGGAACAAGTTCCGTACCATTCAGCAAATAGGCACCCTTATCAAACAACTTGATCATGATAACTCTCCTCTCTTTGTTACCTGGCTCTTTTGGGTTATTCTTGCACCTCCATCTTATGGAGGGTTTCTACAACATATTCAGCAAATTCTTCTGCTGTCGCCCCGTCTTTATCCGTCGTAATGACGGCCTTGCGTTCCACTTTGGTACAAAAATCAAGGGCTTTAAAAAGACGGTCCCGTTTTTCAGGGTAACCAATGAATGCCATCATTTCCCCCATCGCCCGAATCAGGCTGGAAGGATCGGCATACTGGGCACGATTGTGCTCAACAAGATAGACCCCCACCCCATGGATGGCTTCAAACATGGCATACTGATCGCCAATATTGGAAGAGCTGGCCGTTCCAAGGCCTCCTTGGTATTCGGCAGCAATATCAGTGAGGATGTCGCCGTATAGGTTGGGCAGCACAAAGACCTGCATACCAGCATTGAATTCCGGGTCCATCAATTTAGCAGACAGGGAATCAATCAGTTCTTCCCGCACATGGATGCCGGGATATTCTTTTTCCATAGCATGGGCCACCTTCAGGAAATTTCCGTCGACGAGTTTGACAATATTGGCTTTTGTTGCCACCGTAATGTTGGTCTTCCCACTACTTTTAGCGTACTCAAATGCATTTCGGAACAGCCGTTCGGCTCCTGGCTTGGAAAGGATCTTGAAGTCAATGGCAAGGTCATCGCCGACGCAAATCCCTTTGTTGCCCCAAATGTATTCGCCTTCAATATTTTCTCTGAAAAAGGTCCAATCTATGCCCTTTTCAGGAATTCGAATGGGACGGACCGCTGCATAAAGCTGCAGCTGGCGGCGCAGCAAACTGTTGGCACTCAGGAGATTGGGCCACCTGTCGCCCGCACGGGGAGTCACGAAAGGTCCCTTTACAAGGATGTCACAGGCCTTGCAGGCCTCAAGAACGGCAGGCGGCAGACTCTTATTCTGACGGGCCCGTTCCTCAATGGTCATTCCTTTAATTGGAACAAATTCCACGCGTTGATCTGCGATTTCCTTTTTCAGCAATTTCCGTGCCACCAAAAGGGCTGCTTTCATGATATAGGGACCAATGCCGTCGCCGGGCATAATGCCCACCTTTACGTGGGATAAATGGAGAAAATCCTTACGGGGCGGCGCTTTCCTAATCCCTTCGATGCGGTCAAGATCCTCTTCAATGAGTTTCCCAAAAGCTTGCTTAGCGCGTTCAATCATTTCTTCACGGTTCATGCTGGTCTCTCCTTTTTGGTTCCATAACGGCCACGCGGCCTTTTGGTTCCATTGTAGGAAATCCCAAGCAATAAGGCCAATACTTATCCTCCCATAAGGATTATACGAAATTTTCTATGTATTTTACCAATTCGGATTTGCGATTCATATCCATCAGAATTTCTAATTGATATTTTTAATTTTATATATAATTTACAAATCTTTCCCTTATTTAAAGGAACAGACCGCCAAGGAAGAATACATGAAGCGCCGCTATCACAACATTGATACTCACATTTGCCACGGATAAGAGAAAGAGCGTCTTGAACATAGTGTTCATTTCCTCTGTCATCGTTGATTTGGAAGCAGAGTAACTTGACATGATGATGGCACCGCCCGTCGATAATGGGCTGATGGCTACAGCAAAACTGGTCGCCGTAATGACAGAGATAAGTTCTACATAGTTTGTCTGTCCGGCAAATGTCCGAGCAATCTCGTCAGCGATTGGAAAGAGCGTCGGCATGACAACACCCGTCGTAGAGCTGATCCAGGATAGAATCCCGCTTGATGCGGCAATGATAGGTACCACCGTCTGGGCCGTCATATGGCTAGCAAGAAAGTCAGATACCAGCTTGATTCCACCAAGCTTTGTAAGAACATTCACAAGGACGCCCACACCGCAGATCATCATCAAGGTGCCCCAGGGAATCTGACGAATAGCCGTTTTTTCATCGGCACAATGCAGTATGATCAGGACAGAAGCTGCCGCAAAGGCAAAAAGTCCCGTATCAAACTTAAAGCCAATACAGAAAATAACCATAGCCACAATCGAAGCCATCGTAATCTTCTGATTGCGATTAAAGGCGGGAATTTCAGAGAGCTTCAGTGAATTTTCCGAGTTGACGCGCCACCCCTTGTAGCCGATATAGACAACAAGCGTAAGGACAAAGCCGGAAAGTAACGTAGATAGGAAGAGATGCGTCCCAAAGCCTTGGTAACCCAGCGGCTCAGAAAGATTCTTGGCAAGGATGCCTGTCAAGGAAAGAACAGAGGCACAGCCCGCATTGGCTCCCAGTTATGCATAAAGGGCCGTTGCCATGGGATTGATCTTGAGTTCGAAGGCAAGATAGATGGCAAAGGTCGTCATCAAGATTCCAGCAGCAATATGTCCAGGACCAATGGCTGAAATGAAAGCAGAAAGCACAAACATCAAGATGGGAATCAAGTAAGTCCGCTTCCCTACAAGAGCGACGACCTTCTTGGAAAAAAGATTGAGCGTCCCATTGGCAGAGGCCATCCCAAACAGAAAGGTAACCCCAACCAAGGTCACAAACATGGAACTTGAAAAACCTGCAGCAATCTGCTTGGCACTCATCTGTCCATAGGAACCGAGTAGAAAAACGGCGCCAATGGAAAAGAAGCCTATATTGACTTTTTTGATAAACCCAATGGCAACGACAACGGCAAGAACAATCAATGAAATCAAGGATAGATCCATCATGATGCCTCCTTACGAGCAGTGGATTCAGTAGGAAATAGGGGCTACGCCTTTCATCAATAGACGGGCCGTTCGATACCCATACGTTTCTTTTAATGAAAGGAATCGTCTGTCCCTTTTCGGCTTCAACGCCGCAAACAAGCGTGCCGGAACCATGACCAATCCTGATTTCTTGAAGCTTACCGCAGGGGGAAAGAATGCTATGGACAAGGGTCCCTGGAATTGCGGCGGCAGCTGCCGTACACATCTCCTCGGATACATTCCAAGAGTCGGAGCAGGGCTTCGTCTTTATTGATTTCTTCCGGCTGTTCCGTCCCATTCATCTTTATGGAATCAGCAGTTACAAAAACCAAGGGGTTTGCTGCGTCGACAATGGAAAAGGACAGGCGGCCAAAATCGGGGATCTCAAGTTCATCCACCACATTTCCCGTTGGCAGGATGCCTTTACCAAGGGTACCGCTGGAATCAAGGAAACTAAGCTTGATGAGAGCGGCCGTACCGGGCACGCCAGCAATAGCATAGTCTCCGTCATAACACACCTGGCCATCTGCTGTATTAACCGTTTCAACAATGATTTTCCGGGTATTCGTATACAGGCTTATCCACAGATACTTGGGCAAAGGTGTAATCCACATCGGCATCAGAGCGACTGGATTTTTCGATAATAGCGACCTTGCTGGTTACGGACTGGGAACCGCCAAGTCCGTCGATCTGTTTGCAATCCGGGCTTCCCATGAGTTTCAAAAGGACGCTGTCCCAATCCTTCCTTTCAGGCGGCATATCCTTTCTTAATAGATAAGCTCCTTTACTCGTTCCCCCACGCATCAACGTGACAGGAAGTTTAATCTTTTTTTGTCATCATGAACCCTCCTTATTAGATAGGTAACAGTCATCGTTATTTTCTGAAAACATCATAACAAGAAAAAGTTCATAATTTAAATTCATAAAAATTATTTTTGACATGGTAAAAGCGAATGGTTTTATTGGTGGGAGCATGAAAAAATGTCGCCTTGCCATGCTTTTTTCCAGTGGACTGATGGTATAGATGGTGCATCGATTCATGTCATACGTTCATAAAAAAAATAATAATCATGGTTTATATGAATAGTTTGGGCTATAATTGGACAAAGATGATTTACAATCTGGAAGAAAGGAGTACAGCCAATGGATTTTCGAGATCTGACCTATCTTCTGGCCATTGCGCGCCAGCAAAATATCACGCGGGCGGCAGAATCCCTCTACCTTAGCCAGCCCACCCTCTCCAAGTTCTTAAAAGGCCTTGAAGGAGAACTTGGACTTCCTTTGTTTGAGAGATTAGGTAATAAATATATCCCAACCTATGCCGGTGAACAGTACATAAAAAAGCCAAGGAAATCCTGGCCCTCAAAAAAGAACTCGATCAGAAGATGGGCGATATCATAAAAAACAATGAAGGCTATTTAAAGATTGGCTTCCCCGCAATGCGGGGTACGTATATGCTTCCCTGCACGCTGCCTATTTTTCATGATAAGTATCCCAATGTAAGGATTGACCTTCACGAAGCAAATTCCGAATCCCTCATCCAAATGATTATTGAAGGGGACATTGACCTGGCTTTTTTCAATTTTGTAGAGGCCAATCCCGCTCTCGCCTACACCGTCATCAGTCATGAAGAACTGGTGCTTGTCATGAGTGCCCAGCATTCCTTTACGCGCTATGGAGGGAAACGGCCGGGCTGTAAATATCCTTATATGGACCTTCATTTCCTAAAAGACCAAGATTTCATCCTTCAAAACCGGACGCAGCACACACGGCTGATTGTGGATAGGATCTTTCATAAACGCCACATTGAACCCCACATTATCCTTGAAACAAGCAATATCCAAGCAGAAGCCGAGCTGGCAGCACGGAATTACGGCTTTACCTTCATTACGGAAACCCATTTGAAGTATATTCCCAACCGCGACCAATTAGCCTTGTTTTCAATCGGATCTCCTAAGACAACCGTTGATTTTGTAGCAACGTATCGAAAAAATTCCTACCTCCCTTTCCACGCCAAGGAATACATCAAGGTGGTCAAGGAGTTCACCTGATACGTCTCACGCATCCAAAACGCCCACATAGAAACAACACTGCCTGTCAAATCTCTTTTCTCACAACGGTTGGTCTTATAACGAAAATAACAATCAAATGCCCCCAGCCACGTGATTGGCAAGGGGCATTTGATTAAGTTACACGAAGGAGCGGATCATAAATATAAAACTCCCTGCCGCCATCGCAGCAGGGAGTTTCGGGTCGTATCGCTTAGATCTTGTTCTTGCAGTCGCCCGTTTCCATGTATTCCTTCAGGTTTTCATAGGTCGTTTCAACCATGTTCTTGACAGCTTCGTCAGTGAAGGAACCCAGATGCGGGGAAAGCAGGACTTTCGGGTACAGGTCGATGAGTTTTTGGAATATAGCATTCGGGGCCTTACCGCCTTCAAAGTCCTTACCGAACAGATCGGCTTCGCCGTCCAGCGTATCAGCAGCAAAACCACCGAGCTTACCGCTTTCTATGGCTTCGATGACAGCTTCCGTGTCAACGAGCTGGCCGCGGGCAGCGTTAACAAGGATGGCGCCGTCTTTCATCTTGCTGATGAATTCACGGGTAACCACCTTGCCGTTTTCTTTGATGTACGGGCAGTGCAGGGAGATGACGTCGGACACTTTCAGCAGTTCGTCCATTTCAACCTGCGTAGCATAGTCATCGATGCCTTTGATCTGGAAGACATCCTGACCGACAACTTTGGCACCCATACCGTGGAAGATCTGGGCGCAGACGCGGCCGATACGGCCAAGGCCGATTACGCCAACGGTGCAGTTGCGGATTTCCTTGGAGAACATATGCTTATCAACAACGAAGTTGCCTTTGTGAGCTTCGCTCGTCGTGTATGCCAGATGTCTCAGGAGCATCATGGCATGGGTAACAGCCAGTTCGGCAATGGCGTTCGGAGAATAGCCGGGAACAAATGCCATCTTGAAGCCCAGTTCCTTGGCATAGGGAATATCGATATGGTCCTTACCAACCGTTCTGGTCAGTACATACTGAACACCGAGTTTCTTGTAGATATCGAGATTCTGTTTGTTGGCAAAGCAGTTACCACGCAGGATAACAGCATCAAAACCTTTTGCCATTTCAGCCGTTTCCGGAGTATTCAAGTAATCGGGGACACATTTGATGTCATACCCAAAAGCCTTATTGCTGCTCTCAAAAATCGGTTCTTCAACGTCTCTGACGCCATAACACAAAACCTTCATGACAATACCTCCTAATTAAAGTAGCCCTTTGTTTGGGGTGATGCACAGCACCACACCCGTCTCCCCTATTCTAACATAAAAATCTGTATTTTCCTATATATTTTGTATTTTGTATACACTTTAATTTTCATAAAGGCCTAAAAATAAAGAGGGACGCCGCATGCGCCCCCCTCTTTCATTATTTTTCAGCTTTCCAAAGTCCATGCAGGTTGCAGTAAGCATAAGCAGCAACGACATCATCACTGGGAGCCAGTGCAAAAACCGCGACAGGATCAGCCCCTGGTTTCAGTTCCTTTCTCTGATTGCCTTCCTTGGTTTCCAGGGAAATCCATTCGATATAGTGTTCATCAAGCATGGGATGGGTAACGGAACCAACCTTGACCGTCACGAGGTTTTCCTTGACTTCAATGACGGGGACGTGTTTTTCTTGGGCTGCATCAACGGTATTCGGAACGATTTCCTGCATCTTTTCGCCGCAGCAAATGACAGGGACACCCGTTTCCTTTACAACAGCGATGATTTTACCACAATGACTGCATCTGTAGAATTTTTGTTCCATTTTCTCGTCCTCCTTTGATTTTCACGCACAAAATACGTGGCTTCCTTGAATGTTTGGACAATCGTTGTCCTACTTCAAGTATATCATATCAAAGGGCTCCTGTACGAAAAAAGTTGTGAAAAATATGTTTCCGTATCCCTTAGCGATTACGAGACTTGAGGGCCCGGTCAATTTCTCGTTTGGCCGACCGGTCCGCCATATCGCGCCGCTTGTCATAAAGTTTTTTACCAGTTGCAAGGGCCAGTTTTACTTTCACAAGGCCATGGGAAAAATAAAGGGTCAGAGGAACCAAGGTAAAGCCTTTTTCCTTGGTCTTACCTATGAGTTTTGCAATTTCCCGTTTATGCATGAGCAGCTTGCGGTCACGCCGCGGCTCATGGTTGAAGATATTGCCATGGTCATATTCACTGATGTGAAGGTTGTATAAATATAGTTCCCCCGATTTGGTAATGGCAGCATAACTGTCCTTCAGGTTGGCCTTACCAGCACGGAGGGACTTGACTTCTGTGCCGGTAAGCACGACGCCTGTTTCAAAGGTTTCATGAATGGCGTAGTCATGGCGGGCTTTTCTATTTTCTGCGATGATTTTGACGTTTGTTTTTTCCATGCTGACTTCCCTTCTGACGTGTACCGCCTCTTTTTTGGGTCTGTGAGGCCAGTTTATTGCGGCCGCCTTTCTTTACGGTCTGTTTTTTAGGCGTCCTTTTCTTATCTGACGGAACGGTTTCCTTTCGAGCTGTGACAAAAGTTTCGAATTCGGGAAGGATAAAATCAATCTTGCGTTCTTCCACACTGACATGGAAGACCTTGATCCTTACAGGGCTGCCAAGGCGGTAGCTCTTTCCGCCATGCTCCCCGACAAGGGCAAAATGTTCCTCATCATAACGATAATAATCGTCAAGGAGACTCGAGATATGGACAAGGCCTTCAATACCGTTTTCGAGCTGGACAAACATGCCAAAGCTTGTGACGCCGGAAATCGTTCCATCAAATTCCTGTCCTACATAGGGCAGCATATACTCCGTCATCTTGAGTTCATCCGTTTCCCGTTCTGCCTCAATGGCAAGGCGTTCCCGTGTCGAGGCATGGCTTGCCATGAGGGAAAGCTTATCGTTCAAGTTTTCCTTTTCCTTCTTGGAAAGTTTCTGCCCCGTCCGCTGCTCCTTGAGGAGACGATGGACCAACAGATCTGGATAGCGCCGGATGGGAGAGGTAAAATGCGTGTAGTCCTTGGCAGCAAGGCCAAAGTGGCCCACATTTTCCGTTTGGTACACAGCCTGCTTCATGCTCCGCAGGGCGAGGGTGGAAATCATGCCTTCTTCGGGTTTTCCCTTCACCTTGCGCAGGGCCATTTGAAGAACTTTAGGCCGCATCTTGCCCTCAATCTTGAGAACGGTCCCAAACTGGGCCATGATCTTTGAAAGGCTCTGCATCCGGTCCTCATCAGGCACGTCGTGGACACGGTAAATAAAGGGATAATGATGCTTAGTCATATGGGCGGCTACGGTTTCGTTGGCAGCGAGCATAAATTCCTCGATCATCATTTCCGCAATGGTTCTGTGCCGCAGATGAACGTCGATGGGCCGTTTTTTCTCATCCAGAATAACCTTCACTTCAGGAATCTCGAACTCAATCGCACCCCGTCTCACCCGTTTTTTATGGAGGATCGTGCAAAGTTCCTCCATGGTTTCCAACATAGGCACAATATCGCTGTATTTTTCCCGCAGGGCCGTGTCACGGTCCGTGAGGATTTTTGCCACATCAGGATAGTTCATGCGATGCCGGGAGGCAATCACGCTGGGCGCAATATCATAGGAAAGGACCTTCCCTGTCTTACCGGAAATAACCATTTCACAGCTCATGGTAAGACGTTCTTCCCCTTCATTGAGGCTGCAGATGCCATTTGACAAAAGGGGCGGCAACATGGGAAGGACGCGGTCAACCAAGTAGACGCTGGTGCCTCGGGCATAGGCCTCCCGATCAAGTTCACCGCGGGGCCGCACATAGTGACTGACATCGGCAATATAGACGCCAAGGAAGTAATTCTCGCCCCGTTTTTCGGCATAAATGGCATCGTCAAGGTCCTTGGAATCAACGCCATCGACGGTGATGATTGGCCATTTGCGCCGGTCAAGACGCCCTTTAAGATCCTTTTTAGGGATGACTTGCGGGACAAGCTGGGCGGCTTCCTTGACTTCTTTGGGAAAATCAAGGGGCAGGTCCTTATCCTTGATGATGGAGATGATATCAATGCCCACATCGCCCTTTTTGCCAAGGATTTCCGTAATGGTTCCTTCTGCTTTTTGACGTCCGTTGGGCCAGACCGTAATCTTGACGACAACCTTGTCCCCGTTGCGGGCATTCAGGAAGTCCTTGCGCCTCACATAGATATCCTGTCCAATATGGCGGTTATCAGGGGTAACAAAGCCAAAATCCCCACTGCGCGTAAAAGTCCCGACAAAACGTTCATGGGCCCGCTCCAAAATACGGATGACCTTTCCCTCACGCCTTCCCCCATAGCCATGGTCACTGACCCGTGCGATTACAAGGTCCTCGTTCATCGCACCGGATAAGTGCATCGCGGGGATGAAAAGATCACCTTCCTCCGTCTTTTCAAGGGGTACAACAAACCCATACCCTTTCTGCGTGACCTGCAGGCGCCCTGTGACAAGCCCCATGGCCCGCGGCAGGCCCAAGGTATTGAAGCGGGTCTTCACAAGAAGCCCATCCTTGATCATTAGTTCAATTTCCGTCCACAAGGCTCCCAGCCCTTTTCCTTTATACCGCAGGTCGCGGCCCAGGTCATCATAGCTGACAGGATGGGTGGCATGGGATTCCATATAAGTAAGGACATCCTGCCGAATTTTTTCGTTACTCATCTTTCTCCTTCATACATCATCTTGGCATCCGCTTCCGCCGCGACAGTTCCATCAGGGCGGATAACCTCTCCCGTCATCTCAAGGAGCAGGCCTTTACGGCGCTTCACCTTAGTCACAATCTCAATGGTTTCACCAATGAGGACGGGCGAGCGGAAACGGACTTCCAGTCGGGCCGTATAGGCCACGCGGTGTTCATACAGATAGGGATAATTCCCCATGGTTTCATCAAGCAAGGTGGAAATGAGTCCGCCGTGCATCCGCCCGTCATAGCTTTGATGACAGGGTTCGGGCGTAAAGTGTGACGAGCAGCCATTTTCATCCACTTTAAAATGCATGTGAAGGCCAATGGGATTGTTCTTCCCACAGCCAAAACACATAGGATTCGTATCATTCACATTCTTCATCGCAGGGCCTCCAGAAAACGGTCAATTTTTTGATAGACAAGTCCCCGTTCCTTATAAAGGGTCAGGACATGCTTTCCTTGGGGGAGCATCTCGATCCGCTTTAGAGGAGATGCCGCATGTTCATAGATGTACTGTGCGCTTTGCGGGCGGACGGTTCGATCCGCTTCACTTTGAATAATAAGAAGCGGAGCCGTCACGCGAGGAAGGGTGCGCTTTTTGACTGTCGACAGCAAACGCAGGAATTCGCGGACACCGGAAAGGGGCATCTCGTGATAGGCCACATCATAGCGGGCCGGAGCGTCGATATGACGAGGGCGCTTGGGAATGGATCGCGTCACTTTTTCCGCAAGCCAAAGGAAATGGGAACGCCAATCGAATAGATAGATGGGCGTTGAAATGACGATGACCCCGTCAACGGGAACAGTCGAAGCGCAATCAAGGGCAAGAAGACCTCCCATACTCATCCCCACCAAAACAACCTTGCCGTACGTTTCCTTGAGGGCACTGGCGGCGGATTTCACGGATTGAGTCCATTTTTCATAGGTTACGCCGTCAAGGTCTTCCGGGTTCGTACCGTGACCATTTAAAAGAAGGCCCTGCACGGTATAGCCTTTATAATGCAGCCGTTCCCCCAGTTCACGCAGCTCCGACGGGGAACCCGTGTAGCCGTGAATGAGAAGAACCGCTGTATCATTGGTTCCAGGAAAGCGATAAGGCTCAGCGCCTTGGAGCATAGCCGTTTCCTCCTTACTTTATACACAAAAAAAGCATTACCCTTCATGAAGGCAATGCCATAACTGCACCATTTGATTAATGCCATCCCCCACCCTCACTGCAGGCGGGCAATTACAATGTTAAGGACAGCAAAAATAAGGCCAAAGACAACCGTAATGCGGCTCAGAGCCTCATCCATATCGGTCGGTTTGCCGCTGAACATGGACTCACCGCCGCCAAGCCCAGCAAAACCGGAGCTCTTACCGGACTGGAGCAGGACGGACGCAATCAGGATGACACTGACGACGATATCTACAACCATTAAAACCGTTAACACTGGTATTTCCCTCCACTCATTAGATTCTTGTATTTTAGCATAGATTGAAAGCGAGTGCAAGTAAGGACGAGGTGCCAGCGAATTTATTCCAGTCCTTATTTTTACCGTCCCTCTTTGAAAAACTTTCTTCCATTTTTTCACTTCTGCGAGGGGTATCCGCATCTTATTGGCCTTTTTCAAGAAAAAATAATTTGAGTTAACTATATTGCAAATGATTTGACAAATTATCATCACGGTGGTACATTACTCCCCGGATAGAAAAATAGGAAGATTTGGGTAAATCTTATAGGGAGAGTGCAGACACGTTTCAGAAGGTGTGTGCCGCGAGTCGCAAAGCCGCAGGGCGGCCTTGTTTCCCGAAGGGCTCAAAGGGGAGAAATTCTTCCCTTAAGGCAGAAAATTGGAATGATGAAATGATCCTTCCGAAAAGCTGCTTCCCAAAGAAACCTGTTTTTCCATTTTGTTGTGGAATTTTTTTGCCGTGTTTCTTTGGGAACACGGCTTTTTTGTATGCGGCTTCCTATTTTTCGCATTGTCCGCCAGGATCTTGCTTATCATTTCATTTCCTTTTGAAACCTGTCCCCACACTCCACCAATCAGAAAGGAATGTGATTCATCTATGTACGTCTGTCACACAACAAAGGAACTTAGAAATGAGGTCAGCCGCGTCAAGAAAGAAGGAAAATCCATTGGTCTTGTGACCACCATGGGCGCTCTTCATGAAGGACACGCTTCCCTCATCAAGGCAGCCCGGGCAGAAAACGATTTCGTCATCGTCACCGTCTTTGTCAATCCTACACAGTTTGGACCGACGGAAGACTACGCTGCATATCCCAGGACTTTGGAAAGTGACTGCAAGATGGCGGAACGCGAAGGCGCCGACCTCGTCTTTGCGCCAGCCCCGGGCGAAATGTATCCCCACGAGGATATGACCTGGGTTGAGGTCACGGGTCCTATTACGAAGGTCCTTTGCGGAAGGACACGACCTATTCATTTTCGCGGCGTCGCTACGGTCTGTGCCAAGCTCTTTAACCTCACCCAATGTGACCGCGCCTACTACGGCCTCAAAGACGCTCAGCAGACCCAGGTCCTGCAGCGCATGGTTGAAGATCTCTTCATGAACGTCACCTTGCGCCTCATGCCCATTGTCCGCGAAAAAGACGGCCTTGCCAAAAGTTCCCGCAACGTCTACTTGAGCCCAGAAGAACATAAAGCCGCCCTTGTCCTTTCCCGCAGCCTCCGTCATGCAAAAGAAGCCTACGGAAAAGGCGAGCGGAGCAAGAAAGCCCTCGTTGACCTTGTGATGAAAGAAATCAAGGAAGAACCCATGAGCGACATCGACTACGTTGAAATGTATGGCATGCCCGGCCTCTTTGAAGTGGAAGAAACGCTCCATACGCCCGTCCTCCTTGCGGTTGCCGTCCGCTTTGGCACAACGCGCCTCATTGATAACGTCATTTTGGGGGTGGAAGCATGATCTACACCATGATGCACGGAAAGCTCCATCGCGCCACCATTACAGAAGCAAACCTGAACTACATGGGAAGCATCACCATCGATGCCGACCTGCTTGACGCCGCAGGCATCCTTCCCGGCGAACGCGTCCAGATCTGCAACAATAATAACGGCGCCCGCATTGAAACCTATACCATTGCGGGAAAACGCGGCAGCGGTGTTGTTTGCCTTAATGGTGCAGCCGCCCGTTACGCCCAGATAGGAGACATTGTCATCATCATCGCCTATGCCCAAATGGACGAAAAAGAAGCCCGCTCCTTTACGCCCAAGGTCGTCATGCTCGGCGAAGGAAATCAGCCGCTAAAAAGCCGCGGGACGGAAAAAGAACGGGAGGTGGCAGACTGATGCTCGATAAGCTCATCCGTTGGTCCACACGCTACATGGCCGTCGGCGTCATGATTGCAGGTTTTTTAGGGATTCTCTTCCCAGCGGCCATGAAACCCTACGCCCGCTTTATCCCCACCCTTTTGGGAATCATCATGTTTGGCATGGGCATGAGCCTTAAGGCCGAAGACTTTCGAAATGTCTTTCGGGATCCACGCTCTGTTGCCGTCGGGGCCATCCTGCAGTTTACCATCATGCCCCTTTTGGCCTATGTCCTTGTTACGCTCTTGGCCCTGCCTCCTGAAATTGCCATTGGTGTCGTCCTTGTGGGCTGCTGCCCTGGTGGGACTGCGTCGAACGTCATCTCCTTCATCGCTCATGCCGATGTAGCCCTTTCTGTATCCATGACCATGGTAAACACTATACTGGCCCCTTTCATCACGCCCCTTCTCATCTACCTGATTGCTGGGACGTGGATTGAAATCAGCCTTTCTTCCATGATGCTTTCCATCGTCAAGATGGTGCTCCTCCCCCTCATTTTGGGCCTTGCGAGCAACTATTTCTTTCCCCGCACTGTATCCCGTTTTTCCCGCTTCATGCCCATGTTCTCTTCCTTTGTCATTATGGTGACGGTTCTTTGCGTCGTCTCCCTTTCAGGAAGGACCATTTTGGACCACGGCCTTGTGATCCTCGTTGCCGTCATTTTGCATAACCTTGGCGGCATGGCCTTGGGCCACCTTGCAGCACGCCGCTTTGGCATGACGCCGCAAAAAGTGCGTGCCATGACCATCGAAGTGGGCATGCAGAATTCCGGTCTCGCCTCAGCCCTTGCCCTCATGTACTTTACGGCAGCTGGCGGCATTGCCGGCGCCATCTTCTCCGTGTGGCATAACGTATCCGGGTCCCTCTACGCCTCCTACTGCGTCGGAAAGGACGAGGAAATGGAAGAAAGAGAAGAGACAGTCCCTCTCCATGTAAAATCCCGCTCCTAATTCCTAGGAAATCAGCTTCATCATAGACAAAAGCCCCTCTAAAACGCATGACCTGCGCTTTGGAGGGGCTTTTTGATAGGACTATGCTTTTTTATAAAGTTTTATAAAGGGCGTTGAAGACTTTCAAGAGTTTTTCGTTCCGTCTTTCGGTTGCTTCCTTATCTTTCCCATTCGAGTAGTCGTAGAAGCCTTTCTTGGTCTTCACACCCAGTTCACCCTTTTCATAATGTTCCTTTAAAAGAGTGGGGATCTCATGGCTGTCATCAAGGTCCTTCATGAGGTAACTCGAGACATGGTAGAACGTGTCGATCCCGCCAAAATCCATGGTTTCGAGCGGTCCAATGCAGGCCCAGCGGAAAGCAAGTCCATATTTCATAACAGCGTCAATATCTTCAGCAGAAACAACACCTTTTTTCACCAAAGACAGGGCTTCCCGCACGACAGCCAGCTGGATGCGGTTTGCAGCAAAACCCAGGACATCCTTATTGACAATGACCGGTTTCTTTCCAATGGTGCGGGCAAGGTCCCGAACGGCCTCAGCCACGTCTTGGCAGGTTTCGTCATTTTTAATGATTTCAATAAGGAGAATAAGCGTCGGCGGATTGAACCAGTGCATCCCTAAAAAGCGTTCCCTGTGCGTCACAAATTGGGCCAGGGCATTGATGGAAAGACCTGATGTATTTGTCGCAAGGATCATGTCCGCATCGGCCATCTTGCAGAAAGATTCATAGAACCCCTCTTTAATGGCCATGTCTTCCGTCACGTTTTCAATGACAATATCGAGATGGGCGATGTCCTCCAGATTGGTCGTATAGTGGATCTTGTCGCGGCTCGTTTCACTGATGAGGGTCTTTGCACGCTCAAGCGTAGGCTTTCTATGGTTCCAAAGGGTCACATCAAAACCATAGGAAGCAAAGATATCCGCCATGGAATAGCCCATCGTACCAGCGCCGGCAATGCCGATTCGTTTGATCTCCATAATCAAGGCTCCTTTCAAGATCATCTCTTAGGTCTATCATAGCACTTTTAAGAAAAAGGCGGTAGTGAGCCGTATCTTTTTAAAGGCCCTTTATCTGTCGGAGCCGGGCGGTACACCCAAAAAGCACCGCATGGATTCTATGTTCCATGCGGTGCCGCCTGAGCCCAAAGCATGGCTTATTTTCAATTGGTGGAGATGAGGGGAGTCTCTTAACAAAGTGGCTACGTTTCTAACTATTTATGACTAAAATGATTTTGGTGCGCACTTAGTGCGCACTTTTAGTCAATGCTGCTTTTTCCAAGCTTTTCTACTGCGACCTTGCAAGCTTTAATTTTCCCGGATTTTATAAGCTTGGCAAATCTGTAGATGAGATCCCATTCATCATCAAAAGCCCTGACCTGATGCTGTTTTCTTGTTCCTTCTGGGCTAACAGAACCTTTAGGACGCCCAGCACCTGGGCGCATTCCCCCTCTTTTTGATTGAGTCATAATTTAGCTCTTCTGATTTGTATTGCTCGTAAAACTACGTAAACAGCCGTGGGAATCTGCTACGCCATGAAGGGAGAAATGAATAAGCTATATGCGATAACAGACTACCAGAAGGCTGTCGAGAGGTGGAAACGATGGTTTAAGGCGGCCAAGGCGAGCGTGATACCGGCCTTGGTCCGGTTCGCCAAGCTAAAGGAAAAGCGAATCGATGGTCTGGCAAATCACGCCAAATGCCCTATTAACACAAGCCGATTGGAAGGGTACAACATGATTAAGGTTGCCAAACGGAATGCATATGGGTACAAGAACGACAGATACTTTTTTACCTTGATTCGGTACTTGTCTTTACCTGCGTATGATTTGGCATCCCCCAAAAATACGTGAAGAATCGTTTTAAAATGGATTTTTAGTAAAAAGATAGTTACTTTACCAAATCAGGAATTACAATGGACTATGGTCGTTATTCGATTTTGAGGATCATTTTTCCCTTTGCCAAACCATTAATGATTTCGTTATGTGCTTGAGCAGCATCCTTCAAGAGAAGCTGTTTTCCAACTTTTGCACGAACAGCGCCGCTTTGCATAAAAGCACGCAATGCAAACAGGCTTTCCCGATATTCATTGGCCGGAGCATTCCACAGAGCCATGCCTAGGATAGTAGATTCATTGGCCATGGCCAGGCGCGGATTGATTTCAATCGTGCCACGATTGCCTACGACTACGATACGGCCATATTTTGCAATCACCTTCAAATCGGTCTGCAGATTGACATTTGCCAGGAATTCAATAATGACGTCCGGGCCTTTCCCCTTGGTTAATTCCATCAATTCATCCTGATTGTCTGCTTTGAGGTGATAGATTGCATAATCAGCTCCAAAGGAACGGACGATGTCCAAGCCTTCAGGAGTCGTGCCTGTACCAATGACGATGGCACCTACAGCTTTTGCCATCTGAACAGCTAACGATCCTACACCGCCTTCAGCCCCATGGATCATTACAATTTCGCCGGCCTTGATGTGAGCACGATGGAACAAAGCGCGGTATGCAGCCATTGCCGGAATACCAAAGGATGCGCCTTCTTCAAAGGAAATGAAATCCGGCAGCTTGTGGACCGAATCAGCATCGCAAACGACTTTCTGCGCATAGGTACCAGTATTGCGTTTTGCCAACAGAGCTGCAACGAAAACGCGGTCGCCGACTTTCACATGCGTGACACCTGCACCTACTTTTTCTATTACTCCAGCGCCGTCATAGCCGGGCGTATAAGGCAGTTCCGGTTTATAGAAATTATATGTGCCTGTACGGACATAGGTTTCATTTGGATTGACGCCGCAAAATGCAAGCTTAATCAGGACTTCGTTAGCTTCCGGTACCGGGTCAGGTACATCAACATATTTCAGTACTTCCGGTCCGCCGAATTCTTTCATTACGATAGCTTTCATGACAGGTTCTTCCTTTTTATACGGGTATTTAAAAGAATCTTATTTGATTTCAGCAATGGCTTCAATTTCACAGAGATAGCCAAGCGGCAACGCTACGACAGCCACGCAGGTGCGAGCCGGATGATGAGGGAAATACTTATTATATACTGTATTGAATTCATCAAAGTATGCAATGTCTTTGAGAAAAACAGTGGTTTTCACGACATTTTTGCAGCTTGTGCCAGCCGCCTCAAGAATATTTTGGATATTTTTGCAAGCTTGTTCTGCCTGTTCCGTTACAGTATCACCGGCAGGTTGCGTACCACCAGGAAGCAGTCCGATCTGGCCTGCTGTAAATACGAGATTCCCCGTTACCATTGCCTGAGAATATGGTGCCTGCGGATCAGCGCCTTTATTTGTATAGATGCATTTCATAATAGATAGCCTCCTCTGGATATGTTAGATATCGTACAAAATACTTGATTAATGGATATTTAATTCGGCCGTGCTATAGAGCGTTACATGGCCGCTAATCTTAACTACATTACCTCCGTCACGGCAGTAAATCGTACCGGTGCGAGGCGACAGCTGATGATTGATTATCTCTTTTTTACCGAGACGCTGAGACCAGAGCGGAATCAACGAGCAGTTAGCAGAACCACAAACCGGATCTTCCGGAATACCGATATTGGGGAAGAAAGTGCGGCTGACAAATTCACTGTCACTAGCTTGAGCCGTGATGAGGACACCTAGCTTATCGGTCATATGGGCAATAGCCTGATAATCGGGCTGGAAATTTTGGACCGTATCTGTATCTTTCGCTAAAATGATGAGATCGCGTGTCTGCCAAGCAGCTTCCGGTTTGAAGCCAAGGGCATCTTCCATTTCTTTGGTCACTGCAACTTTTTGGGGATGCCAGGATGGGAATTCAATTTCATACAATCCGCCTTCGCGAACGGTAATGACAATATCATCTTGATTGGCACGCAGATGGAATTCTTTCTTACCCGGTTCCACAAAATTTGCGAGGACAAACCCTGTACCCAATGTAGCATGGCCACACAAATCTACTTCTGATGTAGGTGTGAAAAAGCGGACACGATAAATGCCATCTACTTTATGCTTTACAAAAGCCGTTTCAGAAAGTCTATTTTCTGCAGCGATATTCGTCATGGTTTCATCTGTAGGGAATTCATCTACCAGGCAAACCCCTGCCGGATTACCTTTGAATAATTCTTCAGTAAACGCATCAACAACGTAGTACTTCATATTCATCAATCCTCCTTCTACTTCGTTTGTTTCCCGATTGGGAACCTGTTTATTTGATTTATTCAAGTATACTAGAGAGTCAATATTCATTCAATATTAAAATTGTGTGCAGTACGATTTAATAAATATATTTCAATTGATTTTTGCTTTTTCATCATAATAGTTGACGCAGAATTTTCAGGCCTTCTCGTAACTCATCATACGTAGAAGGTACACAAATACCCAGTCTAGCCGCATGGACAGGCATATCTTTACCGACAGCAAATCGTTGTGAGCCATAGACATAGACGCCATGTTCCAAAGCAAGGTGCTCAAATTGCTCTCCGGACATATCTTCTGATAAAATCAACCAGCGATGGAGACATTCTTCCGTGCCACGCACATCATAGCCTTTTAAAATTTCATCAACAATCCCGTTGCGAATTTTCAACCCCTGGCGCCGTCGTTCAAGCAAGCCTTCAAATTTTTCTGAAACGATCATGCGCGATGCCAATTCCATTAATAACGCAGATGGAGATAATTGAATCGCATATAAGGCGTTGCGCAAATTCTTAAAATATTTTTTAGGAGCCTTAATATAGGCTAAACGTAAAGCTGGAATCAGCGTTTTGGATAAACTGGCAAGAAAGATGGTTTGTTCCGGAGCCATATTGGCAATAGACTGATGAATGTGTGGAGAAAGCAGACAGTTAATGCCATCTTCTATTACCAGAAGATCCAGATCTCTGGCCAGGCGTGCAATCATTTTTCGGCAGGATAGTGGCATACTATGGGTCGTTGGATTCTGATAATCCGGCATGACATACAGACCGGTGATACCTTCATTGTGGTAGGCGTACTGAATTGCTTCAGCCGTAAATTCATTATTTTCCTGCCGAATAGGAACGAGATGAATGCCAATAAGCTTGGCAGCACTTTTTAGCCCTGGATACACAGTAGGTGCTGTACCAATACGATCACCAGGCCTGAAAAGCCCCGCTAGTACAGCATACGTTGCATTTTGGCCGCCGCTGGCGAAAAGGACATGATCAGCATCAGTATGGCATCCTGCCCGATCAAGTAATTTCACGGCCGCCTCTTTATGAAACAACATAGCAGAGTGATTATATTGCAACAGTCGTCCAAAATCATCTTCTTGTATCATTTTCTCCAAGAGCGTCACGACTTCATCCTGAGGAATTGTTTCCGGTGTAAGAGAACCCATATCTATCAGATAAGGCTTTTTTTTTGCAGGTGTATCGAAAATATTAGTCACCACATCGTACGCTACATACGTGCCACTTCCAACAGTACTAGTAAGCAGGCCTTTATTGGAGCAGAGTTTAAAAGCTCGTACTACTGTACTGACATTAATATCTAAAAAATCAGCTAATTCACGTTGTGGCGGCAGTTTAGTTCCTGGCAGCAAAACACCAGTAGCAATATCATTTTCAAGTTGTCTGGCTAACGAAATATACAATGGTTGATTGGTGCGGTTCAGTTGAGGCTTCCAGGACATATAATAGTTATCAAACGAATTAATGGACATAGGTATCGGTCCCCTTTCTGTCTGTTTTTTAACGTAAATAGTGAGTAAAGTAAATCCATTTACATTATATACGCGTAATTGTTTTACATACAATTTTATTATTGAATGCAGTATATATTCATGATATCATGAAAAAAATATAAAGAAAATATCCATAAAAAGAGAGGAAGAAAAGAGTATGGGTAAAAAAATTGTAGTTATCACATCCAGTTTTCGTAAAGATGGCAATAGTACCGCTCTTGCTGAAGCATTCATTGAAGAGGCTCAAAAAAAAGGTCACTCTGTCAAACGCTTCGATGCTGCCTATCTAAATATCGGTCCTTGTCATGGATGCGATACCTGCTTCAAGACGGGTAAAGCCTGCACCTTTGACGATGATTTCAATACGGTAGCACCTTATATTGAAGAAGCAGATGCTGTCATCCTCGCGACACCGACCTATTGGTTTTCCATACCTGGCAAAGTTAAATGCCTGATTGATAAACTCTATAGCTTCTGTGTTGGCAAAAAAGAAGCCATTGCCGGTAAAAAAGCTGGCCTGCTCTGCACTTGCCGGTCTCAGAGCACAAGCGACATGGAAGGTATCATCATGCCATACCATAAGGCCATTGACTATCTCGGATGGGAAAACATAGGCGAAATCCTTATTTTCTCTATGGATAAACCTGGCGAACTACAGCAAACTGCCGGACCTGAACAAGCTCGAGCTCTGGCTGACCAACTGTAAGGATGTACACACTACACCTTTGATCCTAAAAGATGGAGCTTTTTTAATGCTTAGTTTTGAGGTTATTGTATTGATTCGTTCAGACTGCGCCAAAAAGGGAATGTGAAATAACAATCCCCAGAAATACGAGTAGGAGGGATTTCTAAATAGAGATCCCGACCTCTCACACCACCGTGCGTACCGTTCGAAGCGCGGCGGTTTCCTCGTTTTCACAAACTTATTTGTAATAGCTCGTCATGGTTATATAACCAGGGCGGGCTATTTCTTCGTTCGTAAGGAATGAGCTCAGCATAAGCGCCACTCTCCATAGTCCTTTTCGGCAACTTGCCAGTTCATGCACTTTCCATTCTGGAATTGCGTATTGGCGCATCATGCAGTACCTTGTTCGCACCTTCTTCCACTGTTTCCAGTAGATTGCCCGGATTTTCCGCCGTATCCATGTATCCACTTCCATGAGCAGCTGTTTCATGTCTATCAGCTTGAAATCATTGACCCATCCGTGGATGAACTGTTTCAGCCTGATGGGCCTTACCGCATTCGGAGTTAGTTTGTTGCGGTCTAAAATGGCCCTCACCTTCTCCTTCATCTTTGCTGCGGATTTTGCATGCACACGAAAACGAAGTTTCCCTTTCCTCCTGTAGAATCCATATCCCAGGTATTTTACCCGGCTAATGTATGGAGCCGGCGTCTTTTCCCGATTCACTTTGAGGAACCGTTTCCTTTCTATGTATCGTGTTATGCTTTCCAAGGTCCTCTCTGCACTTCTCCTGCTTTTGCACAGTATCATGCATTCGTCGGCGTAACGGACAAATTTATGTTCTCGCCGTTCCAGTTCCTCGTCCAGTTCATTAAGCATCACGTTGCTTAATAGTGGGCTTAAGGGGCCTCCCTGTATAGCGCCTGTTTCGCTTCTCTCAAATATCCCGTGGTTCATGATTCCTGCATTCAGGTATTTGTGTATCAGTGAGATGACAGCTCCGTCCTTGATGCTTCTTGACAGGACTTCTACCAATTTACTCTGGTAGACATTGCCGAAGAATTTCTCCAAATCCATGTCCACCACATAGACATATCCTGCATCTGCATAGGCCTTACACTGTTTCAGGGCGTCATGCGCTTTGCGTCCCGGCCGGAAGCCGAAACTGCTGTCTGAGAACTGCGGTTCATATACCAGCGTCAGCTCTTGCGTAATCGCCTGCTGTATCACCGGTCCACAACCGTCGGGATTCCCAATTTACGGAATTTTCCTTTTTCTTCTTTGGGTATTTCTACCCGTCGGACGGGTTTGAATTTATACTTCCCATCCCGTATCTGCTGTAAGAGTTCCAGTCGATGCTCTCCAAGGTACGGTAGAAGTTCATCTACACTCATCTTGTCGACACCGCCTGATCCTTTGTTGGCCTTTACCCTGTGATACGCGGCATTCAGGTTGTCTCGCCTCAGGACTTGCCCCAACAAAGTGTCCGCTCACAAGTTTGCAATGATGTCGTTGTGTTCGGCACTCCTCACAGGGATAGGCGTTCCCGCATATCCTTGCCGCTTGGCAGCTGCTTTTCGCGGGCAACCTTCTCTATGAAGTTTTCTGCTTTTAATGACCTCTTTTGACTCCCTTCACTAACTGATATTTCCTAAGATTCGGCCCTTCCTGGACGGTCTATAACCCGTCCAGGACGATGGCCTCTGCTGACTTCCTCACGATAAATCTTGTTTGGGCCACAGCTGCCATTTTCATGGCTCCGGCCCTATCCGTGAGGCCTCCCCGCGTAAGAACACACTCTTTCTCTCCACCCACCTGCCGCATCTACCCTTGGGGATTCCGAGTCATTATGGGACTTCAGTCTGTTTTACTCCCTTATCCATCCCGAATTGGCCTTATGCGGTTTCTGTTCGTCAGGTCAGAGATTTGCCTGCACCTTCCTTCAGATTCCACCTCACGGTGTCGCTTTTGGTGTTCGGCTATGACTTACTCGAACAGTCTAAGGACTTGCATCCTTAAGAGTGCCCCTATGCCGGGCGCACAAAAACACCGCATGGATTGATTCATCCATGCGGTGCCGCCTGAGCCCAAAGCAGGGCTTATTTTCAATTGGTGGAGATGAGGGGAGTCGAACCCCTGTCCGAAAGCATTGCCATGCAACTTTCTCCGAGCGCATCCAACATACTTTATTTCGGGGCATCATCGCCTATTGGCGGGCTAATCAGTCCCTATCTCGATGGATTTCCCACGCGACCTCCGAGAATTGGCCCTGTGGTATCCTGCAAGTGTCGTTCACTTTCCTTCAGCAGGAATGAAGAAAAGGAACGTTAGCAATTAAGCTGCTAAAGCGTAAGAATCTTCTGCGTTTATAACGCGTTTCCACCGTTTTATGGGGTTGATGGAATCCCAGCTCGCTTATCACACAACATCTACCCCCGTCGAAACCAGTACATCCCCAGGGTTTATTTGAGCTTCATCATAGCACATCCATCGCCAAAAAGCAATGAAAGTAAAATGAGTTACACTGAGCCGAGAATGACTGCATGATTATCAGAAATCTTTTCATTAATATTAATAATTTTCATGATTTTTATTTATTTTCTTCATTTATTGTATAAAATCGCGTTATGTCTTTTCCTATTATAGCTGTAGGAATATAATAGACTTACTTATTTTTAAGGAGCGTGTTATGATGAGCACAAAAACAAAAACAGCACCCCTCAGCAGTTACCGGGATCCGATCATTCTAATTACAGGATGCGTGATTGGGGCTATATTGGGCCTTGTTTTTGGGGACAAGGTCTCTTTTCTCAAACCGATTGGACAGATTTTCCTCAATCTCCTCTTCTGCCTGATTGTTCCCCTTATTTTCTTTTCCATTGCGGGCTCCATTGCTAATACGAAGGATACGGGCAAGGTCGGCAAGATGATTGGACTAACGCTCCTTATTTTTGTAACGACGGCCATCCTTTCTGCCATCTTGATCCTTGTCGTGACCCATTTTACAGGGGTTCCGACAAATTTTACGGCCGTGACCAAAAATGCAGCGGCAGCAAAGCCCATCAGCGTCAGTGACCAGATTGTCGGGACCCTCACGGTCGGCGACCTGCCGCTTCTCATTTCCCGCTACCACGTCCTGCCCCTCATCATCATGACCATATTCTTTGGCATCTGCGTCTCCCGTCTTGGCGACGAAGCAAAGCCGATTATCGACTGGATGAACGCCATGACCAAGGTCTGCTATAAAATGGTGGCCTATCTCATGAAGCTTGCGCCCCTTGGCCTTGGTGCCTACTTTGCGGACCTCACCGGAACCTATGGTATTGAGCTCCTAAAAACCTATGGCAATGCCATGCTCGTCTTTTATTCCGTCGTTTTCCTTTATTTTTTCCATTTCCTTGGTTTTTATGCTTTCCTAGCCGCAGGTCCCTGGGGCGTACGGAATTTCTTTAAGGTCATTCTCGCTCCGGCCCTGACGGCCCTTGGGACACGTTCGTCAGCAGCAACGATTCCGCTTCAGATGGAAGCCTGTGATAAACTGGGCGTACCGCGTGACATCTCAAGTGTTGTCATTGCCATGGGCGCAACTTGCCATATGGATGGAGCCTGCATCGCCATGGTCTATGCCGAAGTGCTGGCAACGACGATGTTTGGGGTTCCCCTCGAAGGCTTTGCCTTCCTTCTTGCCATTTTTGTAGGTGTAACCTCTTCTGTTGCAACAAGCAGTGTTCCAGGCGGGGGAGCGGCCGGCGAAACCATGATTGTTTCTGTTTTCAGCCTTCCCGAAGCGGCTTTTCCCATCCTGCTCATGATTGTGGAACTCTTTGATCCAGGCTGCACACTTCTCAATTCCTGCGGCGACACCGTCGTTTCCATGCTCATTACGCGCATTTTCCACGGGAAAGACTGGTATAAACAAAACTTGAACCCAAATCAGGAGGCCATAGAATGAAAATCAATGCCCAATATGTCCTGCAGGAACCGCCTTACGGAGATGCCACTCAGCCAGATTCACAGGACTTCATCCTTGAGGTTGCAGGCGACCGCCTGTTAGGCGAAGCGTACCTTCCCAGCGGCCTTTATGATGCGCCCCATCCAGCCGTTATTGTCTGCCACGGCATTCCCGGCACCAATAACAACGACGACCTATGCCAAAGCCTGCGCCGAATGGGCTGCGTCGTCATCAGGCTCTATCACCGTGGAGCCTGGGGCAGTGCCGGCACCTACTCGTTTTCTCACTGTCTAGAAGATACGGAAGCGGTCCTTTCCTATCTTGCCACAGGCGGCACGGACCGCTATGCCATTGACCCATTGCGTGTCTTTCTCCTTGGACACTCCAACGGGGGCAACACGGTTATCAACGTTGCAAAGCGCCATCCAGAACTGCGCGGCGTCATCGCCTACTGCCCCTTTGATCACAAGGGGGCGGAAACCCTTCTCGGAAAAGAAGGCCTTGCCTCCATGCTCACAGAAGCGGCCACAGTCCTTCATATCGAAAGCCCCGAAGCGTTAGTCAATGACAGTGAAACGCACCGCGACGAATGGGCCTTCCCTCTTGCTGCCTACCCTTTGAAGGATCAGAACATCCTTATCATCGGCGGTGAAAAAGATACGACAGCCCCACCCCAATACATGATCGATCCCTTCTGGAACCTTCTTACAGACCAGCAGTCTCAGGCTATTCACCAGCGTGTCGACCTTCTGGGCAACCATTCTCTTGATACGTGCCGACTGAAACTGATTGAAACGGTGGGGACGTTTATTGAAAGCCTTTCATAAGGTAAGTCAAGGAGCCTTTCCTTTCAAGGAAAGGCTCTTTTCTGGTTTGCTATGATATAATTGATGAAAAATAAGAAATCGATTCGATTGTTTCTATGGAGGGCTTATGGATTTTCGAGAACTGCAATACGTTGTCACGGTAGCGGACTGCCGGAACATCACCCAAGCATCCAAAGAACTTTTCATTTCCCAGCCATCCCTGAGCCATGCCTTGGCCCAAATTGAAAAGGAAGTGGGTGCCAAACTTTTTGACCGCTCCCATCAGCCGTTAACACTCACGGATGCAGGGCGGATCTACGTTAAGACGGCACGCCTCATTCTTCGCGAAAAAACGGATATGAAAAATCGCATCGCTGATCTCAAGATAGGAAGTTCCGGCGATATCATTGTCGGTATCCCATCGGGCCGGGCCGGTTATATGTTTCGCCCTGTTCTGGGGCGCCTGCGTGAAAAGTACCCGGCCTCCCAGCTCTTTTTTAAAGAAGGCGGCACGAGTGACCTCTTGGAGCTTCTACAAATGGGAAAGGTCTCCTTTATCATCGTCCCCTATTTTGATGACGAGCTGCCTGTAGGAATCCATAAGGAACATATCTACGACGAAGAGATTCCTCTCATTGCCGCACCGGACTTTTTCAGCGATGCAGATTTTTGGGACAAAGGAGCGCGCCGCATTAACTTCAATAAGATTGCTAAAAAGCCCTTTATTGCCGTTAAAAAAAGACACTTCATCCGCACCATTGTGGACCGCGTCTTCCAAAAAGAAGGCATCATTCCCAATATTCTCACGGAAGTTGACAGCAGCTACGATGCCGTCCAGCTTGCAGCCTGCGGGATGGGCTACACCATTGTGCCCCAGCGCACGGTCATCATCCTCGGGGACAAACAAAATGGGACAAGTTTTTCCTACAGTGACCATCCACCCGTCTTTCCCATCCAAGCCCTTTATAAAAAAGGAACGTATCTTAATAAAGCGGAGAAATATTTGATTGAGCTGTTAAAGAAAGAGTTTGATGGGAAGGGAAAATAGCGGTCGAGCTGTCTCGAGCGTTCGGCTCTAGCTGTCTCGCGGCCATGTCCGCAGCTGTCAAGCGAAAAGAATACAAGGCTAAGGCTGCCTCCGGAAGCTGGCTAAGGATATGGAAAAGCCCTAACGCCGGCGCCAAACCGTGTCCCTGCGGGAATGGGCGCCGAATTACATTTGCCCTTAACCATGTCCCTGCGTCCTTCCACTTTGCTCCAAAACGGGCTTGGGACTCGGGCGAGTATGCCTCGCTAACGCGAGTGAGGTAACGTCACTGCGCGTCCTCATCCTCCATCAAAACGGATAAAATTCAGAGGTAACTTGTGTTTGGAAATTTCCCCGTTTCGGTCCCCCGCTTTGGCAAGGCGAAAGATCTGACGGTGACGGTTCGATGCTGGTGCATCGAACCTAAAGAATAAATAAAAAAGAAGGCCTTACCCCGAATCAAGACACCAATTCGGAATAAGACTTTTTGTTTTGAGCACTAGCTGAAGTCAGATTCTCATTCATTACTGAATTTAGAAATGAATGTAATCTTCACAGAGACTCACCTTATGGTCTTTTGTCTTAGAAACGGCGAATGCCGTTCCACCTGATCAAGACGATTTTAAAAAGGTTCGTCATACTTTTCCTTCCTGTCTTTTTTCCATTGACCTTTTTCGAATATGGCTCCAGATTGGCCCAGATGCTGAAAAAACACAAAGCAGCCAGACGACGTCGTACATTGATTGTCCGTACTTCTGGGAAGCCTGCCGTGTTTGACGACGCAGATGGACCGAGATGGACTGTAAGTGAATGAAGTTTCCTACATCATCCGAAAAAAATCCAAATTGCCATCTCATAAATCTTGAACAAGGCAACGAAGTCACCTCGTGCAGAAAATCGGAGTAATTTTTGCTCCGAGTAAAGATGAAAAAGGGGGCGGTTGTCTCCTTGCGAGCGGGAGCAAGGAATATTTTTGATAGTTCAAAACCGCTACTGGCAAGATTCCGTCGCGGCGATTCAGCCTCGCACGTGCGCGTTGAGTTGATTACTGTGAATAAGCGTCTCTCAGTAGTACAGTATTAGGGAGCTCCCATCTTCACGCGGTTGTATCCTGCCATTTTCGCAATTTTGATGATTAAACCGGCAGACGCCCCCCTTAGCGTGGCAGCCTGACAGCCTTTATCCTATCCCCCAACGTGAGACGGTCGGTCCATTGTGCGATAGGTCATAAGCCTCTTGCCTCAGAATAATCTTTTCTAAAGCAAGGGGCTCACGTTCTACATCAAATCAGCCCGACTATTGGGTCGTCCCCTATTTTTCTCGAATCAGGTAGCTCGCCAAACTCGCCACTAGGCAAAGTATAACGTCAATCAGCCAAATGAGCGTGTAATTGCCAAAAAGCTGATAGGAAAGGCCACCCAAATAAGCACTTAGGAACCCACCGATCTGATGGGCAAAAAAGAGCAAGCCCATGAGGGTTGCCACTTGATGAAGCGGAAAATGGCCGCTCAAGATGCCCGATGTGGGCGATACCGTGGCATCTCCGGTAAGGCCAAGACCCGTTGCAAAAAGGATGGCCGTTGTCATCGTTTTGGGCAGGACAAAAAGGTAGAATAGCACCCACAGGGCACGGAATCCATAGTAGAAGGAAAGGAGCCCACCTTTTCTCAGACGGGAACTGGCATACCCAGATAGCAGGGCGCCCGCAATGGTCGCAATGCCATAAAATGAAAAGGCCCAGCTTGCTTCCATCTTAGGAATCCCATAGGAGACGAATTGGGAAAAGAGATGAGATTCAATGATGACCATGTGGAACCCACACGTTGAAAACCCGGCGAGGAGGAGCTGGTACGTCCGTTCCCCCAAGGCCGACTGGATTTCCCCAAGGCCCAGTCGGGGAACATCCGTCCCGCCCTTTATCGTACTGTCCTTTTTGGTCAGATAGCGGATACAAGGAATGAGGAGCACCATAATAAGAGCAAGTCGGGGCATGGTCGACGGTACGCCGCCGTGTTGGAGAGAAAAGTTAAGGAGCGGGGCCAGAAAGAAATTGACCATACCGGCTGATGCGTTAAGGAGTCCCGCAAGAAAAAGAGAGCGCTCCTGTCCGACAAAAGAGATGGCAGACGACAGGACAAGGCCAAACGCAATGGCTCCCGTTCCAAGCCCCATGAGGACGCCGAGGGTCACGATGAGCATCCCATAGCTGGTACATAGTTTGATACCGAGGACGGAAAGGACCATGAAAAAAACACCTGACGTCAGGACGAATCGATTGGACCGTCGTGCCGCTAAGAGCCCAAATAAAGGCTGGGACGCGCCAAAGACAATCTGCATGACGGCAATGGAAAAACTGACCTCTTCATAGGAAAGGCCTGTCATATCCGCAATGGGTTCTAGCAGAATGCCAATACTTGCCCGCAGCCCTGCCCCCAGGCCATAGATGAGGCAGGCAATAAGTCCTAAAAAGAGGGCACTGCGCAAAGAAGTGTTTCCTTGTTTCATTTATTTTACCTCCAAGGGAAAGACCAGTTCCCCAATGGAATAAAGAGCGGCTTTACCGGCAAGTTCCACCCGGCTGCCCCTTATTTTGGTATAAAGGACGCCGGTCCGTTCCGATGCCTGAAAGGCCTTGATGTCATCCTTTCCTAAAATGGCGGACCAAAGAGGAACGAGATGACAGTGCCCGGACCCACAGACCGGATCTTCTGGCACACTGAGTTTTGGCGCAAAACTACGGCTTACACAGTCATAGTCCTTCCCGCGGGCCGTAATGTGAAGGAGCAATCCGTTTAGGTCAAGGGCTTGCTGTTGATTGATTTTTGCGTTCCTGACCGCGACTTCATCTGAAAGGATACAGACAAGGTCCCGTCCCATATAGGCACGTTCTGGACGCACACCGATGGCATCTGCCATGGCATCTGTGACAGGGACAGGCATGAGGGAATAGCTAGGAAAATCCATACAAATGAGATCCCCGTCGCGGCGCACAGTGAGGGGGCCGCTCAAAGTCTTAAAGCAAATTTTCTCCGCGTCCTTCTGATAAAAATGGAATATGACATAGGCCGCAGCAAGGGTGGCATGACCGCAGAGGTCGATTTCCCCGCCTGGCGTAAACCAGCGCAGATGGTATGCGCCTCCTTCCTGTACGGCAAAAGCCGTTTCGGAAAACCGGTTTTCCATGGCAATTTTCATCATGATGCCCTCTGGAATCCACGCATCCAAGATACAGACAGCAGCAGGATTTCCATTAAAGACGGTATCCGTAAAGGCATCGACAATATATTGTTTCATTGTAACGTCCTCCGTTTCTAAAGGAAGGATATCACGGTGACGAGAATTAGTAAAACGACTTTATCTAATGTTTAAATTAGAAATAGTGATGTATAATAAAGACAGCAAAATGAAAGGTGGTGCCTTTAATGCAGCGTTTCAAAGCCCTTCGGACCGTCCTGCGGCTAGGGAGTTTTACAAAAGCCGCCCACGCATTGGGCTATACCCAATCCTCCATCAGTCAAATGATGGCCTCTCTTGAAGAGGAACTGTCCTTTAAGCTCCTGATCCGTTCCAGAAATGGCATTACCCTTACCCAAGAAGGACAGCAACTCTACCCCTTTTTGGAACAGGTCCTCCATAGTTACGAAGCCATGGAAGAAAAGGCCCGTGAAATCAGGGGACTTGAAACGGGAGTGATTCGTGTAGGGACCATCTCAAGTATCACCTGCCGCTGGATGCCGCCTCTCATCAAAGGATTCAAAGCCCGCTACCCCAATGTGAAGTTTACCTTTCAGCAAGGCGATTACAGGCTCATTCCCGAATGGATCGAGTTGGGCATCATCGACTTTGGCTTTGTCTCCCCTGACTCCTGTCCCCACTTAATGACCATTCCCGTTAAGGACGGAGAACTTCTAGCGGTGCTCCCCCGTCGCCACCGCTGGGCAAAGGAAAAAGCGATTCCCTTGGAGGGCCTCCTTTCGGACCCCTTTATCCTTCTTGAAGAAGGAAACTACAGTGAACCAATGGAAGCCTTTCAAAAAAAGGGAATCAAACCCCATGTCGCCTACAGACTCCACGATGATTACGCCATCATGACCATGGTCGAAGCCGGTCTTGGTGTCAGCATCCTCGCAAAACTCATGACGGACCGAAATCCCTATGATATCGTAACTGTTCCCATAGACCCGCCCCTTTATCGACATCTTGCCATTTGTTATAAAGACTGGGATCTTTTGCCGCTGGCAAGTAAGCATTTCATCACCTATATCAAGGAGAAGGCGGATGAGTTGCCATAAGGACGTAAGACAGTCGTGCCATATACTGGGCTTACGGGCTTGATTCCAGGATTCAAGGACTCCATTTCAAGCCTCTGCCCTAAAGAAAAGCCAAAGACCCTAACCAAACCAGTCTCCTGGGTTCGGTTAAGGTCTTTTGATGATGGTGGCGCAACGATGGATGACCGCTTACTTTTTGCAAAAATAGCCATAACCGCAATAAGTGCAGGCGTCCGTTTTCACGGCAAAGTCTTCTTCTTCGCCAAGGGTTTGGAGTTTTGTAAGGAGCGCTCTAAGTTCTGCCGCTTCCCTGTCCCGGTCAGTAAGTTCCCAGGTCGAGAGATTGCGCAGAAAATGGAGCGAGGCCTGACTCACTTTCATGTGATAAAGGGCTTCGGCGGCAAGGCTATAGATGGCAAGCTGCCGCGAATAAGCTTTTCGTTCCATGCCATCAAGGGGCGGATGACCGCTCTTATAGTCGATGATTTCAAGCGTTCCATCTGGCAGATGGACGACTTTATCGATGCTGCCTTCAAAGTAGACCGACGCATTCCCTACAGTCATGAGAGGCAGTTCAAAATCGACTTCTGCATCTTGGGGAAAGTCCCCATAAGCAGCATAAAGGGGCGACGCAAGGTAGGCATCGATGAGGGGGCCCCCTTCTTTTCGGAGAACGTTCTTTTCCCCATCGCTGTATGATTCTTCAAGAAGTGCCAGTTCCTTTGCTTTTTCAGCCGGTGCCGTGCGGCAAAGTTCCAAGACTTTATGGATGTAGGTCCCCAGCGTTGCCGGCGGAATGCGGACACTCCCCGTCCCTACCACATCGGGATCAAGGCTCGGCATATGGCTCCGATACTGATAGAAGTAGCGGCGCGGGCAAAGGTCATAAGTCCCAAGGGCCGTGGCGCTAAGGATCACTTTCTGTGGAAATTCCACAGCTTTCAATTTTTCGAAGGCGCCGGCTTCAAGTTCAAGGGGCGGTGCTTCCTGGATACTAAAGGAAAGGGGTAAGGCAAGGATTTCCGACGCTTTCAGTTCCACCCATTCGACAAGGTCTTTTCCCTCACCATCATGGAAAATACGGCGCAGGCTTTCATACCAATTTTCCCGGCTCTTGACACGTCCTTTAGCCCGTTTTTCCCGTCTGACAGATTCCTTTTCTTCACTCACAGCAGCCGACAGGAAAAGATATTTTTCAGCCCGCGTCATAGCAACATAAAGCTGGCGTTTCTTTTCTTCCCACTCGAGGGCGCGATTGTCCTCGCTCAATTCTTCATAAAGGGCGGTCTTTTGCGGTCCTTCATCACCAGGAATCATAATGCCAAGACCAGCGCCGGGAAGATACTGAAGGCCGAGCCTGTCAGGAGGCGATTTATACTGTTGATCCGGTAAAAAAACAGCGGGAAATTCCAACCCTTTGGACTTGTGGATGGTCATGATCTGCACGCTTTTGGCGTCCGGTTCCAAGGCAGCGCCGCTTTCCCGAGCCTGCATCCTGCGCATCAGGTTCAATCTGTCCAAAAAGTCTTCGCTGCCGCCCCCTTCCTGCATGGCAAAGGAAGCAGCCATGGAACGCAGTTTCCACACGTTTGCCATCTTTTCTCGTCCATGAGGCATAGCAAGAAGGAGACTTTCCACATGGAGCGTCTCCATGATGGCATCAAAAAGTTCTGGCAAAGAACCCAAGCGGCTCACGTGCATGAGGACCGTGAGTTTCTTCCAAAGACTGACATGGCTCGGTTCAATAGATTGGGACAGGCTCTCCCACAGGTTCTTTTGGGGATACATGCGCAAAAGGCCAAGGATTTCTTGATCCGTGAGACCGCCGTACGGAGACCGAAGGACGCCGGCCATGGCCCAATCCACATCAGGCGAAAGAACGGCGGTCATGATGGTGATGATGTCAATGACTTCCTGCTGTTCATAAAAGCCCTTCCCATCCGTCATGGTATAGGGAATATGGGCCTCTGCAAGAGCTGCGGCATAAGGCTCAGCAAGCCGGATGGCCGGTACGAGAATGGCAATGTCCCCATACCCCAGTTCCTCATGACTTTTTACGATAGCATCAATCTTTTGTGCCACCCACTGAGCTTCGGCCCGCTGTGCGTCGGCAAATGTGCCGTCTTCTTGGTCAATGATGGCAAGAATGGGTTTTTGCGTCGCTTTCTGATGGGGCACAAGGTCCTGGGCCATGACCGCCTTTTGGGGGTCCGTCCCCAAGAGGTCACGGAAGAGACAGTTGCAGGACTCGATGATTTCTGGGGCAGAGCGGAAATTATCGGCCATGACAATGTCCGTTCCGCCAGAATGTATGATGTCATCACGGACAACACGGAAGACCGTGACATCGGCACCGCGGAATCGGTAGATGGACTGCTTGGCATCACCGACGATAAAAAGGTTCTTCCCCCGCAGCTCACTAGCTGTCGCCCCAGAAAGCAGGTAAACCAGTTCTTTTTGCTGCTCATTCGTATCCTGGAACTCGTCGACCATGATGTAGTCAAAACGATGCTGGTAGGCCCGGCAGATTTCGGGATAATTCCGCAAAAGAGAGACCGCCCGTCCTGCAAGGAAAGAGAAACTAAAAATTTCCTGACGCAGGGATTCTTCTTCGAGACGGTCCGCAAGGCGGTGCAGCAGGCCATTCCACGCTTTGGCATAAGGAATGGCCACTTCATTGCGTGCGTAACCTTGAAGTTTGATTAAGGCCTCTTTCCACTCCTTGATGAGAGGGGCCGCTTTTCCTGCTGCGCGGATAAGGTTCATAAAGGGAAGAACAGTTTCAAGATCATCTGCAACAAGGGCTTCATGGTAGATTGCCCGTGCATTTTCAAGCTCCAAGAGGGCGTCTTTCGTCTTTGAAGGTTTTAGGTCTGCCCCAGAGGCGAGCATGGCAAGGAAGGTTTCTTCCGCCCGGATCTTTGCTTCTTCCCAATCCTCTTGACGTACCACATAAGGGGAAGAAAGATCCCCCAAAGCCATGAGGTCCGGCAGGATTTCAAGAAGACCATAAAGCATGCTGCCAAGCCTCCCCGGGTGATAAAGGCCCAATAAAAGCTCCAGATCCTCATCTTCTTTTTTGAGCAGATCCCGCAGGAAGGCATCGATAACGGAAGCTTGGAATTCCTTTACTTCATATTCTTCCTTCACCGTAAACTGAGGATCCATCCCTGCTTCAACAGGATGATCGCGCAGAATCTGGGAGCAGAAGCCATCGATGGTCGTAATGGGCGCGCCATCAAGGTGGCGCAACTGTTCTTCGAAATGGGCCCGCAGTTCACCGCTCGTCTTCCCCACTTCTTCCAAGAGGGACTTACGGATGCGTTCCCGCATTTCCCGAGCCGCTTTGCGGGTAAAGGTAATGGCAAGGATCCTGTTGGCGCTTTTGTCCGGATCTTTCAAGATGGTCAGGAAACGCTCGACAAGGACCCGCGTTTTCCCAGATCCCGCACCGGCTGAGACGGAGACATTCCGGTCCAATGTGGTAATGGCAAGGGTTTGTTCTTTAGTGAAATCAGCCATTTGCATCCTCCTCAGCGCTCATCATTTCGTGGGTTTGGTTGTCCTTGATGCGGCAAATGTCACGGGCGGGGCAGTAATCCGGGCATTTTCCGTTGTACGGCTCTGCGGCAAAGTCCCCACTTCTCATGCGCCGAACAGCCGCAGCGATAACGTTTTCGGAAATCTTGAGAACGTCCTCCATATCCTTTCCTCGTACGCTCTTTGGTGCCTCTTTAGCCGCTTTGCCAACGCTCGACCACATGCCGCCCACGCGGCGTCCCGTTCGGATATCTCCATAAATAGCACCAAAAATCTGTTGGTCAATAAGACCCAGATTGCGTTCGAGGACCTTGATGTAAAGGGGCAGCTGGACGGCTTTTCCTTCATCCATACGAGCCGTGGTCGGCCGTCCGCCCGTTTTGTAGTCCATGATGAGGTAGCCTGATTCACTTCGGTCAATGCGGTCAATCTGGCCGGAAAGATAGACTTTCTTTCCATCCACCGTAAGGTCATAAGGAGGCCAAGCCGCGCCTTTTCGGCCGAAGGCCTTTTCTACGGCACAAACCTTGACTCCAGTAGGGCTCTTTTCCTCATAGTCCACTTCCATGCGGAGCCAGCGCTTCAGCCATTCTTCATAGCTTTTTCGAATGTGGTCCGAGTAGCGGGACCGGGGAATATCCCCGTTCCGTTCCATTTCGGTATAAGCAGCTTGGTACGCCTCACTAAGTTCCTGCCACAGCATTTCCAGTTCCTTTGTAAAGAGCGCTTCCCCCAAGTGACGCCCCATGAAGCGGGAAAGGGTCAGATGGATCAGGTTTCCCACAACGTCCGGTGTAGGAAATGCCGTCTTTGCTTCTTTTACGTCAAGCTTCCACACATGAGTAAATAAGTACATAAAGGGACACGTGAGAAAACCGTCAAGCTGGGATGCGGAAAGATGGAGCGTTTCTTCCTGCGGTCCCAAATAGCCATTATAAAGGCTCTTTGGAGCAAACCGATTCTTTTCGTCCTGGGCCCGCAGCAAAATTTTCGCGTCCACATGGTCTGCCAGATAGGTGGCTTCCTTTTCGCCCAGATTTTCCGCTTCCATGAGATAGCGTACCATTTGGGGCTCGCTGTAACAGTCATGGACATCTGAATGATACGTCACAAATGGCAGGGCGTGAGGCGTGAAAAAGTGCCGCAGCCGTTCAATATAATAGCTTGCGCCGCCCTCATCGTCAGCAAACCAGGAAAGATGAACTTCCTTTTCGGCAAGGCTGACAGCCGAAGCAAAGAAAAAGCGATCCCGGGCAAGGCGCCGTGCGGACGTACCCAAGGGGATATCAAGAGCAGCAAGTTCTGTCCGTTCTTCATCGCTGTAGAGCCAGCTTTCCCGGGAAATAGCCGGAAAGAGCCCATCCCTCACGCCCAGGATATAGACATAAGGATAAGGAACGCCTTGAATATCGGAGGCTTCCATGACACGGATACCTTCTTCATGACTCGGCGTCAGCGTAATAGTCGTGCCAATGAGGGCCTCCTTCCAATAAGAAAAGATGTCCCCCAATCCGACGGAGAGGTCCTTGCTGCCGACAGCTTCAAAAAGGGCTTCGAGACGGTCAAAAAAGGCCCTGACGAAGTCTTCGGACTGAGCCATGATCTTCACTTCCGAAAGGGTCACTTTTCCCTCCTGATGGAGCCTGCCAAAGGTCCGCACAAGGTCCCATTCCGTGAGCCTTTCGTCAAGATAATCCCGCCACTGCGTACAGGTCTTTGGCGTCTGGAGCGCTTCAAAAAGAGGCTTCAGGTCCGAAACACCGGAAAGATGGGAAATGCGTTCCAAAAGGAACCCTGGCGTCTCGATATAGCTTTCCTCGACAAGGTGACCTACGGCTATCCGGTCCACATGGAAAAGTTCCTGCATGAGCGTTGTCTTCATAAGGGCTAGAAGGGGCATCGTATCATCCTTCGTTAGCGCTGCTTCCCAGAGTTTTGTAAGGAACAGGGGCAAAGGCTGACCGGCAAGGTCCGTCACATCTGCAAGGGTCGACAAGAGACCGTATTCTTCCATGTACCGGCCAAGACCCTGATAGTCATTGAGATTCCGTACAAGAAGGAGAATTTCATGGGGCGCCACGCCGCTTTTGAGCTTTTTCTTGACGTCTGTAAGGACCATCTTGATTTCGCTGTCAACGCTGGACGCTTCACCAAGATAGATGTGCTGCGCAGCCACGGCATCGCCAGTTGCTTTGGGAAACGTTTCGGCAAAATAGGCAAGGTCCTCAGGACGGCTCACTTTTTTTGGTGCAATTATCTTTTCATACCCATCTCCCAAGAGATCTTCTTCGAGTTTTCGCGTTGCTTCCGATAAATCAGGTCGCGACTCATCATAAAAAAGGCCAAAAGAGATGGAAACCCGTTTTCCCAGGGCTTTTACAAGAGCCATCTGAAGACCTGTCAGTTCGTTGAACTCACTGAAATACAATTTTTCCCATGGGAGAATCGCCCCTGGATCTTGCAGCACGTCAAGGGCCGCGTCATAGAGACCATTCAGGTCGCAAAGATGGCGTTCATTCATGAGAGCTTCATAAGCAGAAAGGATGAGGGCAATTTCCTTATCCTTTTCCCCTCCCCGCTTTTCCTCACGGTTCCAGGAAAGGACGGCGTTCTTGAAATCTTCACCCGTCACATGACACGTTTCAAGTTCTGTCAATAGCTGGACGACACTGTCACAGAACCCCTTTTTATCGGCAAGGGTCCTAAAATAAGGCAATAGTTCCTTTCCAACAAGATACTCGATGGCTTCTGATGCAATGCGGGCCTGCGTATCCCGGGAAATCAGCATCCGTTCATTTTCCCGTCCGTTTAAGCGCAGGATTTCCCGCGGCAGGGCATCGATGGTACTCGTCTTGACGACGCCATGGCGACGGACCAGGTTTCTAAAATACAGGTTTGGCACAAGAAAAAGGGCTTTTCCATAAGGGTACTGGACCGCTTCTTTCAGGAAATCTGGTCGCATGGTCTCCCCAAGGCCCGTGATCCATAAGGTTTTTTCCATGGTTCCTCCTTTGCCAAGATTCTTTTCTTTGGCTTCTTCTCCTATTATGACGGAAGCAGAACAAAAGTTCAATATAGTCCGTATCATAGGGTGAAAATTAACCCAGCAATCACCTTATCCATAAAACAAAGGACCTTTCCTCGCTAAAGGAAAAGTCCTCTATGCTGTCAGCTCCCCCGCTTTTCATCCGTGTCTTCCCCAAAGATCCTGACTTCCGGTTCAAGAAGGACGCCATACTGGCTCCTGACCTTATATTGAATGGTTTTAATGAGGCGCAGCACGTCTCGCGCGGTTGCCTCCTCACGATTGATGACAAAGCCCGTATGCTTTTTGCTCACTTGAGCGCCGCCCATGACAAGGCCGGCAAGACCTGCCTGCCGGATAAGGGGACCTGTATAATAACCGGGCGGACGTTTGAAGGTGCTGCCCGCACTGGGGTACTCCAAGGGCTGCTTTTCCTTGCGGCGTTTCGTAAAGTCCGCCATTTCCGCTTCGATTTCACAGGATGCCTGAGCCCATAGCTCCATGACCGCTTCGACGATGACGCAGCCTGGATGATCCATGAAATAGGAATGACGGTAGCTGTAGGAAAGGTCCGTAGCCTTTGCGGTTTGAAAGTCCAGGTTTTCATCAAGGAAGGTCACTTCCTTGATGACATCGCTCATTTCCCCGCCATAGGCACCGGCATTCATGAGCACGGCACCGCCAAGGCTGCCGGGAATACCGATGGCAAACGTGAGGCCGCCCAGTCCATGGGCAGCCGCCAGTTGGGAAACCTGAGAAAGGGGCACGCCGCCGGCGGCGCGCAGTTCGTAACCAGTCACGAGCTGCGCGCCCCCTTCATCCAAATGAACAACAAGGCCTCGAATGCCGCCGTCACGGACGAGCATATTGGAGCCTTTCCCTAGGATAAGGTAAGGCACATCACAGTCCCGTGCCTTTTTCAAGAGGGCCTGGAGCGCTTTGGCCTCCCGCACCGTCACAAATAGATCGGCCGGTCCGCCAATAGCAAAGGTCGTATGGTCCTTCATCGGTTCCCCGATGCTGAACGAATTAGGAAAATGCACCTTTACATACGCGCAAAGACCATCAAAGTCCATCATTCGACAGCTTCCTTGATGGTATCGCTGAAAGCCTTGGACAGGTCGCCCAGCATCATCTGGAAGCGGATGTAGTTTTGGATATATTCGCTGGCAACGGGATTTAGCTGCAGCACTTCATAAAGTTTCTGCATCTTTTGTACCTGAGCTTCGTCCGGTTTCTTTCCCTGATACTGGGCCAGTTCAATTTCTGACTTCTGCTTGAGGAAGTCCTTGACCATGGATTCCGCGTCCTTATCGGCCGCGAGTTTCGGTTTGACCTCCTGCATCTTTTTGTATTCGTGGGAATCGCGGATGGCTTCGCACACCTGATTCATTTGATCATATACGTTCATGGGATTTCTCCTCCTTTTTTTGGTTACGCCTCCTATTCTAACATAGAAAAGATTGGAATGCCAATTTTCTGTGATTGTACAGAAACTCCCATGAGGAGCTAAAAAAACGCAGGCCTTCTTTGTAAAGAGAAGACCTGCTGCAAAATGTATGATTATCCTTTGTATTCGTAGTGCCACCATTCCATGTCGCTGCCGTTAAATCCACTTTGCGTCATGGCATAATCGAGAAGGCCGCGCAAATAGCGCTGGAGATCCGTACCACCTGGAAAAGCCCGATACTGAGCAGGTGACAGTTCATCAAAATCAGAGATCATCTTGATGGGGGTTCCCGTCTCAAGGTCATAGAGACTCACATCAAGGCTGCGCCCCGTATTATGGGAATAACCTTCACTTAAAGGGGGCAAAAGGCTGTCATGGGAAGGACCCAAGAGCAGCTTTGCCACAGCAAAATCTTCATAAGAACGGTAGCCTTCCCAGATAAGGAGCCCATACCCTTTAGAAGCCAGTATTTCTGCCGCCCGGCTCAAAGCTTGTGCGGCCTTACGGTTCAGTTCTGCCTTTTTGCTTGACACGATAGCTTCTCCAAATAGATTATTCGCCGTACTGTAGCGGAGGTCAAGTTTTGCCGTTGAAACAACATCGCTCACGCTTACAAGATCAAGCTTTTCTGCAGCTATTTTTGAAGGGACGGGAAAGGCCTTGGCTTTTTCCCTTGCCTGCGCCAAGGTCATGACCGGTTTGACGCGCCAAGGCCTGTCATTTTCGCCTCGCGTAAAAATTCGGCTGTAGGAATGATTGCCTATGCGCAGGCTGATTCCCAACCCTGATCCATTTCGGTCAAAACGGACGGGAGAGGACGTATCCGTATAGGGGCCCTTTTCCATCAGTGTATAGGCATCATAATGATTCTTTACCAAGGCAAAGCTGTTGCTTTTCGTAAAATCCCGATCATTTTTTTCAAGCTCATAAAGTAGTTCCAGTTCTCCTTGATGTTCCCGGACAAGGAGCACATCTCCGCCGCCGTGATAGTATCCAATCAAGGCCTCTTCATCAGGGGCCATCTCGTAGGGAGCTTCCTGAAAGGCTTCATCAGGCGGCTTGCCCGTATAGGTCATGGCAGGGTAGACATAACGGCCTGCAACAAGCTGGGATCCACCAGGGGACAGACGGACCGTACTGTCAGCTTTGACCGTAGGGCCTTCTTCCCGAAGGGTGTAGCTGTCCTTACGTTCAGGAGACAGATAAAACCAGTTCCAGCGCGTCCCATTTTCGCCGGGGAGCGCATAGCAGAGGGAAAAACCACTTTTTTGCGGCACCAAGGCAAGGGTTTCATGGGCATTTCCGAAATACCTAAGAGCAGACGGCTGGGTTGGGGTGACTGGTGCCGTGGCCTGAACAGTACCTGCTCCCCACAGCCCGATGAGGCAAAAACACAGCGTAAGGAGTTCTTTTTTCATATGGATCACTTTCCTTCCGGCTCCACTGGATCTTCATCAGGAAGAGGCACAACGGGCTCAACCACTTCTGCCACATGTTCCTTTCCCATTTTGCTTTTGACCTTGGCAGGGGGGAACGTGATCATAAAGGTCGTTCCCTTCCCCACTTCGCTCTGGACCTGGACCTTGGCTTTATGGATACGAATAATTTCCTTTGCAATGGCGAGGCCTAGGCCAGTTCCCGGGATATGGCGTGAGTGGGACTTATCCACCTTGTAAAAGCGTTCCCAGATATAGGGAAGGTCTTCCTGAGGGATCCCATACCCGTGGTCTGTCACCGTTAACACAGCGCCTCCGGTGCGGCTGGGAAGGACTTGGAAGACGATGGATGATGAATCAGGGGAATACTTCATTGCATTATCCCCCAAGATCATGACAAGCTGGAAGAGCCGGTCCCCGTTGCCCATGACCATGAGATTGTCATCAAGGTAGCGCTCGAGCCGGATATCCCGCTTTTGGGCCCGAACTTCCATCATGCTCACGACGTTTTCCGTAATCTCACCCAACGGCACAGGTTCCATTTCCTCATTTTCCTTGCGTTGGAGACGGCTGATTTCAAGAAGTTCATTGATCAGCCGTTCCAGGCGCTGGGTCTCATTATCAATGAGTTTCCTATATTTTTTTATATCATCCGGATCTGTGACCGTTCCATCGAGGATGGCCTGATTATATCCTTGGATGATAGTAATGGGCATCCGCAGTTCGTGGGAAACATTGGCTACAAAGTCGCGGCGCAGTTTTTCCATCTTATTGGTCTTAAGGACAAATTGTTCCAGGTCACGGCCCAAGGAATTCAGGGAGCGGCCCAAATCAGCCACTTCATCCTCCCCGTCTACGACAACCTTCAAGGAGTAATCGCCGGAAGCAATGGCCTTGGCGCTGTTTTTCATGTCTACAAGGGGACGCACAAGGCGCCGCGTGAGTCCTGACACAATGATGACACTGATGACGAGGGCGGCAATGCCGACAATGATCGTGTAGATATAGATATCGCGCAGGACACGGTTTAACCCATCAATGGGGGCAGCCAGCAAAATGGCCCCTGTAATTTCCTGATGTGAATCTTCCATGGGAAGCCCTACCAAGAGCACCTGTTCCTTATAGTAGGGATGAAAGAGCCGGGCATTGACACGGTTGCGTTCATAGACGCTCGAGAGAATAGATTTGACTTTATCATTGAGGGGACCGCCTTCCCGAAGCTGCTGGTCAATGGCTTCAACGGAGCTTCCCTTGCGGCGGGAGGAGGGGTCATTGGCGCCGGCACTCGGCATGTCGTGGGCTGTACGAAGATCTTTTTCCATATCCCGCATCGTTTCGGAGGCATTGATGAGGCGGTAATTGGAATCAAAGACCCAGATACGCGCGCCAATCAGTTGATCCACACTTGTAAGGTACTGGCTCAACATGGCGGACGACGCCCCTGACGCGTTGAAATAGCGGACAATGAGGGCTACTTCTCCCCCTTTTTGGTTCAGTTCCGTCTCCTTTGTACGGAAGAAATAATCCGTAATCAAATAGGAAAGTCCTACGGAAATCCCTACGATGATAATGACAATAAGGCCCATGTAGCTATACATGAGCCTCGTACTTAATGACTTTTTCACTTCTTGACCTCAAACTTATAGCCAACGCCCCAAACGGTCACGATATCCCATTTCGCATCCTTGGGAATGTCCAATTTGTGGCGAACGCGCTTGATATGCGTATCGACCGTGCGGGTATCCCCGTAATACGTATACCCCCAAATTTTTTCAAGCAGCTGATTGCGTGAAAAAACAATGCCCGGGTTTGATGCAAGGCACCACAGAAGCTCCATTTCCTTTGCCGTAAAGGTCACTTCCCGGCCAAAGGCAACGACGCGATATTCACTTAAGTTGATCATGAGATCGGGATATTCAAGGACTTGCTTGTTCTGGGATTGCAGGAACTGGCTGCTGCGACGCAGGACAGCCTTAACGCGGGCGACAACTTCGCGGGTATTGAATGGCTTTGCGATGTAATCATCGGCCCCCATCTCCAGACCCAGGATACGGTCATCATCAAAATCCTTGGCGGTCAGCATGATGATTGGCACATCAGAAATCTTACGGACCTGTTTGCAGACTTCAAAACCATCGAGGACAGGCATCATGATATCCAGAAGGATGATGTCCGGTTTCCCCGCCTGGATCTGCACCAGGGCTTCCGCCCCATCGGCCGCTTCAATCACTTTGAAGCCTTCTTTTTTAAAATAAAGGCTCAAGATCTCTCGGATCTGTGCCTCATCATCAGCAATCAGTACGGTCTGTTGTCTTTCCATAGTTATAACAACCTTCCTTAACAGAATCCTCCCTCAAAGAAAGACCCATGCAAATTGGATATACCACTTGCTCCATTATACAGCGTAAAAATCGAAAGAACAAATAAAATCTTTATGACAAAAAAAGGAAATGACTGTGAAGTGCAGGATGTCTCCTTATTTGGCCAGCGAAAAAGACGCTCATAGATTCCTAAGAAAGACGCAACCTGATGATGGGTACGGATCTAAATGAGGCGCTGGATTTCCTGCGATATTTTGTTCTAGTCTGCCCGTCTTGCGCTTTTCGGAAACGCATGATTATGGAAGAACAAGTTTCCCTTATTTTACAATGAGGGCGCTCGATTTAACAAATTCCCCTGCCATCCCTAGCGAAAGGCTCTCTTGTTATCGTGTTTTTTCCATATCCTCACCCCCTGGAAATCGTCCAGTCAAAACGATTTATGGCCCGCAAGATTGAGGTAACGCCCAATGATGCAAGCGATGGAACCAGCCATATTCCAATGGATTCACTGAAGGCGATAACAACCTCATTGAGACGGTTAAAAAATAGGCGTAGGAACACGTGATTTCGGGAGATTGAGGAACAGGTTTTCTCTCAACTTGACAAAACAAAAAACCAGCAAATGTATTGTCAGCATCCAAACGGGAATTAATCCGTGAATCAATCCATTTTTTGATAAAAACAAAACCGTACCTTGAAGCTTGAATCCATTTGCCAAAATTTTGCCACAAGAGACAAAAAGCCCGCACCCATGGAGGATGCGGGCAGATTTGTGATTATTTGCCGAAATAACGAGCCAGCAGGGCGTCGAAGGAACGGCCATGACGAGCTTCGTCTTTGCACATTTCATGAACAGTATCATGGATGGCATCGTAGCCAAGCTGTTTAGCCAAGGTAGCCAGTTCTTTCTTTCCTTTGCAGGCACCCTGTTCAGCAGCAGCTCTCATTTCGAGGTTCTTCTTGGTGCTGTCGGAAAGAACTTCGCCCAGCATTTCTGCAAACTTGGAAGCATGTTCAGCTTCTTCATGAGCAGCCTTTTCGTAATATAGACCAACTTCAGGATAGCCTTCACGGAAAGCAACGCGGCTCATTGCAAGGTACATACCAACTTCGGAGCATTCACCAGTGAAGTTTTGACGCAGGCCTTCGATGACTCTTTCATCTACGCCTTTGGCTACGCCAAGAACATGTTCATCGGCATATTCTTTTTTGCCTTCACCCATAACGGTGAACTTATCTTTCGGAGCACCGCACTGAGGGCACTTTTCAGGAGCTTCTTCCCCTTCATAAACATAACCACAGACGGAACAAATGAATTTTTTCATAGTAAAAACCTCCCCTTGAAATTGGCTTCTTCCATTCTTGGAAGAAGTATTTATTAATAATTATTTTTGCTTACATCCTTATTATAGCATCGAACTTATAAAATGCAAGCCCTTTTTACTTATTTTTTAAGAATTTTTATTTCTTCCGCCCTTCGTCCGCACCTTATAGGGACAGTCCTGTCGTTGGATCAAGACCAAGGGCAATATTCATGCTCTCCAAGGCCGCTCCGCTGGCACCTTTCCCGAGATTGTCAAACTGAGCCGATACAGTGATCCGGTCCATGTTCCCACAAATATAAAGACGCATGGAATCCTTTCCTGAAAGGGTATTTGATCCAAGCATGACTGGATTCTCCTCTTCTCCGGCTACGGAGATAAAAGGAGAAGGGCCAAAAAATTCCCGATAGCCTTGACGGATATCCTCCAGCCGCTGATGGTCCCTATTTTCGATGCCCACGGTGACCAACATGCCCGAATAATACGGTGCCACAATGGGAAGGAAGATGGGAAGCGAAGCAAGGCCCGTATACTTCTTGATCTCCGGTAAATGTTTATGGGTTTGCCCCAAGGCATAGATACGGGGGGCATCGACCTCATGATCATGCGGCCCTTCGTATTCAGCAATCATCTTTTTCCCACCGCCGGAATAACCGGTCAAGGAGGTAATGGTCAGGGTCCTACTAGGTGAGACAAGGCCCATCTGGACCAGCGGCGCGATAACGGCAATGGACCCGCTGGCGTGACAGCCGGGAACGCTGATGCGGCTGCCATTTCGGATCTTTTCCAGAAAGGAAATCCCAAGTTCCGGAAATCCATAGGCCCACCGATCATCACAGCGAAAAGCGGTCGATGTATCAATGATCTTTGTATCTACATCTTTGACGGTTTCTACCAGTTCGCGGCTTGCCGCGTCAGGAAGACAAAGAAAGGCGACATCCGCCTCAGCGACTTTTTGGGCCCGGGCAGGAAGGGATTTTCTCTCCTCTTCAGAAATTGTAAGGAGTTCAATATCTTTCCGTTCCATGAGCCGATCTTTCAGACGAAGTCCTGTGGTTCCTTGGGAACCATCAATAAATACCTTGATCATACGTTGTTTCTTCCCCTCATTGATAGTTTTTTTGGGGAAGACCGACGGTTTAGTCGCTCTTCCCTGTTATTCCATTATATCATCTTTAGTTTGATAAATCGCTTTCTTTTGGGAAGAAACTGTGAAGATTCAAGAAACCGCAGAAATAAAATGGATCTGTGAAGAAATGAAGTTCTCATTTTTCACAGATCCCTGCAGGATGATAGAATCAGACCTTTTTTACGAACAAAGCCCTCATGGCATTCATGACGGCCATGATAAGGACGCCTGTATCGGCAAAAATGGCCATCCACATATTGACCAGGCCCAACGCCCCCAAGATAAGGACAATCACCTTGATCCCGATGGCAAAATAAATATTTTGGTGGACAATGGACACGCATTTTTTAGAGATGCGAATGGCTTTCCCGATTTTCAAAGGATCATCATCCATCAAAACGACATCGGCAGCTTCGATGGCTGCATCGGACCCCATAGCCCCCATGGCAATCCCTACATCGGCTAGGGAAAGGACAGGCGCGTCATTGATGCCATCACCCACGAAAAGGACCTTTTCATTGCCATTTTTCTGCTGGGTAATCTTTTCCAGGAGTGTGACTTTATCTTCAGGTAAAAGTTCACTGTAGACACGCGAAATCCCCAGCTCCTGAGCGACCTTTTCCGCAACCTGTTTCGCATCACCAGTGAGCATAACCGTAGCGATGCCTTGTTTTTTCAGCTCGTCAATGGCCCTTATGGAATGCGGTTTCACGACATCAGCAATCAGGATGTGCCCTGCATATGTCCCATCAACGGCCATATGGACGAGAGTTCCCACTTGATGGCAGGGAAGATAGGAAATCCCCGCTTCTTCCATGAGCTTGGCATTGCCGCACAGTATGCTGCGTCCGTCAACGGTGGCCTGAATACCGCGGCCGCTCAGTTCTTTAATTTCCGTGACACGGCTGCGGTCCAGCGGTTTCCCGTAGGCTTTTTGAAGGCTTTTACTGATGGGATGGCTGGATGCATTTTCAGCAAGGGCGGCCCATTCAAGAAGGATATGGTCTTCAACAGGTGAATGATGGATGCCAACCACTTCAAAAACGCCCTTGGTCAGGGTCCCTGTCTTATCCATGACAACTGTGGCCGCCTGTGACAAGGTTTCCATATAGTTGGACCCTTTAATCAAAATGCCTTCGTGGCTTGCTCCGCCAATCCCGGCAAAGAATGTCAAAGGAACACTGAGCACCAAGGCACAGGGACAGCTGATGACAAGAAATGTCAGGCTCCGGTAAATCCAGCTTGACCACAAAGGTTCAAGGCCCATGAAGATCCGCACAAAGGGCGGAATAAGGGAAAGGGCCAAGGCACTGCAACAAACAATAGGCGTGTAATAGCGAGCGAATTTGGAGATGAAGTTTTCTGACTTAGATTTACGGCTTCCTGCATCTTCAACAAGTTCGAGGATCTTGCTGACCGTGGAATCACAGAATTCCTTTGACGTGCATATTTTAAGCACACCTTGCTGATTGATGGACCCGCTGACAACGGCCATCCCCGGTTCTACATCAAGAGGCAGGCTTTCTCCCGTAAGGGCGGCCGTATTAAGGGTAGAATGACCGCTTACGACCGTACCGTCAATCGGCACTTTTTCACCAGGCTGTACGACAATGAGGGTTCCTACGGCCACATCATCGGGATCGATGCGGATCAATTTCCCGTTTTCTTCAACATTAGCGTAATCAGGACGGATATCCATAAGTTCGCTGATGTTGCGGCGGCTCTTATCGACCGCATAGTCTTCAAATAGTTCCCCAACTTGATAAAAGAGCATAACAGCAATGGCTTCCGTGTATTCCCCATTTTGGAAGAATCCGAGGAAAAAAGCCCCTAAACTGGCAACGGCCATAAGAAAGTTTTCATCAAAAACCTGGCCGCGGCGAATATTTTTCCAAGCCTTGATCAGGATATTCCAGGAAATGACGGCGTAAGCCGCAAAATAAGGCAAGGATTCCCACAGCCTTGTCACGAGGGATTCGCCCGGTTTCATCGGGCCAGCATCCATAAAAAGATGAGCACCCGCCGTCAAGAGCGCGGCCGTAACGATGCGGATCAGGCTTTCTTTTTGTTCTGCTTCCATGATCTCTCCTTCTTGATTAAGTCAAATTTTAATTAAAAAGCAATCAGATCAGGACCTGAGCCTCTGCATCGACTTTTTCGCAGCGTTCCTTGACGGCTTTCATAACGGTTCCCGCATCCGCTCCCGGTTCAAATTCAATGGCCATCTTTTGGGTCATAAAATTAACAGCGGCCGTCTTGACGCCTGGAGTTTCCTGAGCGAGGCCCTCCATCTTGGCTGCACAGTTGGCACAGTCGACAACGATTGCATAACGTTTTTTCATCCAACTCACCTCACGATGTATTTTAATTAAATATTTATTTAATCGTTTAACTATGTTATACCCATTTTGAGTGGGTTTGTCAAGAGGATTCAGATGAATATGAAGCAAGGGGTTCATGGCCCAACCAGCACCTTTTCTATTTACTTGGATTAGAAATTGTGCCGATTCGATACAGTTACGTGTCATCATTGGCTTTAAAAGATTGATTTTATGGCAATGAGGTCATGGCACATAGTAAAATGATGCGATACACAATTTCAAGATAGTCTCGCCCGAAAAAAGCTGTCGGCGGTCGAGCCACCGCTTGGAATGATTTCGTTTGTAGAAGAAGCATGATTCCCTGGGTCCTATATCGGTCAATCTTAAAATGACGGAACATGGTGCAGCAGGTTCTCGATCCATCATCATGAAGTAGGCCACAAACTGAACGTCAGCACTGGTTCGGATCGGCACTCTTAGTTTGCAGTTGAACTTATTAACGGGCTACTCTTTTGATATGGCTGATGCTTCCTCTCAAAATAACGCAAGCAAAACACAAAAGGACATGCGGGTTTCATTGTGCACAAAAACAGTTTTCGCAATTTTGCAGCCGCAAGGAATTGTTACTGCACGCCCATAAAGGACAAAAATGCCTCAAGCTGGATCCATATACAAGTTCAGCTTGAGGCGTCTTTTATTTTTCGTTGCGTTCCGTAATACCCCGTGTTCTCTTTTGAAGAAAGGGCTCGTACCTTACCTGGGCTGGAGTGATTTACGCTCCGAAGATAATCTGAAATCCTTGATAAACAACAAAGGTCACCACCCATGCCGTCACGAGCTGAAACACCGCTTCACCAAGGGTCCAGGCCCAGCTTCCTGATTCTTTCCTGATAGTCGCAAGGGCTGCCACACAGGGGACATAAAGCAGGCAAAAGACCATGAGGCACAAGGCATTAATGGAAGTAAAACCAATGCTTTCAAGAGCCTGCTGAAACCGGTCCATGCCCTCTCCGCTTGTTGCATTGGTGATTCCAAAAAGAACGGCACAGCTTGATACAACCACTTCTTTTGCTGAAATTCCTGCAAGAAGGGCCACCGTAATCTGCCAAAATCCCAGTCCAATAGGAGCAAAAAGAGGCACCAGGGAGTGTCCTAAGAGAGCTCCCAGACTTTGTGTCGGATCTTCCGTATACGCTTGGGGTCCAAAGTTCAAGAGCCCCCAGATCACGATTGTCCCTAAGAAGATGATAGTTCCTGCTTTTTGCAGGTAGCCTTTGACTTTATCTGAAACATAGATGCCAACTGTACGCATATCCGGCATTTTATATTCAGGAAGCTCAATGAGGAGGTAATCCTCCTTGTCCAGATGACGGGCAACATCGGTCCAATGGATCAAGAGGGAAACGCCAATGGCAACAAAAATGCCAATGATGTACATGGAATAAGCAGCCACCATCGCATATTCATTGAAGAAGATTTCCGAAAAGAGAATATAGATGGTCAGGCGAGCGTTGCAGCTCATGAACGGAGTAACGAGCATGACCTTGTAGCGGTCCCGTTTATTTTCAAGACCTCGGGATGCCATAATGGCAGGCACGGTACATCCGAAACCAACGAGCATAGGGATAAAGGCACGGCCCGATAACCCAACCTTTCCCATGATATTTTCCATGACATAAGCAACGCGGGCCATATAGCCACTGTCCTCCAAAAAACCCAGGCTCAGAAAAAGAATCAGGATATTGGGAAGAAATGTGATGATGGTTCCCACCCCCGCAAGGGCCCCATCAAGGATCAGGGACTGCAGGGGCTTTGCGACCAACTGGGCCGACATGGCGGCAGCCATAAAATCTGTGAGGGCAGAAATACCGTCTTCAAGAAATCCGCTTAAAAAGTCCCCCACCGTGAAGGTAAGGAAAAAAATGAAGGCCATGATGAGAAGAAAAATAGGAATGCCCCATGTCTTATCCGTAAAGATTCGGTCCAGACGATCGGTGAATTCATCCCTTTTTTCCTTGTGGATGACCACTTCCCGAATGATTTCTTCAATAAAGTCATACTTTTGCCGAATGATATCGATTTCATAGCTCCGGTCCAGCACGTCGGGCAAGTTCACAGGAAGCTTTTCCATCACTTCCTTATCGCGCTCCAAAAGTTTGATGGAGGCCCAGCGGCGATTGGGAACATCCGTATAATGAGTTTCAAGAAAAGCGGAAATCTGGTCGATTCGGTCTTCGATATCATCGGAATAGACCATGGCATATTCCTGATGATTGAGTTCATGGGTACTGGGTTGATCATGGTCGTGAATCAAGGGATCGGTCGTATTCACGTCCTTATGGTGAGCCGCGGCGTGAATGAGCACTTCAAGGCCCCGTCGCTTTCTAGCTGATACGGGAATGACCGGGATGCCGAGCATTTCTGGCAGCCGGTGCAGGTCAATCTCCAGCCCACGTTTTTCTACAATATCCATCATGTTAAGGGCCATGACCACCGGCTTACCCAGTTCAAGGAGCTGAAGCGTCAGATAGAGACTGCGTTCAAGGGCCGATGCGTCAACTACGTTGATGACGACATCCACCTCATCACTGAGGATGAATTTCCGGGAAACAATTTCTTCCATGGTGTAACTTGTGAGACTGTAGGTCCCGGGCAGATCGACAAGACGGATATTCATGTTGTGGTGGCGGATGGCGCCCTCTACTTTTTCCACAGTCACGCCCGGCCAGTTCGCGACTTTAAGATTGGCGCCTGTATAGGCGTTGAACAAGGTCGTCTTCCCGCAGTTCGGGTTCCCAATGAAGCCAATGGTGAGATTTGTCTTTGCGTCAGCCATGATAGACCTCCCTTGTCACGTCGACATTGCGTGTCAGGTTGTAGCCCATGGCAAATCGGGTGCCCCGGACGGTCACAATCATGACGCCCTTTCCTTTACGGTCCACAACATCGACCGTTGTCCCCGGCGTCATCCCAAGGGCAAGGAGACGGCGTTCAATTTCAAAAGGCAAATGGAAAGCATCGATCATGGCGGTCTCCCCTTTGCCAAGTTCATTTAGTTTCATATCTCTGACTCCCCCAATTTAACAGCTCTTCCTATTCTAATTTGTTCTACTCATCTTGTCCACTTTATTGAGGAAAAAGACGAAGGAAAATTGCAGATTCTTTCTCGTTGCCTCTTTTCCCCCAACCGATATATACTATATGAAGAAAGGAATTTGCGTTCGAAAGGAGGCCCGGTCATGATCCTCAATACAGGCAACCGCACGGATATACCCGCTTTTTATACCCCTTGGTTCATGAACCGAGTAAAAAGCGGTGAAGTCCTAGTCCGCAGTCCTTATGCGGAAAATCAGGTCACGCGCTATCGTCTCGACCCCAGTGTCGTTGACCTCCTTGTTTTTTGTACGAAGAACCCCTATCCCATCCTGCCCCATCTAAAATCGCTGAGCATCTTTGATACCTTTTGGCATGTGACGATTACGCCCTATGGCAGGGACATCGAACCCAACGTGCCTAGCAAAAGGGACATTCTTTCGGCGTTCCAGTACCTGTCCCATCAGATAGGCGCAAATCGCATCGTCTGGCGTTACGACCCCATTCTCATCAATCATACCTACACGACGGCATACCATATCGAAGCCTTTCGCTCCATGGCAGAAACGCTTCAAGGCTATACACACCAAGTGGTCATTAGCTTCATCGATCTTTATGAAAAAACAAAGCGCAACTTTCCAGAAGCCCGTCCCGTCAGCGCCCATGACCAGGTGCTCCTCGTCAATGCCTTTTCGGAAATTGCCAAAAAGACAGGGCTCGCCATCCATCTGTGCTGTGAATCGGCCATCTTGGAGCGGGACAATGTCGATGCGAATGGCTGTCTGTCCCAGGCTGTCCTCGAAGAAGCTCTTGGTGAAAAACTTTCCGTACCACGCCGCAAAGCACCGCGGGAAGGCTGTACCTGTCTTCTTGGAGCCGATATCGGCGCTTATAATACATGCTCTCATTTCTGCCGCTATTGCTATGCCAATTACGATGAAGCCCTGGTGAGGAAAAACTACCAGCGCCACGACCCTGCGTCAGCCCTTCTCATCGGGCATCTTGAACAGGGGGATATCATCAAGGACGCCCAGCAAAAAAGCTGGAAGAGTCCTGAAATTTCATTATTCTAAGGAGGATTACACCCATGCTTGAAGTTGGAACAAAAGCACCTGATTTTACCCTGCAGAACCAAGAAGGAAAGGAAGTCTCCCTATCAGACTTCAAAGGGAAGAAAGTCATCCTCTACTTCTATCCGAAAGACTTGACAAGCGGCTGCACGAAACAAGCCTGCGGCTTTAAAGAACGCTACCCTCTCATTACGGAAAAAGGCGCCGTTGTGATCGGTATCAGTAAGGACAGCGTCAAAAAGCACGAGGAATTTGTGACGACCTACGCCCTTCCCTTTACGCTTCTTTCCGATCCAGAACATAAGGTCCAGGAACTTTATGACGTATGGAAGGAAAAGAGCCTGTACGGGCGGAAATACATGGGCACGGAACGCTCAACCTACCTCATTGATGAAGAAGGCACCATTGTAAAGGCGCTGCAGAAAGTACAGCCGGCTAAGAATCCCGAGCAGATGGTAAAGGTTTTAGGATGATTGTACTCAAAGCAAAAATCGCTCCGATTCTGCAACATGACATACCTCCATTGCTTAATCCATATTTTATGGATGCAATGGAGGAAAAGATTGGAAGGCAAAGGCCCATAACACACGGTGCCAAACCGCCATTTTCATCTACCATCCACTCCCGTAAGCAAGCATATTTGTTACAATCCTGCTAAGAAAATCTATTCGAAACTTCGTCGTACACGAAAACGATTCCGCTGCTTTTTATATCCGCCTGATACTATGCGGATGTAAGGGATAAAAGGGCTCTGCACTCCGCAGTCTTACAATGGAGCGCTCTCTGGATACGTCCCCTGCACGATTTCTCGCTTCGCTGTTTTGATCCATTTTATAGCTTTCACGGCCCTGCGGCGAGAATACAAAGACAACCCATCATAAAGCTAGCCCTAACTCGACTGTAAGCGCAGAGTCGGGTTAGGGCTCTTGTTCTTTAATTGAAGTCTTTAATTAACTGATCTTTTGAAATATAGGGATACCAATAGCAGCTGAAACGACCCACCTTCCTCATTTTATGCTTTACTTTGACGGTCCAGGAATTCTTCTCGCGCTTTTGCCACCGCGACGATATGCTCAGATACGGTGGTGCAGCAGCCGCCAACGGCACGGGCGCCGGCTTCCATATATGTCCGGGCATAGTCCTTGAAGGAATGGCCGTCGCCTTTCCCATTCCAGGTCTTGGTAACCGGATCGTAGGTTTCCCCGCTGTTAGGATACACGACAATCGGAAGATCCGTTTCTTTTCCAAGTTCCTTGATAAGGCTTTCAAGGTATTCCGGTTTTGTGCAGTTGACGCCGAGGGCCCTTAGACGCGGATAGCCGCTACGGAAGGCAGCAGCACAGTCCCGGATGAGGTCGCCTTCGTTGATATGAAGCCCATCCTTACAAGAGAAACTGATCCAGTAATCAGCGCCGAGCCGCTCTGCAATGGCCGCTTCAATTTTGGCTTCACCAAGGGAAGGCTGGGTCTCAAAAAGGAGGACATCGGCGCCGGCTTCCCACAAAAGCTCAGCCCGTCTTTGATGGAAGTCATGAAGGGCAGCGTCAGGAATGCCGTAATGGCCTTTATATTCCGAGCCATCAGCCAGATAAGCGCCATAAGGCCCGATGCCAGCTAGACACATGGGATAGGCGCGGTCCGCGGCCTTGCCTTCTTTTTCCCACCACTCGTTACGGGCTTCCTGGAAGACCTTGACTGAACGGACAATGAGATCCTCGGCTTCTTTTTCCGAAAGGCCATTTGCCATGAGTCCAGGAATGGTGGCCTGATAGCTGCAGGTAATGCCCGCGTCCGCGCCGGCATGGAAATAATCCAGATGGACCTTTTTTACTAATTCGGGCTGATCCAAGAGCACACGTGCTGTCCACAGGGAGTTATTGAGATTGGCGCCCAAATGCTCCAGGGCTGTCCCCATGGATCCGTCAATGACACAGATCTGTTTTTTTTCAAGAATCTTTGCAAGGGTTTGTCTCATCTTTTCTTACTTCCTTTCCTCAATGGTTCCAAAACTGACAACGGGCGGGTGCTCTCCACGCTCATATGCTGGTAGGTAACGGTCCCAGAAGTCCTTTACAAGCCGCATGATTTCCTTTTGCTGCGTAAAGACAAACAGCAGGGTCATCATGACATACACAGCGGACAGGATATCGGTCATAGCCCAAAGGGCATCGGCTTTGATATCATACATGATGACACAAGGAACCATGTAGTACAGCATGTAGATCTTTACGGCAACCCGATTGCGCTCCGTATCGCCAAAGGCATAGTTGATGGATTTTTCGCAGCTGTAATACATGCCTACAATGGTCGTCCATGCAAAAATCGTGATGGCAATGGCCATGAACCAAGCCCCAAAAATGCCATAAGCGTCGCGGAAAGCCACAGTCGTCAGGCGGGCACTGTCAACTCCCGGATGGGTCACATAGACATTGGTCAGGATGATCGAAAGGGCAGTCACGCTGCAGACCACGATTGTATCGAGAAAGACTTCCCCCCACCCCCATGAAGCCTGCCGCACAGGATGATCCGTACGGGCCGAAGCATGGGCAATGATGCCATATCCAGTTCCGGCATCATTGGAATAAAGCCCCCTGGCAATGCCATAGCGCAGGGCGTCTTTCACCGTGGCCCCGGCAAATCCGCCTACGGCAGCGGTCGGTGTAAACGCGCTTTCAAGGATGAGCCAAAAAGCCTTGGGCACATCGGCCAGATGGATCAAAAGAATCCCCATCCCTCCAAGAATATAGAGCAGAGCCATAAAAGGAACGATTTTTTCCATGACGGCACTGATTCTCTTGAGGCCGCCAAAGATCGTTGCAAAACAGGTCACGCCGAGGACAGCCACACTGATCCGCGGATCAAGGCCAAACCCCTCCTGCATTGCACCAACCACGGATTCGGTTTGCACGCAGTCTGTCCAAGGTCCCAAGGTAAAGCAGGCAATGGCAAGGAGGATGGCGCCTTTTTTCCAGCCCAAGGCATTTTTCATCACAAAGGAGCGGTCGCACATATATTCATCCATGGATTTTGAATACTTCACGCGGAAACGCTGCCCCAGGATGATTTCACACGCTTTCGTGGACATCCCCAAAAAGCCTGAGACCCACATCCAAAAAACAGCTCCAGGACCGCCGGATACAATTGCCGTTGCCACGCCACCAATATTCCCGACACCGATGGTGTTTGCCATGGCCGTGCAGGCAGCTGCAAAACCTGAAACCGTGCCCTGCCCTTCCCCATGAGCAAACATACGGCCAAAGGTATTGCGAAAATGAAACGCATAGCTGCGGAAATTATATCGGAACCGAAACCGGATACTCAAATAAAGTCCCGTTCCCAAAAGAATCACAATCATGGGCGTCCCCCAGAGCGCATCCGACAGAGCGGTTAAAGACGATACGATCATCTGCATTCCTTCCTTTCTTCCTCTTGCTTTGCTGCGTACCCTCCGGCTACGGCCGAGGGACCCTTTGTGTCTTCCTAGCAGCCTTGCTTTCTTTTTTCTTCATCCCTACAATAATATGGCATCTATTTAATCATGACGCACAAGAAGCTCAATGCCTTCCTGCTGATAGACCCGGATGATTTCCTTGATGAACTGGTGACGAATCTTGGTCTCATCAACGATGTTGCGGATGCGCAGGACAACCTTCAAGGTAATCCCGTATTCCCCCATTTTATCAAACCGTACAGCCGGCATAAATCCCTTGACGCCATACTGGCTCCGGTCCAGGATGCTGCGTGCAACCCTAAGGGTAACCCGCTCAACCGCTTCCAGATCATTTCCATAAGTGATGGTCAACGGGATGGCAATCGTGCATTCCGCCTGTGGCTGCTCATAATTGGTAATGATTGAGGCTGCAATGCTTTTATTAGGGACAATGATCATATTTCCTGTTGACGTCCGAAGGGTCGTATTGCGCCAGTTCATATCGACAACCCGCCCCGATTCGCCACTGGAAAGGCTGATATAGTCCCCCATATGGACCTGACGGGAAACGATCGTGGTGATGCCGGAAAACAAATTGCTCAGTGTGTCCTGCAAGGCTAAGGCCGAAGCCAGTCCCCCAGCTCCCAAAGCAGTCAGCAAGGGAGAAATGGAAATTCCGTAAGAACTGAGGATAATGAGGAAACCCGCCATGTAGATGGCTAGATCAATGACCGTCGTCAAGATAGACATGGAAGACGATTCGCTTTCCCGCCGCGTCATCCTCGCCTTAATCAGGGAAGAAGACAGATGGGCAATGAAAAAGGTCACCGTAATGAGGAGCAGACTGCGAAAATGGTTTTCCATCAGCTCCTTGATGAACCAAGGGACATTCAGGAAATCCTTGGCCATGCGGCTTCCTGCCAGCATCCCTACCAGTGTTGGCATGAAGCGGAAGGTACTTTTCCACGTCTTTTCCTTGATATGGGTGATTTTTACCAAGATTACGATCAAAAACCGGAAAACAAAATGAAAAAGGAGGATGCCCAATAAATTAAAGAAAATAAAAGCTAGAAAATGTACATGCGGTCCTCCGTGCTTTAGCTCATTTTTTGCAATGGCAAGTATTGTCTCATCCATGATAGTTGTCTAGATCCTTTCTTGACGGAATCATTTGCGTTCCGTATTTTTCAAAGATTGGCTTTCCAAATAGCGAAAGGCCTTATCATCCTGCCATTTCGCCTTGTCAAGCGCCCTGTGCCATGCCTTAATATCAAGAGAGCCTGGCTTTGTTTGCTCCCCCATAATAAGGTCCAATAGAAAGACCGGCCGCTTGCCACCCAAGGAAAGCATCTTCATACATGTAAGGCAATAGGTTAGGACATTCTCACAAGGCAGCTGCAAAACGCAGCGATCAAGCGCGCAAAAAGCACCTGCAGGATCTTTACGTTTAAAAAAGGAATTACCGCAGCACGGGGCATGGTCCCTGTTGTAGGGGGCCTCCCGTACCGTAATGCTCATTTTTCGGAGCAGGCTGCGCACACTGTCATAAAGGGAATCCCGCCCCCTTACAAGACAGGGATCGTGAATGGTCAACGTCAGCTGGTCATAGCGCGGCAAAAAAAAGGCGTCCAGGCGATCAATATATTCATACAAAGATAAGGTGCGGATGCCCTCATAACGGGTTCGCCAGTGATTGTCGCAGGAAGGACAGACATTAATGATGACCGCGCCCTGAGGCAGCTCAGGATTCCTCCGGCAACAGATGCCGTGTGGCTTAAGCGAGGGATCTATGGCATGAAGCTTTTCATAGACCCGTTCAGTGAGTTTCGGCTTATAAAGACACAAGCCGCAGCTTGGATTAAAAAACATGGATTATTCTCCTTTCACCTTGTTATGAAAAGACCGGATTTCCTGTACGGCTGTCGGCAAGAGAATCAAAACCGCACCCAGGAACATGCCAGGCGTGAAGCGTTCATGGAGCAAAAACGTGGAAAGGAGAACGGCCACAATAGGATCGATATAGGTATAAAGGGCAATGGCAGCCGCCTCCAGTTTGGGCAGGGCGCTGAAGAAAAGAGCGTACGTAAAGCCTATCACAAATAGACTCAAAAACAGCAGATAGCCCCATTCGCTACCCGTCAGCACAAGATGGGAGACGTCTTCCGTCCAGAAAACATAGGGTAAAAGGATCAGGGCGGCCAAAATGACTTCCACAAGGGTCGATTCATAGGGGGTAAGGCCCCCCAAGGTCTTATTGATCATCATGACACAGACATAAAAGAAAGCCGCTAGGAGCCCATATATCATGCCCTCTGCATTGGCCCCGCTTGATTCCCCAAAGATGCCGGAGACCAGGATCATACCGCAAAAAGCAAAGAGCACGCTGAGTACCTTACCTTTCGTCAGTTGTTCCCCAAAACTAAAGGGCGAAAAAAAGAGCACAAAGATAGGCGCCATATAGTAGCAAATGACTGCTGCGGCTACGGTCGTGCTGGCAAAGGCCTTAAAGAGAAAGATCCAGGTAAACCCCATGGCAAAGCCGCAGGAAAAAAGCTTATACCTGTGTTCCCAGAGTTTTTCCCGCGCGGCCTCTCCTTTTTGCGCAGGCAAAGATAAAGAGGAAAAAGCGCCCAAAAACGCGCGGCAAAAGGCAATGACGCTTTCGGGAAGTGGAATATGGCGCACAATGAGTCCAACCGTAGCAAAGACAAGCATGGAGAAGATGATGGATAAACGGGCTTTTGCCGATGAAGAGATTATGGCGGCCTTCCTTTCTATCGAGATTGCGTGTTTTTATATTTTAATGGGAAAAGATAAAAAAGAGCAAGAAAAAACTGGAACAAAATAAATTGCCCCAGCTTTTTACTATGAAATTGTATCGAAGGTTACGCCTTTTTGGATAGTTTCCACATATTAAAGCCCATGGATTCGTCCTTCTCCCGCATGATGATCGTGTTAAAACAGGTGACGATGATTTTGGCGGTAATTCCGATGACGCCCGAGACCATATGGCTGCCCTATGTATTGCCACTTCCCCGCCAAGGGCGATATTAAAATGTCCATAGGGCTTTTTCTGAAACATATCGAGAGTTCCTGTGAGGGAAATGATTTCCTTGATGCCGTAAAGTTTCGTTTCCCTATATTCTTTCCTGTCAGGGTGAAAAAAGCCCAACGTGACTTCCCGGACGGTGCCAATGCCCTGAATCATTCCAAAGGTGATGTGCTCTTTTTCAACAAAGGCAACAAGGCTGTCATGGATTTCATCGCCCCCCTCAAGGCAGACCACAAAATGGGGTTCATCAATTTTACCATATTCCATCAATTTTCTCCTTACCGATCAAGACGATTCACGATTTCCGTCAAGGCCACACTGGCCTTTTTATAGACAAGATAGGTAAGAAAACTTACGATTCCGTATTTGATGAGGTTAAAGGGCAGGACCGTAAATAAGAGATAATCTATGAGGGAATCTACAAAAGGATTGACGGCTCGCCCCATCTTGAGGATGGTTTCAAGAGGGATCCCGTAGAGCTTCACATACATGGGAATGGCAAAGTAATAGTTTGTCACAACGGCAAAGATACTGGCAATGAGGGAGCCAGACACAAGGGCATAGAGGGCGCCTTTTTTTGAATGATGGAGATGGTAGAAGATGGTGCTTGGGACGACATAAGCAATGGAACAGAAAAGGTTCATGACCTCTCCTACAAGGGCGCTGTTTGTCCCGATAATGACAAGTTTCAAAAGGATCTTGACAAAGGCAGCCAAGGCCCCGGCAATGGGTCCCAGAAAAAAGCCGCCGAAAAGGGCCGGCATATCAGAGATTTCGAATTTCATGTAGGCAGGTGCAAAAGGCAAGGGAAATTCGAAACTCATGAGAAGAAAGGATAAGGCCCCCAAAAGGCCGATAAAAACGACGGCACGAGTCGTCAGTGGACGATTGACAAACATAATGCCTCCCAATGATATAGAAAACTGGCGATTTCGACATAGGAAAAGGGGTGCCGCGAAAGCACCCCCTGGAATCGTTCCTTAGAGAAGGACTTCTTTATTTTCCAGGATGAAGAGACAAATCGTGCAGGACGGGCAGAAACAGTATTTCTTGCCTTCGGCCTTCAGGTCGTGGGCCTTTTTTGCAAGCTGGGCTGCCGTTTCTTCACCGAAGATCTTCTTACCTGCAGCAGATTCAAAGAACGGAATGACGTCATCAAGGGTGTTGATGTCTTCTCCCACTTCCTTTAAGAGCTTAGTGTTCATTTCCTGCTGACGGTCCGTACCAACAGCTGCGAGCCATTCCATACAGACGGCTTTCAGTTCAGGACAGGTGGAAGGCAGCGTGCAAAGTTCTTCCACCTTGGATTTGATGGCAGCAAACGTAACGGTTGACATGGGACTCCCCTCCTTATTGTTGTAGATACACTTTCATTCTACCATGAAGCGTTGTCAATGACAAGGTGGCGGAAAGTTGGATCCCGATAAAAACTAGACTGATAATTATGTAGAACATGCCATTACTTCCAATGCCCAGCTTATTGAAGCGGAAGAGAAAGACAAAGAGTCTGTCGACCAAAAGACCGTAAGAGGAATCACAATCGTCCCGGGACGACCTGCGTACGTATTTTTCCTTTGAACTCGACTCGAAGAGCCGATTCGCCTTTGCCAAGGCGGATTTGCTTCCGCCGCCCTGAGGCAATGACCCAAGAGCAAAGGACAGTATGGCAAGGTCTTGATGGAAAAGACGGGTAACCGTGACCCTGACGCGCCTTTTTTGAAGGCTTGGTGCGAATTGGTGCGATGCGGCAACCACCTTTAAGCAGTTGTGTCTTTTCTCCATAAAAAAGAGACTGTGAAAAAAGGATTTCCCCATTTTTCACAGCCTCTATGAACTTATACTTTTTTCTTTAAAACACCCAGAAGGACCGCCCCAACGACGGAGCCTACAGCAAGGGATACGAGATACATGCCGGTATTTTGGACAACGCCAAAGACAAATATTCCGCCGTGCGGCGCGGGCACAGAGCAGCCAAAGTACATGCTGAGGGCCCCTGCTACCGCAGCACCAATGGCGCATGACGGGATGACCCTCATCGGATCTTCTGCAGCAAAAGGAATGGCCCCTTCCGTAATGAAAGCAAGACCCATGACAAAAGTCGAGACAAAGGACTTGCGATCTTTTTCCGTGAACTTGCTGCGGAAGCACTGCGTTGCAATGGCAATGGCTACGGGGGGCACCATGCCGCCTATCATGACAGCAGCCATGAAGGGGGATGAAACGGCGGACCCATCGGCGCCAGCAAGGGAAGCCGTGCCAAAAACATAGGCAGCCTTGTTGAGCGGCCCGCCAAAGTCAATGCTCATCATACCACCCAGGATAAAGCCCATGAGAACTTTGCTCGTGCCGCCCATATGAGCCAGGGAACCAGTCACCCACTGATTAAAGGAAGCCATGACAGGGTTGATGACGCCAGCCATGAGAGCCCCAATGAGAAGGAGACCGATGACGGGATAGATGAGAATTGGTTTCAGGCTTTCCAGAGACTGAGGCAAACCGCTTACGAGTTTCTTTAATAGAAGAATGAGGTAGCCGGCTGCAAAACCGCCGATAAGCGCCCCAAAAAAACCACTGCCGCCCGCACTTGCAAGGGCGCCGGCCATGATACCGACAAGAAGACCCGGCCTGTCGGCAATGCTCTGACTAATGAAGCCTGCGAGCATGGGCATCATGAAGCCAAAGGCCATGCTCCCCGTATTTTTGAGGAAGGCCGCAAAAGGCGTGCTGTTCCCGAACTGGGCCGTCCCCGCAGCACTCATATCAGCAAGGAAGGCAAGGGCGATGAGGATGCCCCCGCCAATGACAAAGGGCAGCATATGGGAAACGCCGTCCATAAGGTGCTTATAGATCTTACGGGCACCGCTTTCTGCGGCTTCTTCCGCTGCGGTTTTACTTCCGCCGGTCTCCCCTTCAAAAATGGGGACCTTCCCCGAAAGGGCTTCATCAAGGAGGGCATCCGCTTTATTGATACCGTCCGCAACCTTTACGATGACGACACGTTTTCCCTTGAAGCGGTTCATGGGAACGTACTTATCAGCAGCGACGATGATGCCTTCCGCCCCTTCGATTTCTTCAGCCGTGAGGGCATGCTTGATGCCGCTTTGGCCGTTGGTCTCAACTTTGATGGAAATACCCTTTTTGGCCGCATGCTGCTCCAGGCTTTCGGCCGCCATATAAGTGTGAGCAATGCCCGTCGGGCAGGCTGTGACGGCAAGGACCTGATAGGGTGCCTTCTTATCCCCTGCCACAGCAGGAGTGGCTTCTTCTGCCGGCTCTTCGTCAGCAAACTTTTCCGCTTCAGCTTTTGTGATGAGAGCAAAAAGTTCGTCCTCACTTGTTACAGCCATGAGACCATTAATAAAATCAGGGTCCATGAGGAGCGTCGACAGGCGGCTCAATACGTCCAAATGGACGTTGTCCTTACTGTCCGGTGCGGCAATGAGGAAAAAGAGTTTTGCTGGCTGTCCGTCGAGGGAATCAAATTCCACGCCATCAAGGCAGCGCATAAAGGCAAGACCAGGACGTGTGACAGCACTCGTCTTGGCATGAGGAATGGCAACGCCCTCGCCAACACCTGTACTGCCCTCTTCTTCCCGCTTAAGAACGCAGGCTTCGTACGTTTCCACATCGGCGACGTTTCCTTGTTTGGCCATGAGACCCACCAAGGTATGGAGGGCGTCTTTTTTGTCAGTGGCGTGACCTTCTAAGAGGACACTCTCTTTTTTGAGCAGATCCGTGATTTTCATGTCATTCTCCCTTTTCAATCAGTTCTTTCATCGCCGCTTGACTTGCTAAATGCATTGTAAAGGCCGTGGCACTGCCAGCGCAGATGCCCCAATGGAGAGCCTTTGCATAATCACCGGTCTTTTCGTACCCTGCGAGAAAACCTGCGACCATACTGTCACCGGCACCAACTGTATTGAGGACTTTTCCCTTTGGGGCCCTGTGGTGATGAGCATGGCCTTTTTCATCGATAAGAAGGGCACCCTCTCCGCCTAAGGAGACAAGGACATTCCGCGCTCCCAGCTGCTGCATCTGCTGCGCCGCGATTTCGATGGCAGAAAGACCATCAAGCTTTTTACCTACGATTTCCTCGAGTTCTTCTAGATTGGGTTTTACGAGGAAGGGGTGATAGGGCAGCGCTTTTGTAAGAAGCATGCCCGTTGCATCGATAACGCAGCGTGTGCCGCGGGCTTCCATCCTCGCTGCAAGATCTGCGTAGAGCGTATCGGCAGCTTTTTTAGGTGCACTCCCGGAAAGGACGAGGGTATCATCTTTTCCGAGACCTTCAAGACGGGTTGTAAGGTCAGCTAATTCCTTTTCCGCCACTTCTGGTCCGGCGCCGTTAATAGCCGTCTCTTCCTTTCCCCGCACTTTCACGTTGATGCGGGTAAAGCCTTTTTCAACCGAAAGAAGCTGAGCCTTGATGCCTTCTTTTTGGACAAGGTGCTCCAGGTTTTCCCCTGTAAAGCCCGCTTTGAAGCCAATTACCGTTGTCTCGGCGCCGAGACGGGAAAGGATGATGGACACGTTGATGCCCTTGCCGCCGGGGTAAATGGCTTCCTTCGTGCTTCGGTTGATGGCGCCAACCGTAAGGTTTTCCACGTCCACAATATAGTCAAGGGACGGATTGAGTGTTACCGTATAGATCATGGCTGTTTCCTTTCTTCCACAAGGTCCCTGAAATTCATGACATGAATGGAAAGAGCTTCACAAATGGAGCGATTTCCCTCGTCGGTCACAGCCGCAAGTTCCGTTTCAAAGCTGTGGTCCCAGTGCGCATCGGCACTAAGAATGGCGTCATCAAGACCAGGATGGACCATGATTTCCGTTACCCCTTGATAATGACTTAAAAGGATCTGTCGGATGGTCTTTTTATCCACGGCCCGTCCTGCTACGATGCCGCCAAAGGCATCAGGCACGACAAGCTGAAAGGCTTTAGCCTTCTTTCGTGCCCGTTCGGCAAGAACGTGAAGCCCCGTACGGCCAATTTGTTCGCCCAGGTTCTTAAGCGTCGTCTGACGCAAATCCACGGGGATGGAAGGAATTCGCATGGCAGGGATCATATAGCGGGCGCACAGGTCAAGGGCCACATCGATAAGGCCAGGCAGGACATGCATATGCTGATGACTGTCCACATGGGTCGGAATGAGGCCGGAAGCAAGAAACTTCTCAATCTGGGCTTCCCACTCGTGGCGCACATCGCTCATCCGGATTTTCCCTTTCGCATAGGCTTTGACAAAGGCCCCGTGGTCTGCGTAAAAGCGGCCCGTCTTGGGGTCAATGAGGGAAGGAATCTGTTTTGGCGCTAGGATCGGCGTACCATCCACAACGGTCAAATGAACCCCGACACCGAGTTCAGGCAGCTCCTTGGCTGTCTTTACAGCATCAGCAAAGGCATTCCCCATGACCATAAGGGTTGCCGAACGGATAAGCCCATTTTGGCAGCCTTCCCGAACGGCTCCATTGATGAGCTCGTGACGGCCAAAATCATCGGCATTCACAATGATTCCTATCTTGTTCACAGCAGCAAATTCCTCTTTTCTATGGCGGACCCATGCCCGCTTTGATAAACCACAAAATTTTACCATAAATTGAAGCGTCCTTGCAACGCAGGAAGGGAAAAGCCCTTACCTATCCATGTCCGAAAACCGCGAGCTTTTTTCGTGGAATCGTGGTATAGTGTGAAAAAAGGAGGTGTTCCCCGCTTATGAAGTTACCCGTCAAAGAAGCCTATGAGGCCTACCGCAGCCGCGACACGTCCTACGACGGTGTGCTTTTTGTTGGAATCAAATCAACGGGCATCTACTGCCGGCCCATTTGTCCGGCCCGACGGGCCAGTGCAAAAAACTGTGATTTTTTTGAAAGCGCGGCCGAGGCGGAAGCAGCAGGCTATCGGCCCTGCCTCGTCTGCCACCCGGAACGGCCTTCCTTTTCAGCAAGCCTTCTAGGAACGGACAGCCTTGCGGAAAAGATGGGCGCTTACCTGTGGTCCCACGCCAGCACCCCTCTTTCCCTTGAAGGAATGGCAGCGCGTTTTGGCTATTCAAGTCGCCACATGCGCCGTGCCTTTTGGGACCGTTTCCACGTAACACCCGTGACTTATCTTGAAACCTGTCGCCTGCTTCTTGCCAAAGCCCTGCTCCAGGATTCGTCCCTTTCCATTGCAGAGATTACCCTCGCTTCAGGATTTGGCAGCACCAGGCGACTGAATGAACTTTTTCAGGAACGGTACCACTTGACGCCGACAGCCCTGCGCCGACTGGACTCGTCCCATCCTGCATTGGGGACGCTCTCGCTCACCCTCACCTATCGCCCGCCCTATCTTGCGTCGCCGCTTTTTGACTTTTTGAAAGGGCGTGCCATGAAAGGCATCGAGACCGTTTCGGAAGGCATCTATAAGCGTACCGTAACCCTTGCAGGGGAAAAAGGAGCGCGTTATCATGGAATCATTTCCGTTTCGCCCAACAAAAAGTGCAATGCCCTCACCCTGACCCTTTCGGACTCGCTGCTTCCCGTTCTCTCAGATGTTATCTTTCGCGTATCCCGGCAGTTTGACCTGGCAGCTTTTCCGGAAACCATTGCCGCCGTGCTTTACGCCATGAATGATGGGGTTCCCGGCACTTTTGCAGAAGGAATCCGCATTCCCGGAGCCTTTGACGGTTTTGAAACGGCTGTGCGGGCCATCTTAGGTCAGCAGATTACAGTGAAAGCGGCAAGTACTCTTGCCGCGCGTTTTGTGGCAGTCTTGGGAACACCTATTGAAACAGGCCATCCCGGTCTCACCCACCTTTTCCCCACACCGGAAAAGATCCTTTCCTATGGAGAAAGCCTCTCTGATGAATTGGGAAAACTCGGCATCATCTCCTCGAAATCCGCGTCCATAAGGGCCCTCGCGCAGGCCCTTATGGACGGTTCCCTGCGCCTTGACGGTACCAGAAGCCGAGAGGAAACAAAAAAAGCACTCCTAGCGCTTAAAGGCATTGGCCGTTGGACAAGTGACTATATAGCCATGCGTGTCCTCAAAGACCCGGATATTTTTCTTGAGACCGATGCCGGTATCAAGCATGCTCTGCCGGGAACAACGCCAAAAGAGCGCCTGACCCTTGCCGAAGCGTGGCGGCCTTTCAGAAGTTATGCGACCGTGAGCCTATGGCGCTAAGGAAAAGAAAGGAAGAACGATGATCTATCAAGCCATATACGACTCCCCCTTGGGAGATATTTCCGTCCAAAGTGACGGGAAAAATGTGACGGCCCTTTATTTTGTGGGCCAGCGCTATGACGGAACCATGGAAGAGGGCTCCTTTGAATCCTTGGAATCGCTGCCCCTTTGGAAAACCGTTAAGACCTATCTAATGTGCTACTTTAAGGGTAAGCAGCCAGATCCAGGAATGCTCCCCTTGGCACCGAAAGGAACAGCCTTCCAAAAAAGGGTATGGCAAAAGCTCCTTGCCATCCCTTATGGTAACGTTACGACCTACGGCGCCATTGCAGCAGAAATTGCAAAAGAAGATGGGAAACCCCACTTCTCCGCCCAAGCCGTGGGAAACGCCGTTGGACGGAATCCCATTTCCATCATCATCCCTTGCCACCGAGTGATTGGAAAGGATGGCTCGCTGACAGGATATGCGGGAGGAATAGAAAGGAAGAAGTGGCTGCTGGAGAGAGAAAATCAGCCCAAAAATCGGGCTGACTAAAAGACTATTTAGACTGCCAAGTTGACCTTTCAGGACCTAATCCCTGAAAGGCGGTCTCGAGCCTGCGGCTTTTGCTGTCGTTCTGAAGAGGACTAGAGGCCGCTGGGGGCTTTGATGCTGTAATGCTAAAAAATCGCGAGGCCAATGCCAAACCGTGTCCCTACGGGACTGGGCGCCGAATTAAATTCGTTCGGAAACATGTCCCTGCGCTCTTCCACTGGCGATCCAAAGCGAGCTTGGGACTCGGGCGAATGGTCCTCACTATCGTTCGCTGGGAAACGTCACTGTGCGTCCTCATCCATCACCAAAACCGAGAAATGTTGATGATGCCAGCTTGTAGAAATGTCCCGGTTTGGGTCCCCCGCCTTGGCAAAGGCGGATCGACTGCACGAGTCGAGCTCAGAGGGAAAACACGAACGCAGGTTGTTCCAGATTCGGTCGTGATTTCTGTATAAAAATCAATTTCTGAAGAACAAAAATATAAACGAAGAGTCCTAAACCGAACCTGTATCTAAATTCGGTTTAGGACTTGTTTCATGGTCTTAAGCTTTACAATCGTTTTGATTTCTGGTCTTTCCGCCTTACCAAGGCAGGGGTATCCACCGAAAAGGCTTGCTTGCAGGAGTAGGGAATGGATGAGGAAGGCGATTTTTGCCCGACGTCTCATCACGAGCGGCTAGCGAGGATCATTTTTCAATGGGCCAAAGCCGCAAATCGCAAGACGCTGTAGAAGCGATTCGGCTGCAGGACCGTGTGATTGAAAAATCAATTCGGCGCCCTCCCGTAGAGCGATTTGGCCCGCCCGTTCCATTCTTTTCTTCCAATTGCTTTTTGTAAATTCGGTTCAGATGGATCCAGGTACGAGGAGCCCGCGGCCTCCGCGACGAGTCAAACCTGAGACGCCAGCAATCCGCTAGCGCAGCGACGCAAGAGCTGTTGCGCGAAGGTTCTCCGAAGCGGCAACGCGTAAGTTTCCTTGCGGCCAGAGGCCGGTACGTTGAGGAAATGGAGGTCGCCAGCAACATTGTAGATAGGCCCATATGGCACGAAGATTGCAAAAAGATTCCGCTTTGATAAGCTAGGCACTGGAGGTAACGGCACATAGTTAGGAAAGGAAGCGCCCAGGCAATAGCTATCCCCTACCGTGAAACGTTCCGTTGTACGATATGCCATGAGTCCGTTGCTTCAGATTAATTTTTCTCAAAGCAATGGACTCACGTACTTCATCAAATCAGCCCAATTTTTTGGCTGACTCAAAAGGGACGGACGGAGGCATATTTCGGGCGACTTTAACATAAGATTATGGTACGTATCATGTTACGACGGGACATGCCATCATTGGCATAAGATCAATCATTTAAAATCCAATGATGACACGTAACTGCATCGAATCAGAGCAATTTTTGTTCCGAGTTCTATTTAATTTTAATCTGACTGCTAATGATTCCCATCAGCATAAACAAGCAACCCACCAATTCCCTTCCGGACAGGATTTCCCCCAAGATTAGCCAGCCGCCGATGACGCTGAAGACAGTTTCCGAACTTAAAAGCAGTGACGCTTCGGTCGGTCCCACGCCGCGCTGCCCGATAAACTGGAAGGAATAAGCAAGGCCGCCGCCCAAAAAGCCGCAGTACAAGATTGGCCAAAGGGCTGCCTCAATATGATTCAGGGTAATGACTTCGCCAGCAAGCTGACTTAAGACAAGGTTGTAGATGCTGGCAAAAAAGAATTCCACGGCAACGAGGGTAAACCCTGCGTAATGAACAGCCCAGCGGTCCACAAGCAGGATATAGATAGACCAGACGACGGAACAAATGGCAATCAGGATATCACCGCGGTTAAAAGAAGCTCCATCCGTAGGATACGCAAGAAAATACATACCGATCATGGCAAGGAGGCTCCCGATGATAGCAGTCCGACGAAGGGGCTGCCCCACAAAGTAGGCAAAAAACGGCACGATGACGATATAAAGGCTCGTAATGAACCCCGCCTTGCCCGCTGTCGTGTAGAACATTCCCAGTTGCTGAAAACCGGTCCCCGCCGTAAGGAAGATGGCAAGGATTGCCGCCGCTAGGACAAGAGAAAAAGGCTTTTTTTCTCCGTCGATGGCATGGTTATGATACCGCTGTTCCCAATAGACAATGGGCAGCATGGATAAAAAGCCCGCAAGATAGCGGACACCCATAAAGGAAAAAGCCCCGAGAAACTGTGTGCTGATGCGCTGGGCTGACAGCGTGCCGCCCCATAGGAGTGCAGCCGCTAAAAGAAGAATACGATCCATAAATAACGGTCCTTTCTATTTCATACCCTTTTATTATACGAAATGAAAAGGAGAGCGTCCACAGACTTTAAGAAAATTCCTTCACCATAACGATTTCTTCCTCCGTTTCCCCTTTGACGACAGTCAGAGATTCAAAGCCCAGTTTTTTGTAGAGAAACCGTGCCGGATTCGAGACCTGGACCGAAAGGGAAAGGGCCGGATAGCCAATGAGCTTTGCCTCTTTCATGAGTTTTGTCAGAAGCCTAGTGCCCAATCCTTTGCCCCTATGGGACGCACTGATGGAAAGGACAAGGGAAGGAATTTCCTTATTGATATGGGAATAATCTTTCATGATGCGGGCCCATACCGTGCCAATCACATGATGCTTCCACTCCGCTGCAAAACCAAAATCAGAAGCTTTTTGCCCAAACCCATGGGTATAAAGTCGCAGTTCGGGCATATTTAGGATCTTTTTGGACGGCTTCTTCCGTCCTTTGGGAACATAAATTGTTTCATATAGAAAATCGGGCAGCAGCGTATAATCCCGTTTTTCCAGGGGACGAATATGGTAATCCATGATGAACTCCTTTTTCTCAAAAGGTGCCACAAAAAAAGAGCACCTGAAAGACTCGGGTGCTCCCTGCTCCATTGATCTTACCTGTGATGACAGCCGACCTCATGGTGGTCATGATGGTCGCAGGCACGTGGCTCATTTGAATACACAAGATTCCCCGCTAAAAAAGCCGCGGCAGCGTCGTCACATAAACCGGTCACGCCGGTATAAAAGTTGATTTTTTCCGCGCCCAAGGCCTGTCTTGCGCCTTCACCGATACCGCCGCAAAGGACCGTATCCACACCGGCTTCCCGCAGAAAGCCGCTCAGCGCGCCATGGCCCTGGCCCATCGTGGACAGAAGGGCGGACGAGACAATAGCACCGTGATCAATATCGTAGACTTTAAAGGTTTCCGTCCGGCCAAAATGCTGGAACACGGAACCTTCTTCATAGGGAACAGCAACACGCATAATATCAAGTCCTTTCTGTTTTACAAAATCATTGCCTCGTAAAGCGGTTTCCTTGAGCTTGTAGTGGCCTCCGGCAATGACAAGTTTCTTGCCGCTTATAAGACAGTCAGCAAGGATGAAACGGGCATGGTCGTACATATCCGTCACCGTTGTCCGCGCAACCTGCATATTGTCAGCACAAGCCTGTTGCGTCAAATGTTCATAATCGATAAGACGGATGGTCTCAAATTCCTCGATGGAAAGAAAGACTGTCTCTGGGTGCTCCCCTTCTTCGGGGACAAAGCTATTCCACTCGGGATAAGTCCCTACCCTGCGGCTCCGTTTCGTTCTGCCCATGCATGGGCCTCCTTTTCTTTTTCTGACATATGTCATATAATACCATTATTTCTGACATTTGTCAAAAATAATGGTGATTACTCCTTCCCTTGACGAAAGAGTTTATTTTTAGGTGGATAGAGGCCTTTACGAAAGGTATCCATCATCGTTGCCGTTAGGGTAATGGTTTGAAGTTCCTCTTTTTGGAGCATCTCCGCATCCATCCATTCTGCTGTGGCAAGCTCCCTGTGATCCACATGGATGGTCGGATCCCCATCGACTTCACAGAAGTACCCCAAGAGCAGATCTGATTCAAAGCCCCAGGGCTGGGTAGCAAAGTAGGTGATGTTCTTTACTTTAAGGCCCACCTCTTCCATAACTTCCCGGCGCACCGTGTCTTCACCGGTCTCACCAATTTCAACAAAACCGGCAATAAGGGCGAGACCGCCATAAGCCCGGCCGGCATAGCGGCTTGTAAGAAGCTTTCCCTCGTGGATGACGCCGACAATAACGGCAGGCATAATCTTAGGATAGACCACATGCTCACAGCTGGGGCAGCGCATGGCCCGTTCTACTGTATCATGGACCATCTCATGGCCGCAGACTCCGCAGAACCGATTGTCCCGGTACCAGCGGTACAGATGATAGGCCGTCTCTCCCGCAAAGCAGAGGGCCTGAGGACAGGCCAAGCGGAATTTGCGGACGATTTCATAGGAAAAGCGCGCCTTCTGAAGCGGCTCCTTCCCCATCCAAAGGTAATAAGACCGTTCCCCAATGCGAAAAAGATACTGCAAATGGGGAAGCTCTGCCTCCTTTAGCGACCCAACAAGGGGTACCTCGATTCCTTCCTCGCCTTCCCGAAGAAGGGTCTTGCCGCCATCAAAGGAAAAGACAATGTCTTCTTTCTGGGGTGGCACCGGCATATATTCATTACGGAAAAGACCTTGATCAATATCCTGCAGCATAAGGATTCTCCTTTACATTGAAATCAGATACATGCTTATGATACATGAAAAGAAGGAAATTTGGAAGGCGGCTATCAAGCTGTCTATTCAGGCATGGGCCCTGAATGGCTGTCTCGAGCCTGCGGCTCTCACTGTCGAGCGAAGGATTGCATGGAAAAGGCTATGGTACTGTGACGCTGGGGTACTTTGATACTAAAAGACCATAAGGAGAAAGACCGTGATGCCGACGCCAAACCATGTCCCTGCGGTACTGGGCGCCAACCAAATTTTTCGATAACAGGGTTTTGCGGTCTGCCGGCACGGCTAAGGCCATGCCTTAAGGCAGCCTTGAACCATCGAAAAATGTTCTTCGCTTACCGCTCGTAATGTAACGTCGCCGCGCTCCTCACCCTCCACCGAAAGGGAGCGGATTGGCGCTATGCGTCAATTGTGTTGTCGAAGGGTACGTTTCTTGTCGGAAGGAGGAGCTTGTAAGGCAAATACAAAGAAATTCTAAGGCAAAAGACCGTAGCGGTCCGCCCAGTCCCGTAGGAACACGATTTGTCGTTGCTCCTTTGGTCTTTTTTATTTTCATTTGCTTTTTTCACATATGGCCTAGACGTAGTCGGATGCTAGGAGCACCCGGCCTCATCGACGACGGCGGACCTGAGACACCAGCAATCCGCTAGCGCAGCGACGCGGAATCTGTTGCGCAAAGGTTCTCCGAAGCGGCGCCACCAAAAACAAATCGGCGACGCGCGAGTTTCCTTGCGGCCAGAGGCCGATACGTCGAGGCGATTGAGGTCGTTGGCGACAACGCAGATGGCCGCGTATAGGTCCATAGGCTGAAAAAAGCTTCTTGCCTGATGAGCTGGGCGCTGGAGGTGACGACAAAAGGTTAGGAGGGGAAGCGCCCAGGCGTCATCTATCGTAAATCGTGAGATGGTCCATCTTACGATAGGTCATGAGCCTATTGCTTTAGATTCATCTTTACTTAAAGCAATGAGCTCACGTCTACATCAACTCAGCCCAATTTTTGGGCTGAGTAAAAACTAAAAAAGCCTTCAGGATTGCTCCTGAAGGCTTATCATCCAATATGGCGGAGTGGCAGGGATTTGAACCCTGGCGAGGTTTAACCCTCCTAACGATTTAGCAAACCGTCCTCTTCAGCCACTTGAGTACCACTCCGTTAAAACAGCTGACTGTGATATCTTACACAATTTTTAGGGGAATGTCAAGAACATTTTAGAATTTTTCAGTGATCCTCATCCCAAGCATTGATGATGACCGGTTCTTCTTCAAGCATCTTGCGCTGTGCTTCCGTCAAGTGCTTTTTATGGATAACGGCTTCGTATACAAAGTCCTCGAAATATTTCTCGGAACAGACGAAATAACCGCCGTCGCCTACATCCTTGCCCCAGGAATTTTCAATTTTCCAGCGGTCGGGCACACCTGTCTCATCAAAATGAACGCCTACAAGGATCATGGCATGCGTTGCCGAACTGCTGTTATACTCGAGGCGCCTGCCTTTGGGCATAGCTGTTGAAAATCCGCCCAAAAGGGCCTCGCAGCAAACGCTCTCAGGATCCCAAACGCCTTCCTTCCGCGCTCCATAAGCCCCAGCATCGCAGGCAAACCAAATGGCATCTCCAGCTTCAAGCTGTTTGACGCAGAGCGCTTCCATCTCTTTTTGCGGCAAATTAAGTGCCAGCATATCGCGGCCCACCATGTTTTCCACTCCATGGAACTGGATGGGTTTATTAAGAGGCATGATCTCCGTCGGTTCATTGACAATGGCTACGTAATCCCGGAGCGAACCTTCGACATATTGATGATAAAAATCAAGAGGCGTCAGATTCCGTTCCTCATGATAGACCTTGTCCTTGTCTCGATAGGAAAAATCAAAGGTCTGGACCGGTTCACCAAAAGCAATGCACTGGGCATCGTAGATTTCCTGCATCATTTCCTTCTTACGGGCATAAGGATCCTTTCCGGCAAGAACGAGTTCCCGCAGTTCCCAGGCGTCTTTGCGCACAAGGCGATTGATGGTGCTCACAAAGCGAGCCGTATGACTTGACTGGTACGTTTCCGGCTGGACCTGTTTGGGGACAACACCGTATTTTTCCACGAGATCAACGGCTTCGCACCAGTATCCTCCATCGGCAACGCCCTGGAGCACATACTGCATGAGCTCCCCCTTAATGGGTTCATGGGCATGGTCGATGACCATCTGCAGAACGTTATTGGATTTTTCCAGCTTATCATAAAAAGAAAGGTAGTTCTGAGAAAGCTCAAATTCATCAAGCTTGCATTTTTCCGCCACCTTTTCGCGGAGGATGTTTAGGGCCGCAAACAGCCAGCATCGACCGGACTGTTCCTGGGCCGTAATGCCGCGGGTCTTTACTTCCACGGAAAAAGCGCCTTTAAGGGCCGCCCCTTTAAGCGGCACGTAGGAAAGGTCCGCCATATCGGTTTTATAAAGCATTGTATGAAGGGTCTGTGCCCCGTCTTTTTGGGCATAGGACCGGCTAAACTCCTGAAGAAGGTCGGGGGTCAGTTCTTTCATGGGATTCATCCTTTCTGCATTCCTTTGTTTTAAGGCTGCTATCCTATTATACCATATGAAGGAGGTCAATATTTTGGCTCAGCGCACAAATTGCACCGTTTAGTTGCCGTTACATAACAAAAATCCCGAAGCAGGGCGTCTCCCCTGCTCCGGGTTCTATGATGAAGTTAAGGCTGCCCGCTTCCTGCCTTTATTTTCGGCACGTAAAAGCACAGGGCAACAAGGGTCGCACCTACAGCAAGGACGGCACCGGCAAAGCCGATGTAGGACAGCAGGTCCCTTGAAACAAGGTGTCCACCAAGCCAGGTGCCGCTTGCAATCCCCACGTTGAAAATGCCCGAATAAATAGCCATGGCAACAGGCGCTGCCGCTTGGGGGCAGCCACGGATGAGTTCGGCCTGCATAGTGGTCCCGAACATGGTAAAGATCATGCCAAAGACCATGCAGCAAAGGAGCATAGTCGGGCGGAAGGACGCTGCCGGCAAAAAGAGCACCATGACCGCAAGAAGGGCCCCCAGTTCAAAGTAAAATACGGGCTGGCGGCGCGCTTCATAAAAGCGGGAAAAGACAGCACTGCCGCCGATGCCGCAGACACCAAGGAAGACAAGTGTCCACGTAATGCCTTGGGCCGAGAAATGGGCCACCGTTTCAAGAAAGGGCTCGATGTAGCTGTAGACCGTGAAATAGGATCCTGCATACAGAAGGGCCAGGAAGGACACACCCATGACAATGGGATTTCGCAAAAGGCCGGGCAGGTCATGGAGCGTAAAGGGCGCCCCTTGCGTCAGCACAGGGAAGATACGCCACAGATAGGCCATGTCCAATAGGGAAACAAAGGAAAGGAACAGGAAGGTCATGCGCCACCCAAGGGCAAGACCAATGAGCCGCCCCAAGGGGAGCCCCAAGATCATGGCAATGGATGTACCCGTTGCGACCATGGAAAGGGCAAAAGGCTGATGCCCCCGCGGCACAATCTGCGTTGCCAACGGGCCCACAATGGCCCAAAAGATCGAATGGGCACAGGCGACGACAATGCGGAAGGCGACGAGCATGGGGAAATTGACGGCAAGACCGGAGCCCGCCTGACCTATGACAAAAAGGGCCATGGTAAAAAGGAGGAGCCGTTTCGGTGCCATGCGGCACGTTGCCAGCATGAGGGGCAGGGAAAGGAACCCTACAAACCAGGCGTAGAGCGTGATCATGATGCCCGTGTGGCCCGGCGACATGCCGAAGGATTGGGAAATATCAAGGAGCAAGCCAATGGGCATAAATTCCGACGTATTGAACAAAAAGGCGGAAGCAGAGAGGCCCAGCAAAGGGTAAAGGGATGAAACAGGAATCGAAGTACGCATGATAATCTTCCTTTGAAAAAACGGACGGATCGGTTCCTTTGGTGCACCATGCCCGCAAGGAAGACCTGCCGTCCCGCAGCTTGATGTAACTGGATAGGAACGGAACGTGCTGTCCCTATCTAGGGTAAGCCATTAGCCAAGTGGATTACTAGGCTATACTACACCATTTTTACTAAAAGTGCCACTTTTTTCTCCGTAGTGACTACAATTTTTTCTCGAAAGATTTTTCTTTCCATGGGCTTTCCCGCGGCATTCCCAGGGTAAAAAAAGACTAAATGTATTTAATCCGCCTTAGGTTCCCTGCTCTGCTACTTATGAAATTCATTTTGCGGCGTACGTTTGAAGCCACTTCTCAAGCAATTCTGCAATCTCGTCACGATTTGCTTCTTCGAACATAAAATGAGAGTTTCCTTTGATGCCGAGCTTGGGCAAATGGACGACCGTACTCGTAAGTCCTTCTTTTTCATAGGCCGCTGTAAATGTATCGGCCGTTTCTGCCATGCGCTGCCACATAGCAGCTGCGGGAATGTCAGGAAGGTCATTTCCAATATAGTCCCCATAATAGAAGGTGACAGGGATTTTTTGCTCTGCCATGGCTTTATAAGCCGCACTGCCAGGCGCTGCAGCGCCGCCCGGTTCAATGGCGACAATGGCCGCTACATGAGGCGTGTAGCGTACCGTTTCCCAGCCCGGTCCGCCGCCCTGGGAATGGGTCACGAGGATGGACTTTTTCCCCGTCCGGTCGTAGATTTCATCAATGGCAGCAGCGACGGCCTTTGCGACAACATCCGTATCAATGGCCTGCTCACCGGCGGCGTTATCCATGCCCGTATCCGGTGTCATCTGCCGGAAGAACTGGTTCAGGGCCGCTTCTCCTTTGGGGAACTTGGAGTCCTTATTATATGTAAAGGCGCCATTTTTGTAGGTACCGATGCGAAACTGCGTATACCAAGTCTGGTCACTAGGGGTCGTCGTCATGGTGCCCGCCTTCCCTGTTGCCCCTGCCTCACCACGGCGCGGTTCATCAATAAGGTACACACTGTGACCGTGGCGCAAAAAGAAATCCGCCCAGCCCGGCTTGCCGTCCGGCGTCGCCATCCATCCCGTGCGGGACTGACCATAGCCATGGAGAAAGACCATGGGAAGGCCCGTTTCCTTTTGGGGCACTTCATAAAGGACATTGGCGTGGTCCACATGGGCCGTGGACCCTTCCCGCGACGTATAGTAGTGACTGATGTCAAAGGTTCCCGGAGAATGGAGCACGGTCCCGCCGGCAGAAAAGATGCCTTGTTCCTTGATCTGAAGGGATTCTGCCGCTTCTCCGAAAGAAACCGTGCCAAAAGTCATCACGGCCGCACTAAAAAGGGCCGCTGCAAGAAATTGCCTCTTTTTCATCCCTACCCTCCTTATCCATTTACCCGCTCATAGCGGATCCACAGCGCATCTTTTGCAAGGACTTCCACACCCTTTAAGATAAAGGCCGGGTTCTTCAAAAGGGGCGCCCCATCCATGGCTTCAAAAGAGGTTGCCCCCTTTTCCATTTCCGCGACGGGAACGATGACAAGACTCAGTTCATCAATAAGGCCCTCCCGCAGGAAGGTGCCGTTCGTGAGGCCGCCGCCGCTTAAGGCAATGCGGGAAATACCAAAAAGGTCCGCTAGTTTTTGCAGGATGACGGAGCCTTTAAGGCTATCCTCGCCGGCTACAATATAGGAGACGCCCACTTCCCGGAGATAGGAAAGATAAGCGCCGGAGACTTTTTCCGACACCACTTCAATGATGTGCTGACGGGGCCCTGTACCGCGCTGCAGGAAAGGCCGATGGTAGGCAAGCCTTCCCAGGGGATCGAGGACCACCTGAAAGCCCTCATTATCTGCCACTTCCGGGCTCACCCAATCCTTTTTGGGAAGGTCCTTTTTACCTGCAAGGACTGCCTCATTAAGTTTTCCCTCGCAGAAGGCTTCCATGGTCACCGCGCCAAAAACAATGGCGTCACAATGGTAGCCGCTGCGGATCTTACCCGTGCGGTCAAGGCCAGGTCCAGCCGCCGGATTATCAAAGAAGGCCCCATCGATCTTGCCGTTGAGGCTTGTCAGCATATGGCAGACCACAAAAGGTTTCTCCGTCATTTCAGTTCGCCCCCATCCTTAAAAGCCGTGCCGACTTTTTCGCCAAGGACGTGATAGGTACGATGGAAAGGTTCAAAGGAAAGGGGCGCGAACCGCGTCATATCAAGGTTTCCCTCAACATCAAGGGCACTTTCATCGATGCTTACATTTTCAATCTTGCCAATAAGGCTTCCGTCTTCGTTCACCTTAATGAGGGTGCACTCAAGGGCAACGGGGAGATCTATTACAAGGGGGGCGTCGACAAATTCACTTTTTACAACGTGGAAGCCCGATTTTTCCACTTTCTTTGGTTCATTTTTTGCTGACACAAGGCCCACGTAATCAGCGGAAACAAGATGTGCCTTATCAGCAAAGCTGATGGTAAAGGCTTTCTTTACCTTGATGTTTTCCGTTGTCTGATGACTTTGGCTAAGGCTCAAGATCACCTTATCTGCTTCATAAAGTCCGCCCCAAGCGGCGTTCATAAGGTCCGGCTTCCCCTTTTCATCGTAGGAACCAATGATGAGGACGGGCAGTGGATAAAAGAAAGGTTTCGTTCCAAGATTTTTACGCATAATAGTGCCTCCTATTGTCACTTAGTGAATCATACCGATTTATTTTTTGATGGCCGTACCGCCAAAAACCGCAGACATTTTCGTATGGCGCAGCTCTCCGTCAAGGGACGCCAGTTCTTCCGGCGTAAATCTAAGGGCTGCAGCGCCCAAGTTTTCTTCGAGACGGCTGCACTTCCGCGTCCCTGGAATGGGCACAATATAGGGCTTTTTCTCTAGCATCCAGGCAAGGGAAACCTGGGCCGGCGTGGCGTTTTTTTCGCGGGCGATCTTTTCGAGAAGGGCTACGAGGCCTGCATTTTCAGCCTGCCCTTCACTGGAAAATTGGGGCATGACGGAGCGGTAATCGCCTTTTTCCGTAAAGGCCGTGCCCTTTTTGTAGGCCGCCGTCAAAAAGCCGTTTGCAAGAGGCGAAAAAGCAACAAAGCCCACGCCCAGTTCCTCCAAGACGGGGAAAAGAGATTCATACCAGCGGGCCATCATGGAATAGCGGTTCTGGATGGCCGTCACCGGGCAGACCTTGTGGGCCCGACGCAGCGTTTCTTCGTCCACTTCGGAAAGGCCCCAATGGGTAATCTTTCCCTCATCAATAAGGTCCTTCACCGTTCCCGCCACTTCCTCAATAGGAATCTTGGGGTCGACGCGGTGCTGGTAGTACAGGTCGATATGGTCCGTCTGAAGCCGTTTTAGGGAGCCTTCCACGCTTTTGCGGATCGTTTCCGGACAAGAATCGACGATGAGCGGTTTATTGACGGACGGTGCGTCCCAGTCAAAACTGATGCCAAACTTCGTGGCAATCTTCACCTTGCTGCGATAGGGCTTTAAAGCAATCCCCAAAAGTTCTTCATTGTCGTGAGGGTTTTCTTCCGTGCCGTAGGATTCAGCCGTGTCAAAAAATGTGCAGCCAAGCTCGACGGCGCGCGCAATCAGTTCCGTCATTTCCTTGCGGTCACTAGGCGCGCCATAAGCATGGCTCATGCCCATACAGCCAAGACCGATGGCAGAAACTTCAAGGTCTTTTCCAAGCATCCTTTTTTTCATGATGATTCTTTCCTCCTCGGTTATTTTTTCATTTGTGCTTCCCAGAAGGCAACGGCCTTATCAAACCAGCCTTCTGACGCCGTTCCGGTGCCAAGACCAAAGCCATGGCCAAGGCCGGGATAATGATGGAATTCCGTGGGAATGCCAAGATTGCTTAGGATTTCCAACCGGCGCTGCATAACGCGCCAATTGGCGATGCCATCATCGTCACCAACCACGGCAAAGGTTGGCGGGTCATTTTTGGTGTAATCCGAATGGCCCGTGTACTCCATGATGACAGCCCCTGGACGAGGCAGGTCATTCCCGCCAAAAGCTGCGGGCCCGTAAGAGCCAAGGTAGGCCGCCATGCGGGCCCCTGCCGAACCGCCCCAAAGGGAATAGTCCTTGGTATCAACGCCCAGTTCATCCGCATGGGCAAAGATGAAGCTGATGGCCCGCGCCAGGTCTTCGCAGGCCGTTTGCGCGCCCGGCCGGTAGATGAGGGCAAAGGCGTTATAGCCCCGTTTAGAAAGCTCATAAGCATGGGGAAAACTATCGTGCATGGCGCCCACATAGATAAAGCCGCCGCCAGCGTTCACAACGGCAAAAGGAGCCCCTTTCCGGCCTTTGAAGAAAAAAAGGCCCGTGTCCTTTTTGCGGGGGTCCGCCGCCTTTTCGGCAACGCTGTAGATATCATAAAATACCGTTTCTTTTTGCTGCGCCCGCTCCCAAAGGTCATTGACAATGGCTGTCGTCTCCTTGGGGTCGATGTGACAGTACCAAATGAGTCGGAGGTCTTCCAAGGTGTGACCGTTCCAGTAGCCTGTATGAACGGGGAAAAGGAGCCGCCCGTAAGGTTTAAAAACAGGCGATTCCATAACCTCTTTGATGGGCGTCTTTTGCGTGAAATGTCCGTTCATCGTCGTGTTCCTTTCCTCTATGGTCTGCTCTTTTTGCGGCGCTTGGCTCGCCTGCATGTCCCCGCAGCCGGAACCAAAGAGCAGGAGTGCCGAAAGGGCAAGGATGCCAAAGGTTATCTTCATAGGGGATCCTCCTTTTCGCTTATGTCCCCATTATAAGAAAAGCGAGACCTCCACAGAAGTCTCGTTTCGCTTTGCAGTATGAACCTTTTCGTTAAAGCTCGTTTTTAGTAAACCTTTCCGTTATCTGCGCAAGGGCGTGCAAAAAGCGCTTTACTGGCGCCGAAGGCTTATGCCCGTAAAGGAGCCCATAAGGGACCGTGTAGTCCCACCTCACAGGAAGGATCTTAAGAAGAGGATGAACAGCTTCCCACTGAGGAACGGCCATAAGGAGGGCGTTCTTCCGGTCACATTCGTTAAAGGCTTCCGTATCATAAAAATCAAAGTCTATCAATTTGATTTCAGGATGCCCGTCCATGAGATCGTGACGCAGTTCATCCACATAATGGTTCCACCCTTCCCGAATGAGCATGAGCGCCTCGCCATGAAGGTCCTCTACGGTGAGAAAGTCCTTTCTCGCCAAGGGATGATGCAGGGAAAGGGCACAGCAAAGGGGGGTCCTTTTAAGTTCAAAACCCTGGCATCTCCGCAGGCGCAGCATCGTTTCGTCAAAAATCCCCGCCACAACATCAATATTGCGTCCTAAATGAGACAAGATTTCCCGCGCGTTTTCCGGCGTGTTTTCAAAAGGAATGACCTGGAATTTGATTCTTTGATCAAAGTCCTGCAACTGAGGCATCAAATCCACAAGGACCTGGGCCGGCGTCATGGGCGAAGACCCGATGCGGATGGTCTCTGCCCCCTGCTCCATGGCCCTCCGGGCCCGGACGATGGAATCCTTGCTGTACTGAATGACGTAACGGGCATCTTCGGCAAGGGAGGCCCCTGCTGCGGTGAGAAAAAGACCGCGGTGAGTCCGTAGAAAAAGCGAAAAGCCCAAGCTTTTTTCAAGGCCATTGATCTGTTTGATGACAGCAGGCGGAGAAATGTATAAAACTTCGGCCGCTTTATTGAAACTGCCATTGTCGGCAACGCACAAAAATGTCTCAAGACGCGGATCATACAAGATGGGATCCTCCCTTCTTACCGGTTTCTACTTCCTTTCATGATACAATGAGGACCGTACCGCGTCAAGAAAAGCCCCTTACCTCCTCACTGATTGAGAAAGCAAAGGGCCTGACAAGCAGGGTTTCAAGAAGCGTGGCCTTCTACTTCAGGAAAGATCCATAAAAAGGCTGTCAGAACATAAATCAAATAGACCGCAGGAACATAGATGTAGGCAAGCGGCACCGTAATGGCATAGCTTGTGACCGTGAGAAGGTTCCGTCTGTCCCCCGTCGCCACCGTCCAAAGGCTGTCCATTTGTCCTTTGGCGTGACGGATGGTCATATCAAGGGCTTGATAAGCGATGGCCGTAAGGAAAAGGACCCCACCATAAAGAGAAACGGGTACAGCGGCAAATCCTGTATTAGAAGCCCAGGCCGTAGCAAAAGGAATGAGGGACACAAAAAACATCCACAAAAGATTGGCCCACAGGCTTCGACCCTTGATGGTCTCCACGGACTGGAGCAGTCGGTGATGATTCACCCAGTAAATCCCAACATAGGTATAGCTGATAATGTAGCCAATGAACGTCGGAATAACGGCGCCAAGATCGCGCCAAGATTTTCCTTCCGGCGCCTCCATGGCAAGGACCATGATGGTGATGATGATGGCAAGGACGCCGTCACTGAACGCTTCCAGTCTATTTTTAGGCATGTTTCCTCCTAAAGAGTGAGATGATGATAAGGGTATTATACAGGAAAAAGACAGTGATTTAAAGTGGGCTGTCAGGCTGTCTTTTCAGGGCATCAGCCCTGAAAAGCTGTTTCGATCCGGCGGATCTAGCTGTCGAGCGAAAGATACTGAGGAAAAAGCTGTATTGCTGTGATGCTAAAAGACCGGAAGGGAAAAGACGGTGAAGCAAAAGAGTAAACGGCGGTACGCGCTGGTCACAATACTCAGCTCTAAGTCTAATAAATACTGATATGAACGTAATCTAAAGAGCTCCCAATCGAAAAAGTGGTTCTATAATTTATTTTGGGGCGCTAAAGTGACCGTCCAGATGCGTGT
>NZ_QTNG01000027.1:0-781 GCF_003603525.1 Acidaminococcus sp. AM33-14BH | reverse complement strand
CAAACCGCCCCCTGCGGGGGAACGGGTCCGAACTTAATTCGCCCTCAAACATGTTTCTCGGACTTCCGCTCCGCTTCAAAAGCGTCCTTCGAAACTCCGGGCGAATATGCCTCGCTAGCCGCTCACAAGGAAACGTCCGCTTCGCGTCCTCATCCACCACCGAAAGGGCACGCTTGCCTCATTAGAATGAGGCAACATGCGGCTTTCGGTCCCCCGCCCTGGCGGGGCGGATCGATTTCGGAGAAATCGAGCTCAGAGGCAAAACACGAAGGCAGGTAGTGGTGAGAATAAGGAATGCGCTGCTGAATATCATCATAGCAATAATCCTACAGATTGAATTTTGAGCTAGGCCCGATTGAGAAATACGCAAACAACAGCTCATTTACCAAGAGCATACAGTACCTCCCACGCTCAATAAGCCTTGAACCGAACTTGTATCTACGTTCGGATCAAGGCTCGCGTCACGGTCTTTTGCCCTGGAGACGGCGAATGCCGTTCCGCCTTACCAAGGCGGGGGGACCAAAAGCCACTTGATTCTGCAAAGCAGAAGGCAAGTCCTTTTGGTGGTGGATGAGGAGGGCGTTTTATGCCCGACGTCTCCACACGAGCGGTAGCGAGGAACATTTTTCGATGGGCCAAAACCGTTAATCGCAAGACACTGTCGAAGCGATTCGGCTTACGGACCGTGTTATCGAAAAATCAATTCGGCGCCAACGACCGAAGGGAGACAGTTTGGCGCCGACGTTCTGGTCTTTCTTCTATTTACATGATTCGAATGGGG
>NZ_QTNG01000026.1:0-884 GCF_003603525.1 Acidaminococcus sp. AM33-14BH | reverse complement strand
TGGATTGACACCTCACTTGCTTTAGGCAGTGGGGTGTTTTTCTTATGTCTGATTTTTTTCTTCATGATCTTTCTTTCTGATACTTCATCCCTTATCATCTTTTCATGTTGTAGAGATTGCAAGCTCCGCATGGAACTTGATATGATGTAAATGAAAATATTATAATATTGAAAATATAGTAACAGTTTTACACAAAATAATGAATCAACGTATGATATAAAATAAAAATGTAGACTTTTCCTTACTTTCATGCTATACTCTACGTAAAGAAGGAACCAAAGAGGTTCCGAAAGGAGCTGAGTCCGATGGGCTAGGATCGAAATGATCTTATGTAAACCAAAGGAGGTTTGATAAGATGATTGGTTCTAAAGCATTCTGGATGAAAGTCAAAGAATCCTAGGAAGGGAGACAGTCCAATGGGCCACGTAGACGGAGGTTTGGAAGATAACCTCAAGGAAAGCGATGAATCCTGGCAAGACTGATTTCTGGGAATGAGCCTTCGATGATAAGGATATGAACAGATCGTGTTTCTGGTGATGAATCAGTTTCGAGCGGGTTGTCGCGAAGCTTCACGTAATTTCATACGATAAAGATGTTACCATTTTCACTGATGATGATTCCGTAATGCTTGCGAGGTTGTGTGTAAGTTGATCCTAGAGCGCGGATCCTTCCCTTTGGACCTGCGATGATATATAGGTGCTGCGAAGTCTATATACGTTAGTGCAGATGGAAAAAGAAGGGTGTGAGTCCAAAATACAATGAACTTTGATGAAGCGAGTTCTTTAGTAGAAAGATGACCTTGACCGTATGTCGTGCGGCGGGTCATCTTTTTTTTGGTTCTTTGTCAAATGTTGGGGTGCCCCACAACTAAATCGCCTTTTAGG
>NZ_QTNG01000025.1:0-1150 GCF_003603525.1 Acidaminococcus sp. AM33-14BH | reverse complement strand
AACATTGGTACCATTGGTCACGTTGACCATGGCAAGACGACCCTGACCGCTGCCATCACCAAAGTGCTGGCTGAAAAGGGCGGCGCCCAGTTCATGGACTACAACATGATCGATAAGGCTCCGGAAGAAAGAGAACGCGGAATCACCATCAACACCTCTCACGTTGAATACGAAACCGCTAAGAGACATTATGCTCACGTTGACTGCCCGGGCCACGCCGACTATGTCAAGAACATGATCACCGGTGCTGCTCAGATGGACGGCGCTATCCTCGTTGTTTCCGCAGCTGACGGCCCGATGCCCCAGACCCGCGAACACATCCTGCTTGCCCGTCAGGTTGGCGTACCTGCCATCGTTGTATTCCTGAATAAATCCGACCAAGTTGACGATCCTGAACTGATCGAACTGGTTGAAATGGAAGTTCGTGAACTGCTGAGCCAGTACGACTATCCGGGAGATGAAATTCCTATCGTAGTCGGTTCCGCACTGAAAGCCCTGGAAGGCGACCCTGAACAGGAAGCCAACATCCTCAAACTGATGGATGCTGTTGACGAATACATCCCGACTCCGGAACATGACCTCACGAAACCGTTCCTGATGCCTGTCGAAGACGTCTTCACCATCACCGGCCGTGGTACGGTTGCAACGGGCCGTGTTGAACGTGGCGTCATCAAAGTCGGCGACACCGTGGAAATCGTTGGTCTGAAAGAAGAAAAGAAACAGACCGTTGCTACGGGTCTTGAAATGTTCCGTAAGACCCTGGATCAGGCTGAAGCCGGTGACAACATCGGTGCCCTGCTCCGCGGTATTGAAAGAAACGAAATCGAACGCGGTCAGGTTCTGTCCAAACCGGGCACGATCCATCCGCATACGAAATTCAAGGGTCAGGTTTACGTACTGACCAAAGAAGAAGGCGGCCGTCATACTCCGTTCTTCAATGGCTACCGTCCTCAGTTCTACTTCAGAACGACCGACGTTACGGGCGTAGCTGAACTGCCGGAAGGCACCGAAATGGTTATGCCTGGCGATAACATCACCATGGATGTTGAACTGATCACTCCGATTGCTATCGAAAAAGGTCTGCGCTTTGCTATCCGCGAAGGCGGCCGTACCGTTGGCGCTGGTGTTGTTACCGAAATCGAAGAATAAT
>NZ_QTNG01000024.1:349-2256 GCF_003603525.1 Acidaminococcus sp. AM33-14BH | reverse complement strand
GTTCCTAAAAGGCGATTTAGTTGTGGGGCACCCCAACATTTGACAAAGAACCTTTTTTGTCTTTTGTTCGTCAAGGCAGGGACAATATGATATACTACAGGTCTAGGATGTAATCTAGGAAAGGGGACCTTCCCGTGTCTTTTTGGAACGAGAAAATCAAACCTCATCTTGAGGGCCATCATAAATTGATCATTGCGGTTGTTCTTCTTGCCGTATTAGCAGGGACGGCTTACTATTTTCGTCTTGATATCAAGGATAAGGTCATCAAGGCCAAACCCCAGCCTATCCAGTCCATGGAGCTTGCCAATACGAATTTCGCGCTCCAGGCAATCAACAGTCCGAAGCTGAATGTTCAGGAAATTGACCGCGTCAGTGCTTTTTTTGTTAAAAATGGACATGTCTTTTTCTCTATGCGCAATCCTGATGGATCGGAGACCCAAGTGGAGGCCTTTGACCTAAAGGATGGTGCCTTGGTGCCATACCGCGGATTTGGAAAGGATGGCATCCTGACCATCAAGGAGAAAATGGTCTTTGGCATGACCGTAGACAGTGACAATAACGTCTATTATGTCAAAAAAGGAGTCCACGCTCTCATCAGCGGCAATGATATTGCAAGCCTGCAGGGAAACACGACGGCGACCCGCATTGCTTTTCTGCCTGGGGAGCAGCAAGCCTACCTTTATGGAAACGATAATTTTACCTTGGCTGACGTAAAGGATGGGGGACTTACGAACAATCATCCTTCCTTCCTCCACAACCGTGCTAATCCCTTTAAGGGCGGCCTTACCTTGGTCCAGGTCATGGACGATGGGACGGTCTACGGCGGCGGACGGATCAAGCCAAATGGATTCAACATTATTGGTGCCTTTAAGCCGGATGGCAAACTGATTCAGTACTACGGCAGCTATCAGCCGACGGATAAGGATTCCATCTATAACCTTGTTGATATGGCCATTATGGACCATTATATTGCCGTCATTGACGGGTTTACCCTGAAACTGTGGCGCCGCAACGGTATGTATTTGGGAAACTTCAATAGCTCCAAACTTCTTGGCGGCGACCTGAATTGTCTCCGTCTATCCCCACTTGATGATCGGACCATGCTGATTTTAGCCTATGTACGAAACGCGAAGACGAAACTTGTGGATTTGAAGGTGTTTCGGATGCAGTTCCCGGAATAAGAAAGTTTTGGCGCAATGGCTGCGCCAAAACCTTGAAGTTGTGAGTTTTGAGTTAAACCCTCAAACGCACGGCGCCAAACCGTCTCCCTTCGGTCGTGGGCGCCGAATTGATTTTTCGATAACACGGTCCGTGAGCCGAATCGCGTTGGCAGCGTCTTGCGATTAGCAGTTTTGGCCCATCGAAAAATGTTCCTCGCTACCGCTCGTGTGGAGACGTCGGGTTCCCCTTTTATTTTTACTCGGAGCAAAAATCGCTCCGATTCGATGCAGTTACGTGTCATCATTGGTTTTAAAAAGATATATCTGATGCCAATGATAGCATGCCCCGTCGCAAGAAGGTACGTACCACAATCTCATTTCTAAGACGCCCGAAAAAATGCTTTCGGCGATCCCTTTTGAGTCAGCCCAAAAATCGGGCTGATTTGATGAAGTGTGTGAGGCCACTTTTTAAAAAGGTTTTGTGGAAACAATGGCCTCATGGCCTATCGTACGATGGACCGTCCCACGTTTGGGGGTAGCTTACGCCTGGGCGCTTCCTTTCCTAACCATGTGTCGTCACTTCCAGCGCCCAGCTTATCAAAGCGGAAGCTTTTTTGCAATCTTCAGTCCATATGGACCCATCTACTTTGTCGCCCGCGCTCCCAACCTCCTAGACGTACACAAACCGTATGCCGTCGTCGGTGGAAGTGGGGGCTCCTCGCATCTGGATCCATCTGAACCGAATTC
>NZ_QTNG01000024.1:0-339 GCF_003603525.1 Acidaminococcus sp. AM33-14BH | reverse complement strand
TCGCATCTGGATCCATCTGAACCGAATTCGCAAAAAGCAAATGGAAGAAAAGATCGGAACGGGGCATTCGTTGCATGACGTCGTCAGCCTGCAGCTTTTTTCCTCGCATCTGAACCAATCTGAGCCCCATTCGAATCATGTAAATAGAAGAAAGACCAGAACGCACGGCGCCAAACTGCCCCTCCTCATCCACCACCAAAAGGACTTGCCTTCTGCTTTGCAGAATCAAGTGGCTTTTGGTCCCCCGCCTTGGTAAGGCGGAACGGCATTCGCCGTCACTAAGGCAAAAAGACCGTAACGTGAGCCCTGAACCGAACGTAGACACGAATTCGGTTCAGG
>NZ_QTNG01000023.1:0-5292 GCF_003603525.1 Acidaminococcus sp. AM33-14BH | reverse complement strand
AATATTGATTGACAGATGTGCGGGTCAAGTCACTTTAGTGACGCGACCGAGTCACTTCGAGAAAACGAAGTAAAAAAACAAGAGCTAGTATTTTCAAGAGCCAAGAGGTTCTTCAAAATAATTTTATTTTGGAGAGTTTGATCCTGGCTCAGGACGAACGCTGGCGGCGTGCTTAACACATGCAAGTCGAACGGAGAACTTATTTCGGTAAGTTCTTAGTGGCGAACGGGTGAGTAACGCGTGGGCAACCTGCCCTCCAGTTGGGGACAACATTCCGAAAGGGATGCTAATACCGAATGTGCTCCCTCCTCCGCATGGAGGAGGGAGGAAAGATGGCCTCTGCTTGCAAGCTATCGCTGGAAGATGGGCCCGCGTCTGATTAGCTAGTTGGTGGGGTAACGGCTCACCAAGGCGATGATCAGTAGCCGGTCTGAGAGGATGAACGGCCACATTGGGACTGAGACACGGCCCAAACTCCTACGGGAGGCAGCAGTGGGGAATCTTCCGCAATGGACGAAAGTCTGACGGAGCAACGCCGCGTGAGTGATGAAGGTCTTCGGATTGTAAAGCTCTGTTGTTAGGGACGAAAGCACCGTGTTCGAACAGGTCATGGTGTTGACGGTACCTAACGAGGAAGCCACGGCTAACTACGTGCCAGCAGCCGCGGTAATACGTAGGTGGCAAGCGTTGTCCGGAATTATTGGGCGTAAAGAGCATGTAGGCGGGCTTTTAAGTCTGACGTGAAAATGCGGGGCTTAACCCCGTATGGCGTTGGATACTGGAAGTCTTGAGTGCAGGAGAGGAAAGGGGAATTCCCAGTGTAGCGGTGAAATGCGTAGATATTGGGAGGAACACCAGTGGCGAAGGCGCCTTTCTGGACTGTGTCTGACGCTGAGATGCGAAAGCCAGGGTAGCAAACGGGATTAGATACCCCGGTAGTCCTGGCCGTAAACGATGGATACTAGGTGTAGGAGGTATCGACCCCTTCTGTGCCGGAGTTAACGCAATAAGTATCCCGCCTGGGGACTACGATCGCAAGATTGAAACTCAAAGGAATTGACGGGGGCCCGCACAAGCGGTGGAGTATGTGGTTTAATTCGACGCAACGCGAAGAACCTTACCAAGGCTTGACATTGAGTGAAAGACCTAGAGATAGGTCCCTCCCTTCGGGGACACGAAAACAGGTGGTGCATGGCTGTCGTCAGCTCGTGTCGTGAGATGTTGGGTTAAGTCCCGCAACGAGCGCAACCCCTATCCTATGTTACCAGCGCGTAATGGCGGGGACTCATAGGAGACTGCCAGGGATAACTTGGAGGAAGGCGGGGATGACGTCAAGTCATCATGCCCCTTATGTCTTGGGCTACACACGTACTACAATGGTCGGCAACAAAGGGCAGCGAAACCGCGAGGTGGAGCAAATCCCAGAAACCCGACCCCAGTTCGGATCGTAGGCTGCAACCCGCCTACGTGAAGTTGGAATCGCTAGTAATCGCAGGTCAGCATACTGCGGTGAATACGTTCCCGGGCCTTGTACACACCGCCCGTCACACCACGAAAGTTGGTAACACCCGAAGCCGGTGAGATAACCTTTTAGGAGTCAGCTGTCTAAGGTGGGGCCGATGATTGGGGTGAAGTCGTAACAAGGTAGCCGTTCGAGAACGAGCGGCTGGATCACCTCCTTTCTATGGAGAACCGATCGGGACTACGGTCTTTGATCCAAATCTCTCGTCGACGCACATCTGTCAACATCAATATTTGGTTTTGAGGGTTTTGCCCTCACAATCAAGAATGGGCCTATAGCTCAGCTGGTTAGAGCGCACGCCTGATAAGCGTGAGGTCAGAGGTCCGAGTCCTCTTAGGCCCACCATTTTTATTGATTGTTTGTTAATGCTGGGGGCGTAGCTCAGCTGGGAGAGCACCTGCCTTGCAAGCAGGGGGTCAGGAGTTCGATTCTCCTCGTCTCCACCACATTATCATGAACCCTGAAAACTTCATAGAAGAGACAAAAAAGTCTTGTATGTTGTGATGAACATACAAGCACCTCTGATCTAAATGCGAATTTAGAAATGAGTTTAACGAGAACCAAGGAACGTAAGTTCCTTAGAACTTGAAACGTCACAAGAGCAATCGAGTGATATAAGTCAAGCTACTAAGGGCATACGGTGGATGCCTTGGCACTAAGAGCCGATGAAGGACGCGGTAAGCTGCGAAAAGCCACGGGGAACTGCAAGCAAGTCTTGATCCGTGGATGTCCGAATGGGGAAACCCACCATCCGTCATGGGATGGTATCCTACGGGAGGGGAACCCGGTGAACTGAAACATCTAAGTAGCCGGAGGAAGAGAAATCAAACGAGATGCCCACAGTAGCGGCGAGCGAAGAGGGCAGAGCCTAAACCAGTCATCTTCGGATGGTTGGGGTTACGGACCTGCATCAACCGAGTCCTACCTAGTCGAATTACCTGGAAAGGTAAGCCAGAGAGCGTAAGAGCCGCGTAGGTGAAAGGAAGGACGAGGGGGCAGGGATCCAGAGTACCACGAAGCACGAGGAATTTTGTGGGAAGTCGGGGGGACCACCCTCCAAGGCTAAACACTTCTTAGTGACCGATAGCGCATAGTACCGTGAGGGAAAGGTGAAAAGAACCGCGGGAGCGGAGTGAAAGAGAACCTGAAACCGTATGTCTACAAGCAGTCGGAGCGCAAGCGACGGCGTGCCTATTGAAGAATGAGCCAACGAGTTACGGGCACCAGCGAGGTTAAGCAGGAAATGCGGAGCCGGAGCGAAAGCGAGTCTAAACAGGGCGAATAGTTGGTGTTCGTAGACCCGAAACTGTAGTGATCTACCCATGATCAGGTTGAAGCGCAGGTAAAAATGCGTGGAGGACCGAACCGGTGAGCGTTGAAAAGCTTTCGGATGAATCGTGGGTAGCGGTGAAATTCCAATCGAACGCAGAGATAGCTGGTTCTCCTCGAAATAGCTTTAGGGCTAGCCTCAAGCAGTAAGCATAGGCGGTAGAGCACTGATCGGGATAGGGTCCGTAAAGGATACCGAACCCTGTCAAACTACGAATGGTTATGCTGCAGAGCTTGGGAGTCAGACTACGAGAGATAAGTCCCGTTGTCAAAAGGGAAACAGCCCAGACCGTCAGCTAAGGTCCCCAATGCCATACTAAGTGGAAAAGGATGTGGGGTCTCATAAACAACCAGGATGTTGGCTCAGAAGCAGCCACCATTTAAAGAGTGCGTAATAGCTCACTGGTCGAGAGGCCCTGCGCCGAAGATTCCCGGGGCTAAAGTATGGAACCGAAGCTACGGATGCGGTACTTGTACCGCGTGGTAGAGGAGCGTTCCCATTGGGTTGAAGTCGTCCTGGAAGGGACGGTGGACTGGTGGGAAGTGAGAATGTTGGCATGAGTAGCGAAAAGATAGGTGAGAATCCTATCCACCGAAAGCATAAGGATTCCTGAGCAACGATCGTCGTCTCAGGGTAAGTCGGGACCTAATCCGAGGCATGGAGCGTAGGAGATGGACAACTGGTTGATATTCCAGTACCGGCAGCAATCGTTTGAACGATGGAGTGACGCAGGAAGGCAGGTCCGCGCGAGAATGGTAGATCGCGTACAAGCGTGCAGGCTGGTGCACAGGCAAATCCGTGTACTGAGGCTGAGGCGTGATGTGGAGGGAACTTGTTCCCGAAGGGATTGAGCCTACGCTGCCGAGAAAAGCTTCTAGTGAGAAAGCTGCCGCCCGTACCGTAAACCGACACAGGTATGCGGGGAGAGAATCCTAAGGTGCGCGGGAGAACCCTCGTTAAGGAACTCGGCAAAATGTACCCGTAACTTCGGGATAAGGGTAGCCACAGTGGTGAAGGGACTTGCTCCTGGAGCCTAGTGTGGTCGCAGAGAAGAGGCCCAAGCGACTGTTAACCAGAAACACAGGTGCCTGCGAAAGAGAAATCTGATGTATAGGTGCTGACACCTGCCCAGTGCTGGAAGGTTAAAGAAGGATGTCCGGGTTCGACCCAAAGCATTTGACTGAAGCCCCAGTGAACGGCGGCCGTAACTATAACGGTCCTAAGGTAGCGAAATTCCTTGTCGGGTAAGTTCCGACCCGCACGAAAGGTGTAACGATTTGGGCACTGTCTCAACGAGGGACCCGGTGAAATTGAAATACCTGTGAAGATGCAGGTTACCCGCGACTGGACAGAAAGACCCCATGGAGCTTTACTGTAACCTAATATTGGGTTCTGATATTCGACGCACAGGATAGGTGGGAGGCTTGGAGCATGGTCCTCTGGGATCATGGGAGCCGCCGTTGGGATACCACCCTTCGAATATCGGGATTCTAACCGCAGGAGCAACGATCCTCGGGACAGTGTTAGGCGGGCAGTTTGACTGGGGCGGTCGCCTCCTAAAGAGTAACGGAGGCGCCCAAAGGTTCCCTCAGCGCGGACGGAAACCGCGCGACGAGTGTAAAGGCAGAAGGGAGCTTGACTGCGAGCCAAACACGGCGAGCAGGTACGAAAGTAGGGCTTAGTGATCCGGTGGCATCCAAGTGGAAGGGCCATCGCTCAACGGATAAAAGCTACCCTGGGGATAACAGGCTAATCTCTCCCAAGAGTCCATATCGACGGGGAGGTTTGGCACCTCGATGTCGGCTCATCACATCCTGGGGCTGAAGTCGGTCCCAAGGGCTGGGCTGTTCGCCCATTAAAGTGGTACGTGAGCTGGGTTCAGAACGTCGTGAGACAGTTCGGTCCCTATCCATCGCGGGCGTAAGAGATTTGAAGGGGGCTGCTCCTAGTACGAGAGGACCGGAGTGGACGGACCGCTGGTGTACCAATTATCCTGCCAAGGGTATAGTTGGGTAGCTACGTCCGGAACGGATAAACGCTGAAAGCATCTAAGCGTGAAACCATCCTTAAGATGAGATCTCTCATAGAGTAATCTAGTAAGACACCTTGAAGATTACAAGGTTGATAGGCAGGATGTGTAAGCACAGCAATGTGTTAAGCTGACCTGTACTAATATGTCGAGGGCTTGACTTAAGGGCCAAGTTTTCATCGAAGTCCGAAAAGGACAAGGAAGTCTCTTCATGAAGTTTTGAGGGCTCATGCCTTCAACAACATAATCCGGTGACGATAGCTAAGGGGTTCCACCTGTTCCCATGCCGAACACAGCAGTTAAGCCCTTAAACGCCGAAAGTACTCGACTGGAAACGGTCCGGGAGGATAGGAAGTTGCCGGTTGGATTGACACCTCACTTGCTTTAGGCAGTGGGGTGTTTTTCTTATGT
>NZ_QTNG01000022.1:0-8548 GCF_003603525.1 Acidaminococcus sp. AM33-14BH | reverse complement strand
GTTCCTAAAAGGCGATTTAGTTGTGGGGCACCCCAACATTTGACAAAGAACCTATTTTTCATTAAACCAACCTTTGCCTGCAATGAAACAGGTATGCGATAGACGCTCCCAAAAGTCGGGAAAACCGCCTGCATGATCAAAGTGACCGTGAATTCCTATGGCAAAATCAATTCGGTTAAGGGGAATTCCTAGATGCTTTGTATTGTATAATGCCGTAGCGTCTGGACCAAAATCAAAAAGAATTTTTGATGAGCTGACTTCTAGACAGAAAGATAGTCCAAATTTTTCAATTAAGCTCCTGTTCTCACTTTCACAATTATCTAGAAACGTGATAATTTTCAAGCAGCAAAGCCTCCTTTCTAACAGAATAACTTCTTTTGATGTATCATATAGAATGTGTGACTATTCGGATCTTGTAGCATATTATTAAGTTAAAGGTGCTGGATTGAAAATGCACATGTCATTATGAATTTTCCATTGTTCAGCATAAGTTTTCTTTTTCCCGCTGGCCACATCAATGATGAGATTGAAAATTTCTGTGCCCACTGATTGAATAGTAGCATCACCAGTAGCAATGGGTCCTGCATTTACGTCAATTACATCAAACAATTGATTTTTCAATTTATTTTGAGAACAAACCTTTATTACTGGAGCCATAGCAAGACCGTAGGTAGAGCCACGCCCGGTCATAAAAACATGTACTCCCATTCCAGATGCTAATTGACAAGGCCCACAAGCAAAATCGTTGGCAGGTGTTGCTGCATAAATTAATCCATGGGCTTTGGGTTTTTCTCCAGGTGAGAGAACTTGCACGATTGGAGATGTGCCAGATTTGGCAATGGAACCCATAGATTTTTCAACGATATTAGCCAGTCCACCTTTTTTATTTCCTGGAGCTGGATTTGCATCTCTATCTACATTTGCAGCTTTCAAGTATTGATCATACCATGCCATTTCATTAGCGAGTTTTTCCCCCACTTCAGAATTTATGCATCGATGGGCTAGCAGGTGGACTCCATCACGAGCTTCAGTTACTTCGGAGAAAAGGACCGTTGCCCCACCTTTAACTAACATATCTGCGGCATAACCGGCGCTTGGATTTGCTGTAACACCAGAGAAGGAATCACTGCCGCCACATTGCAAACCAACAATTAGATCACTTAGGGGTAATTCTTCTCGTTTTCTTCGATTAAGAATAGCCAGCTTCTTTTCAGCCATTTTCATGATTGAGCTGACCATTCCTTCGAAACCATGCTCTTCTTGTAAAATAATGATATTTTGAGGTGAAATTTCATCTTGCAGCAATAATTTATCTACCGTTAATTTTTCACAACCTAGCCCCACAACCATGATTTGGTTGCCAAAGTTTGGGTGATGGACTAAATTTTGTAAAATGCGTATAGGAACCTTAGCTTCTGGGGCATTGATTGCGACACCACACCCATAATCGTGACTAATAGGAACGACATCATCAACATTTGGATATTTTGGCAATAATTCCTTCCGAATTCGCTCAGCAGCAATTTTGACTACTCCAGCAGCACATTGTACGGTTGTCATGATTCCCAGTAAATTCCTGGTTCCGGCGGGGCCACCTTTTGGGTTCCGATATCCCCACCAAGAATTCTGCGGCGGAGTAGGGAGGTCAGTCACAATATTTGTTGCAAACTCCAAGTCATTAAGAGTTGGGGCTGTGGGGAGGTTAACCATGTATTGATTGATCCAACGACCTTTTTTTATATCTTCTTTTGCATATCCAATGATTGTATTGTAGCGCCTAATTTCTCCTCCTTTTGGAATATCGGCCAATGCAATTTTGTGTGCTTGAGGGATTTCTTCTATTGCAGTTAATTCTTCATTTATTATTGTGCCACTAGGAAGATCTTCAACGGCAATAGCTACATTATCTAACGAATTGATTTTAACAATATAGTTTTTCATAAAATGCCTCCCATTGAATATTAAAAGAAAAAATGGAAAAATTTGTATTTTCAGAATAACACAATCTTGATGTATTGTAAAATAGATAATATAGTAGTATATTATCTATAAAATAAATTATACGGTCGGAGGAGACTTATGGATACCGAGCTGATTCATACTTTTTTGACCCTGGTTCAATGCCGCAGTTTTACAACAGCTGCTGATAAGTTGGCGATTTCACAATCTACGCTAAGCCACCGATTGTATTCTCTTGAGAACGAACTCCAAGAGGTTTTGGTGAATCGAGGCCGAGGAAAACGAATATTTAGCTTAACAGAAGCGGGAGTAGCTTTTATTCCGTTAGCCGAGCAATGGATGTCACTTAATGGAACGATATTAGGATTTCATCTGCATCGACATTTTCATGATTTTCGTATAGGCAGTGTTGAGTCAATGACGTTTCTTTTTAGTTCGCTATTCAGAGAATTTATTAGTCCTACTGCAAAGCATGACCCTATATATTTCACTTATTATACATATCCTTCTTTTCATATTTATAACGAAATGGAACAGCATAAAATTGATTGCGGTTTTGTCGTCCGACAAAGACAGAGTAAATTATTGGAAACAGTTCCGTTGTTTTCTGAGACGCACTTTGTAGTAGGCAATCTGGGGACGGACAAAACCGAAATATCTCCGAATGAGCTCGATGTTCAACGTGAGCTTCTTGCTGACTGGTCACCAACATTTTTATCTTGGCACAAGCAGGTTTTTGATTCTGGAGTGCAGCCTTTAGCTGATATAGGAACATCAAGTGCATTATTAAGCCTATTATCCAAAGATACATGGAGCATTATTCCTGAATCATTTGCGTATCATCTTGAAGAATATGATTTGCTGAGAAAAAAGGACCTGAGATTATATCGTCTAACCAATCCACCACCGAATCGCATATGCTATAAAGTAACACATAAGTATTTGAGCCCATCTCGGCAAAAATTAGTAAACCAATTTAATGAAATCATAAATGACTTTTTAAATAATAAAAAACTGCACTTGTAAAAGTAGGGAGGTTGTATTTTATGGAAATTGTTAGAGGCGGCGTTGTCTCAAAGTTATTGGAAGGAGTCCCCATTCCGAGGATGTTCCGGGCAGAACAGATTTTTCCTCGTCCGCTCATTAAACGGGAAGATGTGCTTGCCGCTGTTTGGGAAGCTATGGCAGGGGAGCGTGTCAAGGATCTTATCAAACCGGGCATGAACATTGCCATCACGGCAGGAAGCCGCGGCATTGCCAATGTCGACGTCATCACTAAAGCTATCGTCGATTTCGTCAAGAAAAAGGGGGCCCATCCCTTTATCGTCCCTGCCATGGGAAGCCACGGTGGGGCAACAGCAGAAGGACAGCTCCAGATCCTCGAAGGCTACAACATCACGGAGGAAAGGATGGGCTGCCCTATCCGCTCTTCCATGGAAACTGTCCTTTTGGGGACGAGTGAACTGGGAAAACCTGTTTATCTAGACAAGATTGCCTATCATTCCGACGGCATCATCGTCTCCTGCCGCGTAAAGCCCCACAATGCCTTTCGTGGCCCCTATGAAAGCGGGTTCTGCAAGATGATGGTTGTTGGCCTCGGCAAACAGGAAGGCGCCGAAAGCGTCCACAGCGACGGCATGGGCGTCATTGCCAAGAACCTTCCAGCAAACGCCAAAGTCATTCTCGATAAAGCCCCCATTCTCATGGGCGTCTGTACCATTGAAAATGCTTACGACGAAACAGCTAGAATTGCAGTGGTTCATCGAGATGACATCCTAACGGAGGAACCGGGGCTTCTTAAAGAAGCCTTTGGCAATATGCCCCGGCTCATCGTTGGTGAATGCGATGTACTCATCGTCGACGAGATTGGGAAGAATTACAGCGGCACCGGCGTTGACCCCAACATTACAGGAACCTTCTCCACGCCTTATGCCCATGGCGGCGTCAAAGTGCAGCGGACATGTTTTCTTGATCTAACGGAAGCTTCTCATGGCAACGCCCTCGGGACGGGCCTTGCCAGCTGTATCTCCAAGCGTCTCTTTGATAAGATTGACTTACAGATGATGTATCCAAATACTATCACCAACACGGTCATTCGGTCGGCAGAAATGCCCATTATTATGGCAACGGACAAGGAAAGCATCCAGTTCTGCATCCGCACGTTAAATGGGGTTGATAAGGAACATGCCCGTGTCATTCGCATCCCTAACAGCCTTCACATTGGAAAGATTATGCTTTCTGAGGCTTATTATAATGATGTTGTGGAAGGAAAATATGATGGATTGAAAGCAATTGATGAGCCGCAATACATGGATTTTGACGAAGAGGGAAATTTATTAACACCGGTTGTGCTTTAAAATAATTACATTAGTAAGTAAAGGAGTCTCCGTGGTTATTTGGAGATTCCCTTACTTACTAATGTATTGACCCAATAACTATGCGCAGTCTGAATGAAAAGCTTTGCAGCTTTACTAAGTTCTGTCCCCTTTTCATAAGAGACCATCATATGCCATTTAACTGGTGAACGAAATGAGTAGTAATTGATTCCTTCTTGGTATTTTTTTGTTGTGGTTTCTGCGATAACACCACAGCAGAGTCCCGCACGGACCATTTCCAAAATCGTAGAGGGATTTGCTGTGTCAAATAAAATTTTTGGAACGACCTTTTCATTCCTAAAAATTTTATCAACGACTGGTCGCATAGTTGTTGATTTTCGCAGAAAAATAAAGGGCTGATTCTTTATTTCTTGCAAAGAGATACATGGATATTTACTTTCCTTATTGTACTCAACATTTTTGAGATTAAGTGATTTTGGAGTTGCTATGACAATTTCTTCCTCAAACAAATTATCATACTCGTTTTCCTGCTTTTGTTCGTCAAACAGTGTCATGAATCCTATATCTAAGACTCCGGAAGCAACAAGTGACTGCATTTTATAGACATTGAGCTCATACGGAATAATAACTAAATTAGGGTATTTTTCATGAATCATCGGGTATACGTGAATGAACATATCTGGGCCTCGAAAAGGGGTCATTCCTACTGTTAATGTTCCTTTATAGCTGTCTGTTACATCACTGATACTCGTATAAGTTTGTCTTTTTATACGAAGCATCTCCTTTGCACCCTCAAGATAGATTTCGCCTGCTTTTGTTGGTCGCCAATCCGATTTACTTCGCACAAAGAGTTCGGTGCCAAGATCTCGTTCTAGTTTTAAAAGTTGCTGATTTAAAGCGGATTGTGTCAAAAAAAGTTGTTCTGCAGCTTTTGTGATACTTTTTTCATCTGCAATTTTTATGATGTGCTCTATCAGTCTTGTGTCCATTGATTCCCCTTTACCATTAAAAAAATTAAGTATTTCTGAGCCTATAATTAAGTGTACATCTTCATTATAGAGCAATATAATTGAAGTATCAAGAAAGTCGGAAAATTTTGAGAACTAGAGTTTTCGACCTATGTTGGTAGAAGGGGGAAGAAAGATGTTAAAAAAAGCAGTATGTGTTGGTTTAGCTGCAGCAATGCTTGCTCTTGTTGGCTGTGGAGGCAACAAGCAGGCAAACAACGAAACAAGTAAAGTGAAATGGCCGAAGAACGTTGAAATTATCGTCCCTTATGGTGCCGGTGGGGACACGGACTTCAATGCTCGCCTGCTTGCCCAGAAATTAAGTAAAAAATTGGGATCCAACTTTGTTGTCTCTAACGTGACGGGTAATGGTGGCGCAACAGGTTCCAGAAAAGTTAAAGACGGCAAGAAAGATGGCAGTATGATCCTTTTCAATCACACCGCTTTTGTCGTCAATAAAGCCAGCAAGGCTTCTGACTTCGGGTTTGATGATTTTTCTTTCGCATCTGTCGTTGGTCTAAACCCTGGTAACGTCATCGTTGTCAATAAGAAACTTGGTATCAATTCTCTTGAAGAACTCAAAAAATATTCTCAAGAGCATCCGAATGAATTGAAAATCGCCGTCCAGACGGGCGCTACGTCTTATGTCATTGCTTCCCAGCTACTCCAACAAGGATTTCAGTTGAAAATGGTTGACGCTGGCGCAGCCGCTTCCAGATTAACGGCGCTTCTTGGCGGTCATGTGGATGTTATCTTCTCTCCTTATGGCGGTGTGAAGGACTACATTGCCAAAGGCGAAATGGTTCCTCTTGCCATGGATGGTGAAAATGATCTTGTTGTTCCCGATAAGAAAATTAATTTAAAGAACATCAAGAATCAAGGATTTGATGCTTACGTCCCGTTCTACTACTTTGTTGCCTTCCCGAAAGGAACGGATCAAGCGCTGATTGACTCTTTCAATGAGGCTGCAAAAGACATCATTGAAAACGATAAGGAATATCAGAAGAAACTGTATGATATGTATTTCCAGAAACCTGCCTTCTTTGCAGGTAAAGATGGACTTGCAAAGTTCGCTCCTTTTGAAAAGGCACTTGAAAAGATTCAATTCTCTCAGGTTGCCAAAAACCAGTAACATCACCAAATGAATGGATCCTCGATTTGGCTGCCTAGTGCAGCCAAATCTTTTCCAGGAAAGGATTTTTATATGGGAACGCGAAAACTTTCCGAATATATCATTGATATTGTTCTTTTCCTCACTGGTGTAGGCCTGATGATTTCTGCTAATGGCATCGATCCTGGCTCATCAATTGGAATTGGTGGGGATTTCATGCCCAAGGTTTGCACAAAATTATGGGTATTGATTAGTATTGGTCTTCTGCTGTGGGAAAAGGGAACTCCTGATGATCATGTAAAAGGTATTACGGCTGACCTAAAAGGCTTTTTTGGGACCTTGGTCCTCCTGCTACTTTACATTGCTGCCTTGAATATTTTGGGATTTATCCTCTCATCCTGCATTTATATGTTCATTCAAATGTGTATTTTTGTTCCTAAGCAGTTGCGTGATAAAAAACACTACATCATTTTTGCCGCATTATCCCTCATTGTTCCTTTTGCGGTGAATACGCTTTTTGTTGAAGTCTTTTCTCTGCTTCTTCCGGCTGGGATTTTCTAAGGAGAAATGTTATGGTACTAGAAGGTATTTTGTCTGTTTTTAATCCAACAACCCTTGCCGTTATCTTTATCGGTGTTATTGTTGGCATTATTTTTGGATCCATCCCGGGTCTTACATCGACCATGGGGGTTGCGCTCTGCTTGCCGATTACCTTCGGTATGTCACCCCTTGATGGGATTGCTATGCTGATTGCTCTTTATGTAGGCGGGACGTCCGGCGGGCTCATTTCCGCTATTTTGCTTAAAATTCCTGGCACGCCATCCTCCGTTGCGACTACCTTTGATGGAGCACCAATGGCTGAAAAAGGGGAAGGTGGCCGCGCTCTTGGTATCGGGATTGTCTATTCCTTCTTGGGGACGGTCCTTTCCATTGGAGCCCTTTTCTTCATTGCACCGCCTCTTGCTGAACTTGCTCTGAAATTTGGGCCTATTGAAACGTTTTCTATCTGCGTCTTTGCTCTTACGATGATTGCTGCCATGATTTCGGACAATCCCTTCAAGGCCGTTATGGCAGGCATAATTGGTATAGTTATCTCTCTTTTCGGGATTAGTGATATTACTGGGTCCGCACGCTTTACCTTTGGATTCAACGAAATGGAAAATGGATTTTCTCAACTTCCTGTCATGATTGGCCTTTTTGCGACGGCGGAAATATTGAAAGAAGCATCTGAAGGAATAAAGGCGAAAGAAGGGACAATCCTTTCTTATAAAATCAAGGGCTTTGGTTTTACTTTTCAGGAATTCAAGGATCATTTCGTCAACTTTATTCGTTCTGCCCTGATTGGGATTGGTATCGGTATCCTTCCCGGTATTGGTGGGGCTACCTCCAATATTGTTGCTTATAGTGTGGCTCGTCAGCAAAGTAAACATCCGGAGAAATATGGCACTGGCTATATGGGCGGAATTGTTGCTTCTGAAACGTCTAACAACGCGTCTATTGGGGGTGCATTGATTCCACTTCTTACCTTAGGGATTCCCGGCGATACAGTTACGGCTATTATTCTTGGCGGTTTGATGCTCCATGGCATTGTTCCCGGTCCGCTTCTTTTCCAAAATAATGGGGAACTAGTATATGGTCTTTTTGCCGGTTTAATCGTTGCCACCTTCATCATGCTTATCGTCGAGTTTGGCGGTATTCGGGTATTTGTGCGAATCCTTGATGTGCCCAAATACATACTTTTCCCTGTCGTTTTCATCCTTTGCATTGTTGGGACCTATGGAACGAACCACAGTATGTTTGACGTATGGACGTCTCTTGTCTTTGGTGTAATTGGTTTCTTTATGTCAAAGTATAAGTATCCGCAGGCTCCCATGATCTTGGGGCTCGTATTGGGAAAAGCGATTGAACAGAATTTGATTCGTGGCATGCAGTATACGGACAACAGCTTCATTAAATTCTTTGAATCGCCTATTGCAGCTGTCTTTTTGAGCATTTCCATCGGGGTTCTCATTTGGTCCGTTATCAAACAAATCAGATTGAGATTTGCTCACGCATAACGACTTTCTTCTCTCCTTTCTTTTATTGGTTCTTTGTCAAATGTTGGGGTGCCCCACAACTAAATCGCCTTTTAGGAA
>NZ_QTNG01000021.1:9869-11312 GCF_003603525.1 Acidaminococcus sp. AM33-14BH | reverse complement strand
GGTTCTTTGTCAAATGTTGGGGTGCCCCACAACTAAATCGCCTTTTAGGAACTCGGCAAGGCATTTGCCGAGTTCCTTTTTTGCCAATTCACATAGAGAATCCGGTTCCTAAATCTGTTGAAATCACGCATTCCAAATGCAACTCTCTTAACCGTCTTAATCAGGTTGTTACAGCCTTCTGTGAATCCATTGGAGTATGGCTGGATAATTGCTTGAATAATTGCAGCCTCCCAATCTTTAAAAGATCTTAAAATTCCTTTAAAAGCATCTAAGTTGTAGCCCATTACCATAGCTAACCATTTGTTTAGCTCCCGCTTCGCAGCCAATTCAGTCTTCTGCCTCAATACTTTGTAAAATGCTTCTTTGAGTATATATGCACGCCTCAGTTCATCAGATTGAGAGAGGATGCAGCGCAGCTTTACCAGCTCTTCTCCACTTAGTGTTGTTCCCCTCTTTTGGAGAATCCTCTTATTATGTTTCAAATAAGGTGAGGTCTTTGGAAACGTATTTTGAATGTCTTTCCTTACTCTTTCCATAGCCCAGAGAACAAGTCGCTGTACATGGAATCTATCGGCTATCAGTGTGGCATTCGGGAACATTGTTTTATAGACAGAACGAAAAAGGGCAGACATGTCCATTACAACATAGCGAACCCTTCTTCGCTCCGCTTTAGGATAGCGAAGAAAATAACGTATAATCCAGTCTGCATCACGTCTTGGCAGAATGTCGATGAGCTCATTGTGTTCTACGTCTGTAATGCTGACCTGATACTTTTGTCCATGAGCATTGCCCCGGAATTCATCCATGGCCAGGACTTGGGGAAGGTGTTGGGGATGAGGGAAATGAAGGCGGTCAAAGTAACGTATGACCGTTGTAGTAGATGTGTGGAAGTCAGCCGCTATATCTGTGAAGCTGCGCTTTTGAAAACACGACACCATAATCTGCATCTGCAGATCTTTTGATTTGCGTTGATAACGCTGCAGGAACGGGACGGTTTCAAAGAATGTACGACCGCAGCAAGGGCAAACGTATCTTCTTTTATGTAATCGGACAAAAGCCTGTTGGTGCAAAATGGATCCGATAGCAATCCTTTGCCAACGGTAATCCTTGATTCTATCGGTCTTCGCATGACAATTAGGGCATTGGACAACAGCTCGATTCAGTTCCATAATAAATTCAATTTGTTGCTCACTGTGGATGCATTTTTTTATTACGTTACCTTTGACATTCAAGGAATTTGCTATATAATCAAATGTGGACATAGGCCATCTTCCTTTCATTTAGGTTTGGCGATTTAATTGTAAGAGTGGATGCCGTCTATGTCCACTTTTTTATGCAAAAATGGGGTGAGGAAAGAATATTTCCTCACCCCAACATTTATTATAGAACCAAAAAAAGTAGGCGCTGAGAGGACACGCATCTGGACGGTCACTTTAGCGCCCC
>NZ_QTNG01000021.1:0-9859 GCF_003603525.1 Acidaminococcus sp. AM33-14BH | reverse complement strand
ACGCATCTGGACGGTCACTTTAGCGCCCCAAAATAAATTATAGAACCTAAAAAGGACCTTGGAAAAGTACGATTTTTCCAGGGTCCTCGTTTTTTATTAAGCCAATTCGCGGCGAACCACTTCGGCAATTGACTCCGTGATTCGGTCTGTTTCGGTCTGCGTTTCCCCTTGGGCCATAATCCGGATCAGCGGTTCCGTACCAGATGCGCGGACAAGGACTTGCCCGTCTTCACCCAGTTCATCCGTAAATTTTTTGACCACGTCCTTTATGGCTTGATTCTTTTCCCAGCCCGTTTTATTGGCAACACGGACATTAAGAAGGGTCTGCGGATATTTGACCATGAGGGCACCCAATTCAGAAAGGCTCTGGTTTTGGCGCACAACGCAGCCAAGAAGTTTAACAGCGGTCATCATGCCATCGCCGGTCTTAGCAAGGTCACCAAAAATAATATGGCCGGACTGTTCCCCTCCGAGCTTATAATCATGGGCAAGCATCTCTTCAAGGACGTAACGATCGCCTACACCGGTCTTCACGGTACTCCCGCCATGTTCCTTCATGGCCTTGTTAAGGCCTACATTGCTCATGACCGTTGTGACAAGAACCTGATCCTTGAGTTTTCCCCGCTTCATCAGATCAAGGGCACAGATGAGCATGATCTGGTCCCCATCAAGGACCTCGCCCCGTTCGTCGACAGCCAGGCAACGGTCTGCATCACCGTCATTGGCAATGCCACAGTCCGCTCCCACTTCGACAACCTTCTTCTGAAGGGCTTCCAAATGGGTGGACCCGCAGCCATTATTAATGTTGATGCCATTGGGCTGGTCATAGATGGGAATCACCTGGGCCCCCAAAAGGCGCAGGATGGCAGGGGCCACTTGACTGTTGGCCCCGTTGGCACAGTCCATGACCACCTTGAGTCCATTCAGTTTTGTATCGGCACAGGCCACAATGTGCTGGATATATTCCATGGCCATATCCGGTTCCTGGATGACGCGGCCGACAGAAGATCCTGTCAGGGTCTTTGTGTAGTCAATGGGCTGGTTCACAATGGCTTCAATTTCGTCTTCCACGGCATCGGGAAGCTTGAAACCGGTCTTAGCAAAAAACTTGATGCCATTATCTTCAAAGGGATTGTGAGAGGCAGAAATGACAACACCAGCGCTGGCGCCCAGTTTTTCCGTCAAATAGGAAACAGCCGGTGTAGGGATGACGCCCAGAAGATGGGCATTGCCGCCCGCGCTGCAGATACCTGCCGCGAGAGCGGATTCAAGCATGGTCCCCGAAAGCCGCGTATCCCGGCCAATGATGATTTTCGGGCTTTTCACTTCACGGCCAAAATATTGGGCCGCTGCCCGTCCCAGTTTATAAGCAAGTTCCGCATTCAGATGAGCGTTCGCAATACCGCGGACACCATCGGTTCCAAAAAGTCTAGCCATCAGATCAGCCTCCAAATGATACGATCACTCGTGTTGTTTGTTCTTTGCCAGCTCGCCCATCTTTTGAAGCATCTGGGCGGGCGTAATGCCATGGTAAGCAAGCAGTACCAAGCAATGATACCATAAATCGCCCATCTCGTAAACAAGACCGTCGGGATTTCCATTCTTTGAAGCAAGGAGGGAAGCCGTCGCGTGCGCCATCAGTTTGGTCAGGATCCGGTCTTCCCCGGACTCAAAAAGATAGCCCGCATACGAACCATCCTTGCGGTTTCTCATTTCATTGGTGAGTTTACGGTAGAGTTCATCCACAACTGTGGGAAGGTCGCTGTACGTGACAGGCAAGTTCTCACCGGAGCCCGCGTTCCACAGCGGATAGCTGAAGCAGGAGTAGTTGCCCTCATGGCAGGCAACCCCTTTTTGGACGACCCTCACAAGAAGCGTATCACCGTCACAATCATAAACGATGGATTTCACTTTCTGCAGGTTGCCGCTTGTGGCCCCCTTGTTCCACAGTTCCTGCCGGCTCCGTGACCAGAACCAGGTGTAGCCAGTTTCTACGGTCCGCGCAAGGGATTGTCCGTTCATATAAGCGAGCATAAGGACCTTGTCCGTCGTCACGTCCTGGACGATGGCCGGGATGAGCCCTCTTTCATCAAATTTCAAATGACTGATATCGATTTTCATAAGAAACACCTCTTGTTCCTATTGTATCACGTTTCCTAGGCCCTGACGCGGGGCTTTTGCAGAAGACGCAGGAAGGGCCCTTCCCCTGTTATGAGGAAAGGCCCCCTTTTCAGCGCCGCACGACGACGCCGCGTCTTGAAAGATAATCCTTCACTTCCTTGATACGGAAGGTTCCATAATGGAAGACCGACGCGGCAAGGGCCGCGTCCGCCTTGCCTTCGGTCAGGACACGGTAAAAATCCTCCAGTTTGCCCGCGCCGCCGGAGGCGATGACAGGAACCGGGACCTCTTCGGCAACCGCCCGCGTCAGGTCAAGGTCAAACCCATCTTGGGTCCCATCGGCATCCATACTCGTAAGAAGGATCTCGCCGGCCCCCAAGGTCACGGCTTTGCGGACCCATTCAAGGACGTCCAATCCCGTTGCCGTCCGGCCGCCATGGATATAGACCTCCCAGCCGCCGGACGTCTTTTTCTTTGCATCAACAGCAAGGACCATACACTGGGCTCCATAAGCTTCGGCCCCTTTTTGGATGAGTTCCGGCGTCATGACCGCGGCCGTATTGAGGCTCGTCTTATCAGCGCCGGCCATGAGGACGGCCCGGATATCTTCCATGGTGGAAATACCGCCGCCCACTGTAAGAGGCATAAAGACTTCCCTGGCCGTCCGTTCAATGACGTCCAGCATGGCTTTGCGGCCTTCCACGGAGGCAGTGATATCAAGGAAAGTCAGTTCATCGGCCTGCTCCCGTTCATATTGGGCTGCAAGCTCCACGGGATCACCGGCGTCGCGGAGGAAAACGAAATTCGTTCCCTTGACAACGCGGCCTGCCTTGACATCAAGACAAGGAATGATTCTTTTTGCCAGCATGGTCACACCTCCCCGGCAATCTTGAGGGCATCAGAAAGGGAAAAAGCACCGGCGTAAAGCGCTTTTCCAATGATGCAGCCTTCGATGCCATCTGTTTCACGGGCTTTGAGCCTTCTGATGTCTTCAAGCGAAGAGACGCCGCCTGAGGCCGTGATAGGAACCCCGCAGGCTTGATAAAGAGCGGCTGTGGCTACGATATTGCTGCCATTCATCATCCCATCACGGATGATGTCCGTAAAGATGATTCTCTCCGTCCCCGCCGCGGCGACACGCCGAGCAAGTGCCTCGGCCGTGAGATTGCTGTCTTTTTCCCATCCATCAGCGGCTGCATAGCCATTTTTGGCATCGATGCCGACCACGATTTTGTGGGGAAAGTCCCGGTTGGCCCTTTCCACAAGCTGGGGATCATAGATGGCGGCAGAGCCCAGGATGACCTGACTGACCCCTAAAGAAAGTAGCCCTTCAATCTGTTCATAGGTTCGGATGCCGCCGCCCACTTCGATGGAGATACCCCCCTCCCTCAGGATGGCCTTAATGGCGGAAAGGTTCTCACTTTTTCCGGCAAGGGCACCGTCAAGGTCCACCACATGGATGGTACGGGCCCCCGCTTCCGCAAAGCGACGCGCCATGGCTCCAGGGTCCTTGCTGTAGACCGTTTCTTTTGAAAAATTTCCTTTTTCAAGGCGTACACACATTCCGCCTCGCAGATCAATGGCTGGATAAAGGTTCATGGCTTCCACTCCTTAAAGGCTTTCAGCATGGCAAGACCGGCAGCAGAGGACTTTTCCGGATGGAACTGGAAGCCCTGGACGTTGCCGCGGCCTACGGCAGCGACAAGTTCTGTACCATAATCGGTGGTTGCCGTGATGATATTTCGGTCACAAGGGTCCGCGGCAAAGCTATGGACAAAAGAGACCATTTTTCCTTTGGCATCCTTTAGCAAAGGTGACGGCCGGGTTATAGTAAGCTCGTTCCACCCCATATGAGGAATCTTATAGGGCGTGCGGATGAGGCGCACCCGCCCCTTAAAGATGCCAAGACCTTTGACACCGGGTGTCTCCTCGCTGCCTTCAAAAAGGAGCTGGAGTCCCACGCAGATGCCAAGAAAAGGGGTCCCCTTTTCAACGATTCGAAAAATGGCATCTTCAAGGCCTGACGCGGCAAGATGGTCCATGCAGTCCCCAAAGGCGCCGACGCCTGGCAGGATGACCCGCGGTGCTTCAAGAATGGTTTTTTCGTCATTGGTGATGATGGGGTCAGCGCCAATCTTTTTCAGTCCGTAATAGACGCTGTGCAGGTTGCCCCGACCATAGTCGATGATTGCAATGGAATGATTGTTCATGGGAATCCTTTCCCACGGCTGGATTCAGCCGCGTCTTACAGGGCGCCCTTGCTGCTCATGATGCCATGGACCCGCGGATCGATGGCAACAGCTTCGGAAAGGGCACGGCCAAAACCTTTGAAGATGGCTTCAAGCATATGATGGGTATTGCGGCCGTAAGGGACATTGATATGCAGGGTCATCCCGCTTTGGACAGAAAGGGCGCGAAAAAAATCTTCCCCCATTTCCGTATCAAAAAGACCAAGGCTGACACGGGGTATATCGGCATGCCACACAAGATAGGAGCGTCCGCTGATATCAAGGATCACTTCGGCTAGGGCCTCATCCATGGGAAGGAGCATGCTTCCGTAGCGATGGATTCCCACCTTGTCACCCAAGGCTTTGCGCAGGGCCTCGCCCAACGTCAGGGCCACATCTTCCACCGTATGGTGACAGTCTACATCAAGGTCCCCGGTCGCCCGTACGGTCAGGTCAAAATGACCGTGAACGGCAAAAAGGGTCAGCATATGGTTCAAGAAACCCACACCTGTATCGATATCAGCTTCCCCCGTGCCGTCAAGTTCCAAGGTCACTGTCACGTCAGTTTCCTTCGTCCGGCGATGGACAGTACTGTCTCTCATGATCATCCCTCCAGAATTTCCTTTACCGCTTCAATGATGCGGGCATTTTCTTCCAAGCTCCCCGTCGAAATCCGCAGGGCCCCAGGCAGCAGTGGATGCTGGGAATAATTTCGAACCAAGATCTTCCGGGCGAGGAGCCCCTCAAAAAGGGTCTTTCCGGCGGCTTTTGCCATGTTCTCCCTACCTTTGGCCCGGCTTTTGCTTTTTGCAAAAAGGACAGTGAGGGTCTCTTCCTTGGGCATGACAAGAAGGAAGTTCGTCCCTGACGGCAGGACCGTAAAGCCCAAGGTCCCAAGGTCTGATGCAAGGGCCTCACGGGCCTTGACGACAGCGGCCACCCGCTTTTTGAGGTAGTTTTTGGACTTTAGGAACGCAAGGGCGATGGCAAGGGTCAGCCGATTGACGTGATAGGGCAGGAGTACCTTGTGAAGGATTTTCATAACGGCCCTGCTCCCGGCGCCAAAGCCGATGCGCAGGCCTGCCAGGCCATAGGCCTTGGACAGGGTACGCAGGACGAGGAGATGATCGGTATCAGCCACAAGGGGGAGGGTCGAATTTTCTTCAGCATCCGCTCCCCCATTGGAAAATTCAATGTAGGCTTCATCCATGACGACAAGGGCATCGACGCTGCGGATGATTTTTTCCATCATTTGCCGCGCATTATAGGTTCCCGTCGGATTATTGGGGTTATTGACGATGAGAACGTCAGGTTTTTCCTTTTTGCAAAACTTGATGACCGCATCGGCATCTACCTTAAACTCCTCATCCAAACGATACGGTACGGGCGTGCTGTCAGATAGGGTGATATACGTTTCGTACATGGAAAAGGACGGAGCGGGATAGGCAATCTTACGGCCCTTGCCGCCAAAGGCAAAACAGACTTTTTCCAACAGTTCACTGGAACCATTTCCCAGGCAGAACAGGTAAGGATCAAGACCATATTTCTTTCCAAGAAAAGCACACAGGTCTTCCCCGTGCATGGAGGGGTAGCGGTTCAACGCTTCCTTAAGGACAGCGTTCACCAGCTTTTTCTCCATTTTCTTTCCCATCGGTTCATTGGTTTCGTTGGCATTTACGATAATATCGGCATCGGGGACCGTTTCCACAACATAATCCTCGATGCGGCTCAGGCACTCACGGCCCCTAATTTGGCTCATCGGCTGCCTCCCTTCTTATAGTTCCCCTTTGCGGACGCGGATGGCATTGGCATGGGCTTTGAGGCCCTCTGCTTCTGCCATGGCAATGATATCATCGGCAGCCTCTTTGAGGGCCTCCCGCGTATAGGAAATGAGGCTCGTTTTCTTCATGAACGTTTCCACATTGAGAACAGAATAAAATCGTGCCGTCCCGCCTGTCGGCAGGATGTGATTAGGACCGGCATAGTAGTCTCCCAGCGGTTCCGGTGAATAGGCTCCAAGGAAGATGGCGCCGGCATTGCGGATACGAGGCACAAGGGAGAAAGCGTTCTCTGTCATGATTTCCATGTGTTCCGGTGCCGAAAGATTTGCCATCTGAACGACTGTATCCATGTCCTTAGCCAGGATGATCTTGCCCGTCTGGGCAAGGCTCGTTTCCGCGATTTCCTTGCGCGGCAGGGCTTCAAGCTGCTCATCCACTTCCCTTGCTACGGCCCTAGCAAGGGGCTCATCGCAAGTGATGAGGATGGCACAGGCCAAGGGATCATGCTCGGCCTGGCTCAACAGATCGGCCGCCAGATACTTCGGATTGCCGGTTTGATCCGCGACAATCAGGATTTCACTGGGCCCTGCCAGCATATCGATATCGACGTGACCATAAACAGCCTTTTTGGCAAGGGTTACAAAGATATTTCCCGGGCCCGTTATTTTTTCGACCTTGGGAATGGTCTCTGTCCCAAAAGCAAGGGCAGCCACGGCCTGTGCGCCGCCCATCTTATAGATTTCCGTGATTCCGATTTTCCGGGCCGTAGCAAGGACATAGGGATTCATCCGGCCGTCACGGCTGGCAGGCGCTGCCATCACGATGCGGGGCACACCGGCCACCATGGCAGGCACGGCATTCATAATGACGCTGGACGGGTACGCCGCCGTACCGCCCGGCACATAGATGCCTACCGAATCAACAGGAGTCATCTTTTGGCCCAGGAAGGATCCATAGGCGCGGGGCGTCAGCCACGTCTTGGGAAGCTGTTCCTCATGAAACTTTCGTACATTGCTGATAGCCCGGCTGATTGCTTCCATGGTCTTTGTATCGACAGCCTTTTCTGCTTCTTCAAACTCTTTTTCCGTCACAGCGATGGTGTCTTTAGTAAAGTCGCCGCCGTCAAGGAGCTTTGTATAGTAAAAGAGGCGCTCGTCCCCACCCTTGCGAATCTCACCGACAATGCGGTCCACGACCTGGGCGGCCGTCAGCTTTTGACCAAACATCTTTTCCGTCCCAGCCGCCACGCGGGGGGACAGTTCCACTTCATCAAAAGCTTTCTTTTTCAGGAGCCTACTGATTTCTTCTGCACTGCTCTTTCTTTCATCAAATATCTTCATGCTTCTTCCTCCTTCAGCACGGCCTTCAAATCTTCAACGAGTTTCTTGATGCGTTCGTGCTGAAGTTTGAAACTGACCTTATTGGCAATGAGACGCGCCGAACTTTCATAAACCGTGGCGACTTCCTTGAGGTGATTTTCCCGGATGGTTGTCCCCGTTTCCACAATATCGACAATGAGTTCACTAAGACCCACAATCGGGGCCAGTTCAATGGAACCATTGAGCTTGATAATCTCCATCTGCATCCCCTGCCGGTCAAAGAACTCGACAGCACTGTGAGGGTATTTTGTCGCGACTCGCATATGGGTATAATCCATCATACGGGGCAGAACCTTTTCTTCCGGCACGGCCATCATGAGATGGCATTTGCCGTAGCCCATATCAAGCAGTTCATAGACGTCCCGTTCTTCTTCCTTGAGGACATCCTTTCCGATGATGCCGATGTCAGCTGCACCATATTCGACATAGACCGGAAGGTCCATGGTCTTGACAATGATGAAGCGGACTTTTGTTTTTTCATTGGTAATGACAAGTTTCCGTGAATCCTCGACGACGTTGTCAGCATCGCAACCGACTTTGGCAAGGACCTTGACGGACCGATCAAAGAGTTTTCCCTTAGGAAGGGCAATGGTTAGGTATTCCATAAAAAGGTCCTTCTTTCTTATTTGACGTAGACGAGATTCAAGGCTTTCTGCTGCTTACAGCATGCCGCCGCTTCGCCTTTATCCATAGGACGGGTTGCCACCTTGACTTTCCGTCCCTTGCAGCGCAGGGTCATGGCCTTTATAATGGCCTTGGTTTCTCCCTTGGCACTAAAAGCGACATAATCGTCCCAAGCTTCCTTCCCCTGCAGGGCGCCTTCGCGGCGCAGGGCGAGGATGATGCGGTCTACACCAAGGGCAAAACCGGTTGCCGGCATGGCTTTGCCAAATCTTTCCATCATCGAATCGTAGCGTCCGCCGCCGCAGATATTGAAGCCGATCTGGGGACCGTACGCTTCAAAGACCATGCCTGTATAATAGTCAAAGTTGCGGATAAGACTTAGATCAAAGACAATCTTATCTGTAACACCGTAGGCTTCACACAGATGATAAATGGCAAGCAGATTATCCAGAGCTTCAAGGCTTCTGGGATGAGTGACCTTTGTTTTCAAGGCTTGGAGCATGTCCGGACCGCCCTGTTGGTAAAGGAGTCCTTTGACCAGCTCCCGGACAGGTTCGTAGGAAATGACGGAAGCGGCCTTTTCAAGGGCCACTGCATTATGGGTCAGGATCATCTTTTTGAGGCGTTCCACTTGGGCATCAGAAAGTTCCGCGTCTTCAATCAAGCCTGCCAAAAAACCGCTGTGCCCTATACTGATGGTAAAATGCGCAAGTCCCGCTGCCTTAAGGCTTTCCACGGCAAGGGCCAAGACCTCCGCGTCCGCTTCGGGTCCTTTTTCGCCAAAAAATTCAACCCCAGCCTGACGGAACTCGCATTGCCGCCCGGCTTGTGTCTCTTCGTGACGGAAAACATTGGCAATATAAAAAAGACGCTTGATGCCTTCGTCCTGCCGCATCCTTGTAACGACCATCCGCGCCAGCGGCGTCGTCATTTCACTGCGGAGCATAAAAGTCCGATTGTCCCGCCCCAGAAATTTCATGCTTTCATCGGGAAGATCGGCCCCACTCAGGGCAAAGGTATCAGCGTATTCAAAAGTCGGCGTCATCGCCTCATCATACCCCCAGGAAAGAAAATTCCGGGCGAGGCGGTCTTCCATTTCACGCTTCACTCGGGCCTCGCCAGGCAGGATATCTTTCGTTCCATAGGGAATCTGCAAAAAGCCAGTGGTCATGCTAATCTATTCTCCTTCTTCAAGGAGCATGGGAATCACTTTTCGATATCCCCCGGCTCCATAATTTAAACAGCGGTTGACACGGGAAACCGTCGTACTGCTGGCGCCCGTATCGTTGACGATTTTGGCATAGTTTTCGCCGCGATGAAGACGCACCGCCACTTCCAGGCGCTGACTCAAGGCCTTCAATTCATTAGGCGTGCAGATATCCTCCAAAAAATCGAGACACATCCGGTCATTCTTCAAAAGTGTAAAAGCGTGTGCCAGTCGATGAAGTTCCCTTTTGTTGAGACCTGCCTGCATAATCGAGACTCCTTTCAAAACTACGAAAAATATAAAAGAAAAAGACTGCGTAAATTTAGTACGCTAATACATTAACACGTTAATGAAGTCATGGCAAGTCATTTTTTTGTTTTTACCCTTCTGCCTCCAGACGCCCGCTATCAGTGTAAAATGTGATACAGGGTTCTCGTGTCCTTTCTGACAGTTCGAGGAGAAAAAAAGGTTCTATAATTTATTTTGGGGCGCTAAAGTGACCGTCCAGATGCGTGTCCT
>NZ_QTNG01000020.1:0-11700 GCF_003603525.1 Acidaminococcus sp. AM33-14BH | reverse complement strand
TTCTCAATCGGGCCTAGCTCAAAATTCAATCTGTGGGATTATTGCTATGATGAAATTCAGCAGCGCATTCCTTATTCTCACCACTGCCTGCCTTCGTGTTTTGCCTCTGAGCTCGACTCGTAGAGTCGATCCGCCCCACCAGGGCGGGGGACCGAAAGCCGCATGTTGCCTCATTGAAATGAGGCAAGCGTGCCCTTTCGGTGGTGGATGAGGAGCGTAGCGACGTTTCCTTACGAACGGCAGTGAGGCATATTCGCCCGGAGTTTCGAAGGACGCTTTTGAAGCGGAGCGCAAGTCCGAGAAATATGTCCCTGGGCGAATGAAGTTCCGCCCCCACCCGGAGGGCGGTTTGGGGCGGAGCGGCACGGTCGTTTGCCTTATAGTTTCCGAATATCAATTCCGGTTCTTTCCATCACCATCTCATCAATATATTTGCAGACTTCATAGAAATTGTTCTTAATCCAGTCATTATCAATGCGAAAGACGGCATAACCCCAATCCATTAATACTTTGGAACGCTTTTCATCGTATTCTCTTTGTTTGGGGGTATAGTGATGGATTCCATCGACTTCGATGATGAGTTTTCCTTTGGCACAGTAGAAATCCGCTATATATCCTGCGATACGCTTTTGTCTTACAAAGCGTATCGGGTATCGTTTTAGGAAACCAAACCAAAGCTTGGATTCCTCCGGGGTCATATGGCGGCGCATTTCACGGGCATAGGCGAGGTTCTCTTTATCCTTGTGATTTTGGTAGTACGTTTTCATAGGGCATCTCCTTTTAATGCAGTAGGATAAATCCTGTTATATGGGTCATTATGCCCGAAAAGTCCGATGAAATCTATATAGTAGGATGAATGTCCGTTTTTGAGAGATAAAAGGGATAAAATGAAGGATAATCGGGATTTGAAAAGACCGTAAGGAAAAAGACTGTGAGACCGGCGCCAAACCGTCTCCCTTCGGTCGTGGGCGCCGAATTAATTTTTCGATAACACGATCCGTAAGCCGAATCGCTTCGACGGTGTCTTGCGATTAACGGTTTTGGCCCATCGAAAAATGTTCCTCGCTACCGCTCGTGTGGAGACGTCGGGCATAAAACGCCCTCCTCATCCACCACCAAAAGGACTTGCCTTCTGCTTTGCAGAATCAAGTGGCTTTTGGTCCCCCCGCCTTGGTAAGGCGGAACGGCATTCGCCGTCTCCAGGGCAAAAGACCGTGACGCGAGCCTTGATCCGAACGTAGATACAAGTTCGGTTCAAGGCTTATTGAGCGTGGGAGGTACTGTATGCTCTTGGTAAATGAGCTGTTGTTTGCGTATTTCTCAATCGGGCCTAGCTCAAAATTCAATCTGTGGGATTATTGCTATGATGAAATTCAGCAGCGCATTCCTTATTCTCACCACTGCCTGCCTTCGTGTTTTGCCTCTGAGCTCGACTCGTAGAGTCGATCCGCCCCACCAGGGCGGGGGACCGAAACCGGTAAATTTCAAAAAGTTTATCATCATTGGAATTTCCCGGTTTTGGTGGTGGATGAGGAGCGGCAGCGACGTTTCCTTACGAACGGCAGTGAGGCATATTCGCCCGGAGTTTCGAAGGACGCTTTTGAAGCGGAGCGCAAGTCCGAGAAATATGTTTGAGGGTGAATGAAGTTCCGCCCCCTCCCGCAGGGCGGTTTGGGGCGGAGCGGTACGATATTTAGCATCACAAAATCAAAGCGCCAAAGCACCACAGCCTGACCCCTTCGGTCTTTTGCTTGACAGCCAGCCCCTTGAGGAGTGATAGCTACTAGAGCCGTAGGCTCGGGACAGCTTGACTGCCATATAGAAAAAGGCCGCAAAAGGCGGCCTTTTTCTCACCGCCCTTTACATTTTCCCCTCCCCGTGCTACAATGACTAAAAATGAATATAGGCCTTTTAATCTAGTCCTGTGAGACTAAGAAAGGGACTTTTGCTACAGAAGAAATGAGCTGCAGTGGGCGGCGTACTTTAGGGTGCGTGCCTTTAAAGAGAAGCCTTCTTGTCTTATGGGGACAAGGGGGCTTATTTTTGTTGCAATGAATTGTTTCCCAGATTGACCATGACAAGTAAGGAGGCTATCACATGGCAAAGGCAGCGGTCAGCCTGTCCGGAAGGGATATCTTGGATCTGTCATCCCTTTCGGTCGAGGAATACGACCTCATCATGAAGACAGCAGCAGAAATGAAGAAAATCCTGAAACGGGATATCAAGAAGGTGCCTTCCCTCAGGGGAAAATCCATTGTTAACCTGTTTTATGAAAACAGCACGCGCACGCGTTCTTCGTTTGAACTTGCCGGTAAATATTTGGGGGCCGATGTCATCAATATCAGTACGGGCACTTCGAGTGTCAAGAAAGGGGAGTGCCTCAAGGATACGGTGCTCACCATGCAGTCCATGGCCTGCGATGCCATTGTTATGCGGCACCCCATCGAAGGTGCGGCCAAGTACATTGCCGATATCGTAAAACCGGTTGTCATCAATGCCGGAGATGGCTGTCATGCCCACCCCACCCAGGGTCTCCTGGATATGTTCACAATCCTTGAAAAGAAGAAATCCTTCAAGGGCCTCAAGATGGCCATCATCGGAGATATCCTCTACAGCCGTGTGGCACGCAGCAATATTGCTGCTTGGACGAAGCTTGGTGCCGATGTCCATGTGGCGGGGCCGGTCACGCTCATGCCTTACGAAATGGAAAAACTGGGCGTCACGGTCCATAAACGAGTGGAAGAGGCCATTGAAGGCGCGGATGTTGTCGACATCCTTCGTATCCAGCTTGAACGGCAGCAGAGCGGTCTTTTCCCGACACCTCGCGAATATGCCCGTATCTTTGGGGTCAACGAGGAACGCATGAAACTGGCCAAACCGGATGTGATGATCATGCATCCCGGTCCCATGAACCGCGGTCTTGAAATTTCCTATGAAGTGGGCTACAGCGACCAGGCTGTGATCCGTGAACAGGTTACCAATGGGGTGGCGGTTCGGATGGCGCTCTTATTCTTGACACTGACAGGGGGGAAACAAGTTGAAAACGCTGATTAAAAAGGGACACCTTGTCGATCCCAGCCAGCATCTGGATGCTGTGAAGGATATCCTCGTGGAGGACGGGATCATTAAACGTGTGGCTGATTCCATCGAAGAAGCCGCTGACGAAACGTATGATGCTTCAGGAAAGGTGGTTGCTCCGGGCTTCATCGACCTGCATACCCATCTTCGCGAACCGGGACTTGAAGCAAAGGAAGATATCGTTTCCGGGACGATGGCAGCGGCTCACGGCGGCATTACGCGCATTGCCTGCATGCCGAACACGAACCCTGTCATCGATACCTCGATTGTCGTGAGCGGGATCAAAAAGCGAGCGGCAGAAGAAGGCTATGCCCATGTGGAAGTCATTGGGGCTATTACGAAGGGCGAAAAGGGCAAGGAACTTTCTGAAATGGGAGATATGGCCATGCGGGGCGCAATGGCGTTTTCCGATGATGGGCACTTTGTAGAGGATCCCCTGATGATGCTCAAGGCGGCCCGTTATGTGAATTCCTTTGATAAGGCGCTCATTGTCCATGCCATTGAGGAACACATGAATCATTCGGGCTATATGCACGAAGGCGCCGTATCGGCAAGGCTGGGTGTGCCGGGCATTCCTTCCATTGCAGAAGATATGGCAGTTGCCCGCGATGCCATCATTGCCGAGTATACAGGAACCCATGTCCACATCGCTCATATTGCAAGTAAAGGGGCGGTGGATATCGTTCGCCAAGCAAAGAAAAGAGGTGTGCCCATTACGTGCGAAGTGACGGTTCATCATTTGACGCTCACTGATGAAGCCTGTGCTTCCTTTAGTACGGCAACCCGCGTTTCGCCGCCCCTTCGCAGCCGGGACCATGTGGAAGCCCTGCGGGACGCCCTCAAGGATGGGACCATTGATGCCATCGTAACGGATCACGCACCGCATGCACCGGAAGAAAAGGATGTGGAATTCCGCAATGCCCCGAACGGATTCTGCGGTCTTGAAACGAGTGTCGGGGTCATTCTGACGGAACTCTATCATACGGGTCTATTTACCATCAATGAGATTGTCGATAAAATGAGCTGCCGACCGGCTGAACTTTTCCACCTTGACGGGGGCACCCTCCGCGAAGGCAGTTCCGCCAATATCACCATCCTGGATCTTGATAAGGATTGGGTCGTCGACAGCAGCAAGTTCTATACCCGCGGCAAGGTCACGCCTTTTAATGGAAAACACTGCAAAGGGCAGGCTGCCGCCACCATGGTCGATGGTGTATTTGTGATGAAAGACGGTGTCGTATGCAAAAAGTAAAAGGTAAGTTGGTACTAAAAGATGGTGGTGTCTATGAAGGAACCCTTTATGGGGACCATCCGGCTGTTGGTGAAGTCGTCTTCACAACAGGCATGAGCGGCTATCAGGAAACCCTGACGGACCCTTCTTTCTGCGGACAGATTGTAGTCTTTACCTATCCGCTCATCGGTAACTACGGCTGCAATCCCATTTTTGATCAGGGGGATGGCTGCTGCTACGAAGGGCTTATCGTTGATGAACTCTGCGATGAACCGAGTTCTTGGCGCGACGAAGGAACGGTCCTTTCCTTCCTTGAAAAGAACCATATTCCGGTCCTTGCTGATGTGGACACGCGGGCCATTACGCGCCGTATCCGGGCTTACGGTACGCTTCAAGGCGTCATCGTTCCTTATGATATGCCTGATGAAGACGTCCAAAAGCTCCTTGCCACACCGGAACGGCATGATCAGGTGGCTCAGGTGACGACAAAGAAAGTCTACCACATGGGGGACAAGGAAAAGAGCAAATTCAGCGTTGCTGTCATGGACTATGGTATTAAGCGCAATATCCTCAAGAGCCTTGTGGAAAAGGGCTGCCGCCTGACGGTCTTTCCGGCGGAAACACCGGCTGAAGAAGTCCTTGCCATCGATCCTGATGGGATCTTCCTTTCAAATGGCCCCGGCGACCCGGCGGACCTTACGGTTGAAATCGACAACATCAAGAAGATGATTGGCAAGAAACCTATCTTTGGAATTTGCATGGGGCATCAGGTCATGGCCCTTGCGTGCGGGGCCAAGACAAAGAAAATGCTCTTTGGCCACCGCGGCATCAACCAGCCGGTGCGGGACTATGTGGATAACTGCATCATGATTACGTCCCAGAACCACGGCTTTATGGTTGACGAAGATTCCCTGAAGGGGCTTCATGTGAAGGTCATCAACCGTTCCCTCAACGATGGCACCATTGAAGGAATCCAGTATCTTGATCATCCGACCTTTACGGTCCAGTTCCATCCGGAAGCTTCCCCGGGACCGAGCGGAAACGGATATCTCTTTGACCGCTTTATTACCATGATGGGGGGACACTGATTATGCCAAAAAGAAACGATGTCAATAAAGTCATGGTCATTGGCTCCGGTCCAATCATCATTGGTCAGGCTGCCGAATTTGACTATGCAGGAACCCAGGCCTGCCGGGCCCTTAAAGAAGAAGGACTGGAAGTTGTCCTTGTAAACTCCAACCCGGCGACCATCATGACCGATGTGCATATTGCTGACCGCGTCTATGTCGAACCGCTCAATGTGGAATTTCTTGAAAGCGTCATCCAAAAGGAACGGCCGGATTCCTTGCTTGCTACCTTAGGCGGCCAGATTGGCCTTAACCTTGCCATCGAACTTGATAAGACGGGCATCCTCAAAAAATACAATGTGAAGCTCATTGGGACCCAGATCCCGAGCATCATGAAGGCTGAGGACCGCGAACTCTTCAAAGAAACGATGGAAAAACTCCATCAGCCCATTCCTCAGAGCACGATCGTGGAAAGCGTTGCCGCGGCCAAGGAATTTGCCGACCGCATCGGCTATCCGCTCATCGTGCGTCCGGCCTATACCTTGGGCGGTACGGGCGGCGGCATTGCCCACAACGATGCTGAACTCGACGATATCTGCACGAAGGGGCTCCAGTACAGCCTCATTGGTCAGGTCCTCATTGAACGCTCCGTTGCCGGCTGGAAGGAAATTGAATTTGAAGTCATCCGCGACCATGCCGACAACTGCATTACGGTCTGCAATATGGAAAACCTTGATCCTGTGGGCGTCCATACGGGCGACTCCATCGTCGTGGCGCCGTGCCAGACCCTGACGGACCGTGAAGTCCAGATGCTGCGTACGGCCGCTATTGATATTGTCCGCGAACTCGGCGTTGAAGGCGGCTGCAACGTGCAGTATGCCCTGAACCCTGACAGCGAGGAATATATCGTCATTGAAGTCAATCCCCGCGTCAGCCGTTCGTCCGCTCTTGCTTCCAAAGCAACGGGATATCCCATTGCCAAGGTGGCATCAAAGATTGCTGCCGGCTATACCCTTGATGAAATCGAAAATGCCGTTACGAAAAAGACCACGGCTTGCTTTGAACCGACCTTGGACTACTGCGTACTGAAGATTCCTCGCTGGCCTTTTGACAAATTTGTCAAGGCAGACCACACCCTGGGCACGCAGATGAAGGCAACGGGCGAAGTCATGGCCATTGAACGCAACATCGAAGCAGGGCTCCTCAAAGCCATTCGCTCCCTTGAAATCGGCCTGATTCACCTCGATATGCCGGAATTCCATGCCCTCAGTGACGAAGAAGTTTTTGCCAAGGTTCATCTTGTCAATGATGAACGCTTCTTTGCCATCGCTGAAGCTTTCCGCCGTGGCATGACCGTCGACGAGGCTCACGAAATTACTAAGATTGATGAATTCTTCCTGCGGAAGATCCGTCATATCGTAGAAATCGAAAAGGCCATCAAGGAAGGTCCGCTTACGAAAGAGCTCATGAAGGAAGCCAAGAAACGCGGTTTCTGCGATGAGGAAATTGGCCTTCTTACAGGTAAGTCGGCTCTTGAAATCCGCGCCCTGCGCAAGGAAATGGGAATTGTACCAGTCTACAAGATGGTGGATACATGCGCAGCCGAATTTGACGCGGAAACGCCGTACTACTATTCGACCTACGGTGTCGAAGACGAAGTGCGGCCCAGCAATAAGAAGAAAGTTGTCGTTCTCGGGTCCGGTCCAATCCGCATCGGTCAGGGCGTTGAATTCGACTACTGCTCGGTACACTCTGTCTGGGCCCTCAAAGAAGAAGGATACGAAACAATCATCATCAACAACAACCCGGAAACGGTTTCCACGGACTTTGATACGGCAGACCGTCTGTATTTTGAACCGCTGACCTTGGAAGACGTGCTGAATGTCATCGACCGGGAACAGCCTGAAGGCGTCATTGTCCAGTTTGGCGGCCAGACGGCCATCAACCTTGCCGGGCCCCTTCATAGCTGCGGCGTGAAGATCCTTGGTACGAGCGTCGATGATATTGACCGCGCCGAAGACCGTGAACGCTTTGATGAAGTCCTGACGGAAGTAGGCATTCCCCGTCCGAAAGGACACACCGTCTTTGATGTGGAAGGCGCTGTGAAAGCCGCCCACGATGACGGCTATCCTGTCATGGTCCGTCCGAGCTACGTTCTTGGCGGCCGTGCGATGGAAATCGTCTATAACGATGATCAGCTGCGCTACTATATGGCAAATGCCGTCAAGGCCTCGAAGGAACATCCTGTCCTTGTTGATCATTACCTCATGGGGACGGAAGTCGAAGTCGATGCCATCAGTGACGGCGTCGATGTCGTCATCCCGGGCATCATGGAACACATTGAACGGGCTGGTGTACACTCTGGTGACTCCATCGCCGTTTACCCGCCGCGCACGCTGAGCGAACACATCATCGAAGCAATCATTGAATACACCAATAAGCTGGCCCTGACGCTCCACGTCAAAGGTCTGCTCAATATCCAGTACATCGTCCGCGATGAAAAGCTCTATATCATCGAAGTGAACCCGCGCTCCAGCCGGACCGTCCCGTTCCTGTCGAAGGTCACGGGGATTTCCATGGTGGATGTTGCTACCAAGTGTGCGGTAGGTAAGAGCCTCAAGGAACAGGGCTTTGAATCGGGCCTGAAACTCTTCCCGGATTATTACGCTGTCAAGGCACCGGTCTTTTCCTTCAACAAGATGACCGATGTGGATATCACCTTGGGACCGGAAATGAAGTCCACGGGCGAAGTCATGTGCATTGATAACCAGTTCCCACGCGCCCTTTATAAGGCCTGCGTTGCTGCTGGGACCAATGTGCCGGATAAGGGAACTATCCTCATTACGGTCGCTGATAAGGATAAAGACGAAGTGACGGAAATTGCCGAAGGCTTTGAAGATTTGGGCTATACGATTGCGGCAACGGAAGGCACGGCAAACTTCCTCCGCAGCAAGGGCATGACCGTGGAAACGGCAGCCAAGATTGGCGAGGACAGTCCGAACCTTCTGGATGATATCAAGGAAGGCAAGATCTGCATGGTCATCAATACCATGAACCATGGGGAAAGCACGCGCAGTGACGGGTTCCGGATCCGCCGCAGTACGGTGGAACACGCCATTCCTTGCCTGACGAGCCTTGATACGGCCCGCGCCCTCCAGCATGCCCTGGGGGCTATGCGCCGCCGCCGCATTGTCAGTGTCGTTGCCCTGCAGGACCTTAAAACGGAGTAAGCCATGACGAAATTCTTGGAAGATGGAAGAGTGGTGGGGCAGCGCAGCCTGTCCCACGACATCCGAATCATGGAAATTTGGTCACCGCAGGTAGCGGCCTCGGCTGAACCCGGTCAGTTTGTGACTGTAAAGAGCAACGATTTGAGTGTGCCTCTTTTGCGCCGTCCTTTTGGGGTATCCGGCGTCAATCGTGACAAAGGTACCTTCCTTCTCATCTACCGGATTGTGGGGGAGGCGACGCAGCTGCTTGACCAGCTGAGAAAAGGGGATTCTATCAGTGTCATGGGTCCTTTGGGACGCGGTTTTGACCGGAGCCACCATAAGGTTCTTCTTGTTGGCGGCGGTGTTGGTCTTGCGCCCCTTCGTTTCCTTGCGGAAGACTATCCCCAAGCGGACGTGGATGTCCTCATTGGCGCCCGCACGGCAGAGGAGCTTTTTTGGACGGACCTGTTTCGGGATAAGACGGTTCACCAATTTGAGACCACGGAAGATGGTTCCCGGGGGACGAAGGGCCTTATCACGGCGCCCTTGGGGCAGCTTCTTGATGAAGGCGGATATGACTGTGTCTATGTCTGCGGACCTTCGCCGATGATGCGGGCTGTGACGAAAGTCGTGGAACCGCGGGGCATTCCCTGTCAGATTTCCCTTGAAAAGTACATGGGCTGCGGCCTTGGCGCGTGCCTTTCCTGCACATGCAGCGGTATCGGTAAACGGGTCAAGGTCTGTAAGGATGGCCCTGTCTTTTGGTCACGGGAGGTGTCGGAATGGTAAACAATAGGACCCTTCTTGAAACTGAGCTTTGTGACCTTCATCTTAAGACCCCTATCACCACAGCGTCGGGGACCTTTGGGTTTGGCCTTGAATTTACGGATTTTCTTGACCTAAACAATGTGGGCGCCATTACGGTAAAGGGCACGACCCTTCATCCCCGGGCCGGCAACAAGGGACAGCGCATTGTTGAGACCCCTTCGGGTATCCTTAACTGTGTAGGTCTTGAAAATCCCGGTGTGGACGTTTTCCTAAAAGAGACCCTGCCTCAGCTGAAGGCATATGACACAAAGGTCATCGTGAACATTGATGGGGACAGCGCTGCCGAATATGGCGAACTTGCTGCCATGCTTGACGTGGATGGCGTTGATGCGCTGGAACTCAATATTTCCTGCCCCAATGTTGCCCAAGGGGGCCTTGCTTTTGGCACGAGCTGCAGTGCTGCCGCGCAAGTCGTGGAAGCAGCCAAGAAGCGAACCCATAAGCCCATCATTACAAAACTTTCACCGAATGTGACGGATATCACGGAAATTGCCAGAGCCGTGGAAGCGGCAGGGACCGATATGATTTCCTTGATCAATACGCTGGTGGGTATGAAGATTGATATCCAGACCCAAAAGCCGGTCCTGGGCAATATCATGGGCGGCCTTTCCGGTCCAGCGGTCCGTCCGGTTGCTGTGCGCATGGTCTATCAAGTTGCTCAGGCTGTTAAGGTGCCCCTCATTGGGATGGGCGGGATTACCTGTGCCGCTGATGCCATTGAATTTTTCCTTGCCGGAGCGTCTGCCATTGCCGTAGGGACTGCTAATTTTGACAATCCACGGCTTGCAGAAACCATTTCGCAGGGAATCGCGGCCTATCTTATCGACCATAACCTCGAAAATATTCGGGACCTTGTTGGCAAGGCCCTGCCCAATCAGTAAGGAGAAGAAGGAAATGACGAAGGTAAAAGACCGTCTGATTGTAGCCCTTGATTTTCCTACGGGGAAAGAGGCCAAGGACCTTGTTGAGGAACTGGGGGATGCGGTTACATTTTATAAAGTAGGGATGGAGCTTTTTTACAGTGAAGGCCCGGCTATTGTTTCCTACCTGAAGGAACAGGGCAAGAAGGTCTTCCTTGACCTCAAGCTCCAGGATATTCCCAATACAGTGGCGCACAGTCTTGCTGTGTTGACGCGTCTTGGGGTGGATATCATGAATGTCCACGCCGTTGGTGGACCCAAAATGATGGCAGAAGGCATGAACGCCATCCGGGAAGCAGCGGAAAAACTCGGCGTCGCGGCACCAAAACTCATTGCTGTGACAATCCTTACGAGTATGGATGAAGCGCAGTGGGCGCCTCTTGGTTATGCAAAGCCCATTGGTGAGGAAGTCCTTGCCCTGGCGGCGCTTGCTAAGGAAAGCGGCCTTAGTGGGGTCGTTGCTTCCCCGCGGGAAGCTAAAGGCATCCGCAAGGCCTGTGGCAGCGATTTTCTCATCGTGACGCCCGGTATCCGTCCGACTTGGGCGGCAGCCAATGACCAGAGCCGCATTGCGACGCCAAGTATGGCCATGAAAAATGGGTCAACCCATCTTGTAGTCGGTCGGCCCATTACGAAAGCGGAAAACAAGATTGACGCGGTCAATCGGATCTTGAAAGAAATGGAAGGTGCCCTTCATGAATAACAAAAGTGTCCTGAGTATGCTCGAAGAAACCAATGCTGTCATGCATGGCCATTTTCTCCTCACGAGCGGACTTCATAGTCCCATCTATGTGGAAAAATTCAATGTCCTGCAGCGCCCGGAATATACGGAACAGCTCTGCAAGGAAATTGCCAGCCGGTTCATCAACGACAATGTGGAACTTGTTGTCGGTCCGATGACGGGCGGCATTCTCCTGGCCTATGAAGTGGCAAAGAACCTTGGAACGAGATTCTTCTTTACGGAACGAGTCAATGGCAAGATGACCTTCAAGCGGGGCTTTGCCATCAAACCGGGAACCCGTGTCCTTGTGGTGGAAGATATTGTAACGACGGGCGGCAGTGTCCGGGAAGTGCTCGATGTCGTCAAGGGCGAAGGCGGCGTTCCCGTTGGTGTCGGCCTCCTCGTAGACCGCAGCGGCGGCAAAGTGGACTTTGGTGTCCGCACGGAACCGCTCCTGCGTCTTGATGTAGAAACCTATAAACCGGAAGAGTGTCCCATGTGCAAAGAAGGTACACCCCTGACTCAACGCGGCCGGACGGGGAAGTAAGAAGATAAGGAAAACTGCGGTGCCAAAGGCGCCGCAGTTTTTTGGGTTCTTTGTCAAATGTTGGGGTGCCCCACAACTAAATCGCCTTTTAGGAAC
>NZ_QTNG01000002.1:259994-260245 GCF_003603525.1 Acidaminococcus sp. AM33-14BH | reverse complement strand
TGGATTGACACCTCACTTGCTTTAGGCAGTGGGGTGTTTTTCTTATGTCTGATCTTAAGAGCTTGGACTAAGCCAATCATGTGAAAACGATCTTCCACGATGCGCGCCTTGGGGAAGATTGTTTTTATGACTGAACGGAACTGCATAGACATATCCATTGTGACAAATTCTACTTTTCGTCGTTCACTCATTGGGAATTGATAGAAATACTGGAGCAGAGCCGGTGTGGTTCGTGCCGGAAGAATGTCCAT
>NZ_QTNG01000002.1:0-259927 GCF_003603525.1 Acidaminococcus sp. AM33-14BH | reverse complement strand
GCATTTCCTTTACATTCATCGATGGAAAGCACGCGGGGAAGGTGACTGGGACGAGGAATATGGACTTCATTAAAGACGCGAATGACCTGGCTGGTGCTGACATGGCATCGTCTGGCCGCTTCTTGGAAAGAAAGGTGTTGACGCAGCTCCTGGAGCATGACTTGTTGAAGCGAGGAAGAGGTTTGGAAATACGGAGAGGCAAAGGGGCTCTTCTCGTTAACTGTGTGACCACAGCTGCATATATAGCGTCTCTGGCGATACGGGAGATGCAACTCTTGATGAGAAGTGGGGAATGTTTGATGAGGCGCGTATAGCAGCCCTTTATGCGTCTTGTAGTGGCCTTACAATGAGGGCAGATGTGTTCTTGAGGCGGCAGCTGAACCGCTAAAACCAAGGCTGATACCGTTTCCTTTAAATTTTGAATCCAGTCCTCTTTAATTCCTGTTAATTTTTCAATATAATCTAGAGAAAGCATATGTATTCAACTCACTTTCTTTATTGTTTGATCACTTTAATTGTAAGGGATTTGAGTGCATATGCCTTTTTTTTATTGAAAAAAAGTAGGCGCTGAGAGGACACGCACCCAGGCGGTCACGTTAGCGCCCCAAAATAAATTATAGAACTGTTTTTTATATGACGGTAGGAGCAATACCTTTATTGGGTATAAAGATTTCTGCTGCCGGTTGGGAAAATAAGGGACTAAAAAATAGCTGAGAAGAAATGAGATTTACAATTCTTCTCAGCTATTTTTTGCGCTTAACAGTTCTTTAAGGGAACAAGTCCTCTTGAAAGGGAAATCTGCCCGGTACGGGCAATTTCCAGGATCTCATATTGGCAGAGCATAATCAAGGTGGCTTCCACATGATCTTCTCGGCCTGTAATGCGAAAGACCAGGGATTCCGGCTGGACGTCAACAATCTTGGCATGAAAGAGTTCTGCCAGGTTGGAAAGTTCGCAGCGAATGGTTGGCGTGGGGCACTTAACCTTTACCATGGCCAGCTCGTAACTCACATAAGGGGCTTCATCAAGGTTAACGACTTTGATGACATCGATGAGTTTTGCCAGCTGGTTGATGGCCTGGTCCAGTTCGGCCTTATTTTCCACGGTGACGACGATGTTGATGCGTGTCACGTCCGGCTCTTCCGTATAGCCAGCATTGATGCACTCAATGTTGATGGCGCGGCGGCTGATGAGGCCGGCAACATGGGTCAAGACACCGGGTTTATTGTCGCAGAGGATGGCTAAATGCTGTCTCATTGAGGAGCACCTTCTTTCCATTCTGGATCGGTAAGGATCATTTCGTCAAGGCGCCTGCCGCCGGGAACCATGGGGTAGACTTTTTGTTCCGACGGAATGATCACCTTAAGCAGGGCGGGACCCGGTGTTTCAAAAAGCTGGTCCAGCCCCTGTTTAAGGTCGTCAGGGGAAGCGGCTGTAAAACTTGGTACATCCATGGCGCGGGCGACCTTTGCCATATCAGGAAAATCATTGATGACGGATGCCGCCTGTCTTCCGCCGTAGAAGAGGCGCTGCCACTGGTTGACCATACCCAGGACCCCGTTTTGGAGAACAATGACTTTGACTTCGACCGCATAGCGATGAAGGGTGGAAAATTCCTGGCAGTTCATGAGAATGCTGCCATCTCCCGTAAAGAGGACAACCTTGCATTTGGGGCAGCCTACCTTGGCTCCCAGAGCTGCCGGAAGGCCATACCCCATGGTTCCCAAACCGCCGGAAGTAATGAAGCGGCGGGGGGCTGCAAGAGGAAAGAACTGGGCGGCCCACATCTGGTGCTGCCCCACATCGGTTACGATGACTGTATCCTCATCGGTATAGGTTTTGGCAGCGTTAAAGAGTGCTTCTGGTGTAATGACGCCTTTTTGGGGCACTGAGGCAAAGGGATGCTGTCTTTTGTTGAGAAGTACCTTCTCGCGCCAGGATCCATATTGGGCTTGGAGGGACTTTTCGTCAAGGGCTTTCATCTTTTTGATAAAAAGGGGAAGGGACCAGCGCAAGTCTCCATTGACGCTGATATCGGCATGGACAATCTTGTTGATTTCGACTTTATCGATATCGAAATGAACAATCTTGGCGTTGGGGGCAAAGTTTTCCACGTCACCAGTGACGCGGTCATCAAAGCGTGCCCCGAAGCTAAGGAGCAGGTCACAGTCGGTAATGCCCATGTTGGACGCATAGGATCCGTGCATACCGGCCAGACCCAGTTGGAGGTCCCAACTGTCGGGGATGGCCCCTTTGCCCATGAGGGTTGTGACGACAGGAACACCAAGGGATTTTACAAGCGTACGAAGCAAGGACGCCGTTTCACTGAGAATCAGGCCGCCCCCCGTGAGGATGAGGGGCTTCCTAGCTTCTTTGAGGGCTTCGACGGCTTCATCGATGTCTTTTTCGTCGCCCTTGATGCTGCCCTTATAGCCGCGGAGGCGGACCGAATCAGGGTAGGAGAAGTCAAGCTCGGCATCAAAGACATCTTTGGCAATATCGACAAGGACCGGACCGGGCCGTCCCGTGGAAGCAATGTAAAAAGCTTCCTTGATGACACGGGGCAGTTCCTTGACGTTTTTTACAAGATAGTTGTGTTTGGTAATGGGGGTCGTAATACCCGAAATATCCGCTTCCTGAAAGGAGTCACGGCCGATGAGGGTGGTGGCGACCTGACCGCTGATGACAACCAGGGGAATGGAATCCATGGCCGCTGTAGCAATGCCTGTTACCATATTGCAGACACCTGGTCCGGAGGTGGCAAAGGCAACTCCGGTATGTCCCGTTGCCCGGGCGTAGCCGTCTGCCGCATGGACAGCTCCCTGTTCATGACCGGTAAGGACATGGGTAATGTCCGATTGATCCAGTTCGTTATAGAGCGTTAGGACAGAACCGCCGGGGTAGCCGAAGACCACCTGAACCTGTTCTTTTTTGAGGCACTCAATGAGGGCCCGTGCACCAATCATCTTCATGATGGTCTCCTTTTCTCTCCCGTTGGGGGCTTATCAGTCTTTTTGGTCGTTGTCGTGGAGCCAAGGCATCATATCGCGCAGTTTGGCACCAACTGTCTCCAAAGGATGCTGGGCGGCCTGTCTGCGCAGAGCCAGGAAGTGGGCCCTGCCGCCAGCTTTATTTTCAAGGAGCCAGTCCTTGGCGAAGGTCCCATCTTGGATATCGGAAAGGACTTCCTTCATGGCTTTTTTGGTGGCTTCTTTCGGGACAACCCGTTTACCGCTTGTATAGTCACCATATTCTGCCGTATCACTGATGGATTTTCTCATCTTGGCCATGCCGCCTTCATACATGAGATCCACAATCAGCTTCATCTCATGGAACGTTTCAAAATAGGCAATTTCCGGCTGATAGCCAGCTTCGCATAAAGTTTCGAAGCCGTTGGTGATGAGCTGGCAGATACCGCCGCACAAAACGGCCTGTTCCCCAAAAAGGTCCGTTTCCGTTTCTTCTTGGAAGGTCGTCTGGATGACACCGGCTCTGGTTCCCCCAATACCGCGGGCATAGGCCAGGGCAAGATCGAAACACTTTCCTGTCGCGTCCTGTTCAACGGCAAAGACATCGGGGACACCACCGCCTTCGACAAAGGTTCGGCGAACAAGGTGACCTGGGCCCTTGGGGGCGACCATGAAGACATCTACGTCAGCAGGGGGCACAATTTGTTTGAAATGGATATTGAATCCATGGGCAAAGGCAAGGGCGCTGCCTTTTTTGAGGTTCGGACCGATTTCGTCCTTATAGACATCGGCCTGTTTTTCATCAGGGATGAGGACCATGGTGACGTCCGCTTCAGCAACCGCTTCACTGACCGTCTTGACGGAAAGACCCGCTTTTCGGGCAGCTTCTGCGGAATGGCTGCCCTTATAAAGCCCTACGACAACATCTACACCGCTTTCCTTGAGATTCAGGGCATGGGCGTGTCCTTGGCTGCCATAGCCGATGATGGCGACTTTCTTTCTTTTCAGTACTTCCCAATTGACATCTTGATCATAAAATACCTTTGCCATGTTCTTTACCTCTTTCTCTTCCTTGCAGGGGGGTTGATACGTTTGGTCGGCATCGATGCCGTTTTTGCTAAAATAAAAAGATCCGTCCCTTTAAGGGACGGATCCAAAAGTCCGCGTTACCACCCTGATTCCTGGCCTCTTACGAGATCCAGACGCTCTCAAACGTACCAACATACGCGTTTCCTATAACGGGGAACGGCCGTCAGCACTTACCGCCAAAGCTTCAGCACTTCTCTTCAGGGAGGATTTTCACAAGCGGTCCCAACACCGGCTCGCACCAACCGCCGGCTCTCTGGAGCGGTCACGCCCGTTACTCTTTCCCATCGTTAGATTTTTTGCTATGGACTTGTTAAAAAGTATGAATGCATTGTAGCGAAAAAATGGCAATGCGTCAACAAAAAAATCCATCTTTCTTCTAAATGTACCATAAAATACATTAAAGTGTAACCTTAGAAACAGGATTAAATAGATTTGTCCTTTTTGAGAAAACACTGCCCTACATACCATGTCACAAACTGATGGGCAATCCGTCCATTGCGCCCAGAATGTTCCATTTCCCAGCGCACGGCTTCGACTCGGAGTTCTTCTCGGGAAAGCGCAATCCCTTTCTTGGACAGTTCATGGGCAATGATATCAAGGTATTCTTCTTGGGACAGCTTGCCATAATGAAGGATGAGTCCAAAACGGTCTGAAAGGGAGATGGACTCGTTCGTGTGGTCGTCGCGGTAGACATCATCTGCATCATCCTTTCGGTCCTTCCAGGTTTCTTTGATGAGATGGCGGCGGTTGCTTGTCACATAAAGTAGGACGTTTTCCGGCTGGGACGTGACGCTGCCGTCAATGGCTGATTTGAGGATCTTGTATTCCTGTTCTCCCTCGTCAAAGGATAGGTCATCCAAAAAAAGCACAAAACGATAGTGCTTTTCTTGGCCGAGGAGGGATAGAAGACGGGGCAGGTGGTCCAGTTGGGTTCGCCCCATTTGGACAAGGCGCAGACTTTTTTCTCCAAAGCGGGAAACCATGGCTTTGACCAGGGTGGATTTTCCCGTTCCCCGGGCCCCGGTGAGCAGCACATTGTTACCTTTCTTTCCTGCTGCAAAAACGGCCGTATTGTCAAGGATGGCTGTTTTTTGCGCCTCGTAGCCCAAAAGGTCCCTATCGTCGTAATGGGGAAAATCGGAAATACCGACAAGGAGGCCGTCTTCATCAAGGCGAAAGGCGTCAAATTCAGAAAAAAGACCGGATCCATAGCTTTCGTAGTGGGACAAAGCGATTGTTGCCCCTTCGTCCGGGTCCTTGGCCGATAAGAGGGCCTGCAGAAGGGCCATTTCCCCTTTACGGGCATGGTGTATCGTGGGCTCGTAATGAGCTAGGAGCGGGGACAGGGAAAGGTCACACGGGTCCAGGAAAAGATAGGGCCAGAGAATCGATAGGTCATGCTGGAGGGCCTTTTTGAGAGAGGGTCCTGTCTGCTGCCCTTTTTCCAGAAAGCGGGACAGGGGAAGGCTGGCGCCTCCCAAAAGGTGGACGAGATAAGTGGCCGGAAGGCGGCCCCAAAGCCCTAAGGTCTCGGCTTTTTCCACAAGCTGGGCACTTAAGGAAGGGGCTGCCTTACCGCTTTGAGCAGCTTTGGAAAGCGCTGCTATGATAGGATCTGTCAAAAGACCGTGAAAGGCCAGGAGTGCTTCCAGGGGTGGTAGGTTCAGCATGGGATTCCTCCTTTATTATGAAAAAAGGAGCTGCCTAAGGCAGCTCCTTGTGGGGATCAGGCTTTTGCAGGAGCTGATTCCAAGACAGTCTGTTCTTTTTCGTAATCCGGGTCAAAGCGGGGATTGAGGACGTTGAGATAGAGATAGGCCAAGACGGCACCGGAAATATTGTGCCAAGCAGAAAAGACAGCACCAGGCACAGTAGCTGTCGGCATGGCGGCAAAATGGGCTTTGGCAAGCCCCACGGCAAGTCCGGAATTCTGCATGCCCACTTCGATGGAAAGGGCCACTGCTTTTTTCCAAGGAAGTCCGACCAGTCTTGCCACAGCAAAGCCCAAGGCATAGCCCAGGCAGTTGTGCAGGATGACAACGAGGAAGATGACGCCTACATTGGCTAGGATGGCCGCTTTACTGGCTCCGATGACACCGCCGATGATTAGGCTGATGGCAAGGGCAGAGACAGCCGGTGTATAGTCCGTTGCCGCACGGGCAAGTCTCGGCAGGAAGGTCCGGAGGGCCACGCCAAGGCAGATGGGAAGAATGACGATCTGGAGGATACTCAAAAACATGCCCACAGGATCAAAGGCAATCTTTTCCCCAATATGAGGAGATAGGTGATAAAAGGCGTCAGAATCGGTGACAGGACGGTCGATACGCTCGTCATGGTGACCGATAGGGCCAGATCCCCTTTGCTCATGAAGGTAATGACGTTGCTCGATGTGCCGCCTGGGCAGGTGCCGACCAGAACGACACCGACTGTAAGGGCCGGACTCAGGTCAAAGGCGCGGGAGAGCAGATAGGCAAGGAAAGGCATAATAAAAAACTGCGCCACAGCGCCCAAGAGGACGTCTTTTGGCCGCTTGAAGACGAGGACAAAATCCTTAAGGGACAGGGTGGTCCCCATCCCAAACATAACAACACCAAGGAGCAGGCTCAGGACAGAGACACTGCCCACTTTGCCGAGGACCCAGCGGAAAAGGCCGGGATCCATAAAGCCTAGGACAAGGAACGCAACGGCAAGGAGGCCGAAATATTTTCCAATCAAGGCACAAAAGTTTTTCATAGGTAAGACTTCCTTTCGATTATTTCAGGACAGCGCCCGTATTGGCGCTTGTAACAAGGCGGGCATAGCGGGATAGGTAACCCGTCTTGACTTTTGGTTCCGGTCTTTTCCAAGCGGCTTTTCTTCTTGCAAGTTCCGCCTCATCAACCAGCAGCTCGAGTCGGCGATTCGGAACGTCGACGAGGATCCTGTCCCCATCTTTGACAAGGGCGATGGGACCGCCTTCCATGGCTTCCGGGGAAATGTGGCCGACGCAGGCACCGCGGCTGGCTCCGGAGAAGCGGCCGTCCGTCAGGAGAGCAACCTTGAGCCCCATACCTGTAATGACGGCTGTGGGGTTGAGCATTTCCCGCATACCCGGGCCGCCCTTCGGGCCTTCGTAGCGAATGACGACGACATGACCTTCCTTGATTTCACCGCCCGTAATGGCCTTGATGGCTGCTTCTTCCGAATCGTAGCATTTGGCTGTTCCTTCATAAGTCAGAAGCTCTTTTTCCACAGCGCTTTCCTTGATGACGCTGCCCAAAGGCGCAAGGTTTCCTTTGAGGATGGCAATACCGCCCTTATTCATGTAGGCGTTGTCAATGTCATGGATGACTTCATGGTTTTCGACGAAAGCATGGGCCAGACGGTCCTTTAGGGGACCTGTCACGGTGAGGCAGTCCGTATGGATGAGGCCAATTTTTGTCAGTTCCTTCATGACCGCGGAAATGCCGCCTGCTTCGTCAAGGTCCTGCATATGGTAGGAACCGCCAGGGCTCATCTTCGTGATATAGCGGGCCTTGCGGCTGATTTCATCAAAAAGGTCAAGGGATAGATCGACGCCTGCTTCGTGAGCGATGGCCGGCAAGTGGAGAACCGTATTGGTTGAGCCGCCAATGGCCATGTCAACGGCAATGGCATTTTCAAAGGCTTCAAGGGTCATGATGTCGCGGGGAAGGACATTTTTCTTTACAAGATCCATGACTGCCCAGCCGGCTTTTTTTGCCAGCATGCGGCGGCGTCCGGAATAAGCGGCCGGAATGGTACCGTTACCTGCTAGCCCCATGCCCAATACTTCGGTCAGGCTGTTCATGGTATTTGCTGTAAATAAGCCGGCGCAGGAGCCGTAGCTCGGGCAGGCTCGGAATTCCATGGCTTCCATTTCATCGGCCGATAGTTCGCCGGCTTCAAATTTTCCGGCTGCTTCAAACATGGTGCTGACACTGATGTCGCGCCCTTTCCAGCGGCCGGCAAGCATGGGGCCGCCGCTGACGACGACAGTGGGGATGTTGAGCCGTCCGGCTGCCATGAGCATGCCCGGCACGATTTTGTCGCAGTTGGGAATCATGACCAGTCCGTCAAAGGCATGACCATTCGCTACAGCTTCGATGGAATCGGCAATGAGTTCGCGGCTCGCGAGAGGATATTTCATGCCGTCATGGCCCATGGCAATGCCGTCACAGATGGCGATGGCAGGAAATTCAACGGGCATGCCGCCTGCTTCGGCCACACCCATCTTCACAGCATCGGCAATTTCCCGCAGGTGCATATGGCCGGGTACGATTTCGTTGAAGGAATTGACAACGCCAATCATGGGACGCTGCAGTTCTTCATTGGTGTAGCCCATGGCATGGAACAGGCTGCGGTGGGCAGAACGTTGGGATCCTTTTTTTGTGATATCACTTCTCATGATACAGACCTCTCTTTCATAACAATTGGAGTGCAGGGAAATCAGGGTATAAAAAAACGCCCCTCATCATGAGGGACGAAATGATTCGCGGTACCACCCTTATTCCCATCCGGATGAATGGGCACTCAACGTACTGACATACGCGTTTCCACTAACGGGGATCAATCGTCAGGACTTACTGGATTCAGTCCTGCTCCTCAGGGAGGATCTTCGTCTGCGGCCAGATTCCGGCTTTCACCAAGCGCCGGCTCTCTGTAATCTGGTGGAACAGAGTACTTGTTCCCGTCATTGGATTTGTAACCTATTTGAGTTGACATGTGAAATTCTATCCATCTATTGTGGACTTGTCAAGCTATTTTTTAAGAAAAGGACCGCATTGTTTTAAATTGTCAGGATTGAAACAGAAACGAATCGACAAAGGGGAAGATAAAGGGATGAGACCTGTTTTTTTTGAGAATAAAAAACAAAAAGTCAGCTTTCCATTGACAAATATAAACAATATAGATAAAATAACTAACTATATTTAAAATCCTTGTATATGTTATGGAAACAATCCTGTTGTATGTCTACTGGAAGTAGGGGGAATGGCTGATGGAAATGTGGACTTCGCTTTTGATTGTCCTTGCTGTCTTTGCCTTGGGCGATGTGATTTCGATCCTTACGAAGGCGCGGATTTCGTCCTTGTTTGTCATTATGATGACCTTCCTGATCCTTTTCCTGACCCATACGATTCCTCCGGATATCGTCAAACGGGCCGGTCTGGGGACCTTGGGCCCCATTGCCATTGGCATGCTCCTTGTTAATATGGGATCCAGTGTGGATGTGAGGATGCTCAAAAGGGAGTGGCGCAGCGTAGCAGGAAGCATCATTTCCATGATCATTGCTGTCGTGAGCTGTTTGGCCATGATTCCCCTTATTGGTCGGGAAAATGCCCTTGCCTCGGCGCCCGTCATCAATGGCGGCGTGATTGCGACCAATACGATGGTAGCGGCCGCCCTTGAAAAGGGTTTGCCCTTGACCGCGGCTTTGGCCGCTTTTCTATATGCTACACAGAAATTTGTCGGTACCTTGCCGGCTTCCTATTTTGGCCTTCGAGCCGCGCGGCGTTATTTGGCTGATTTTCGCCGTGCCAAAAAAGATGACCCCACCTTTGTGTTTGCTTCCCAAAGGGCAGAAAACAATCCGCGGCGCCAAACCTTTGCTGAGCGGCATGGACGGCACTATACCGCCTATATTTGCCTTTTCATTGGAGCCTTGTGCAGCTATGTCGGTTTTTGGGGCGGTGTCTTTACCCATAAATGGGTGGGCCTGACCATTTGGTGTATGCTCTTTGGCATTGGCCTTCGGGCCTTGGGCCTTGTGCCGCCCAATTTCATGAAGAATCATGGGGCGTCGACGGGATTTTTCATGTTTGGGGTCCTTACCGTCATTGTGCCTTCCCTTGCCAAAGTGGATCTGTCCATGCTGCCCCAACTGGGATTTTTCGTGGCCTGTGTCTTTGCGCTCACGCTTTTGGGGATTGTCGTCATATTCAAGGTTCTTCCCGTATGGAAGATTGTTGGGGATAGGGACCTTGCCATCGGTATTGCTATGTGCCAGATGATTGGCTATCCTGGAACGCAGCTCATCAGTGACGAAATTGCAAAGACCGTAGGCGAGACCGATGAGGAAGTGGATTATCTTTCAACCCGCATCGGGACGGCTTATGTCATTTCAGGCTTTACATCGGTCACGATTTTTTCCATCATCGTTGCCAGTATCATGGCTCACCTCCTATAATGGGGAGAGAAAGGAGAAGCGCTAGTGAAACCCATACTTGAAGAGTTTAGGGAACTTGTAGGCATTGACTGTGCGTCCGGAAAGGAACGGATGCTGGCTGATGTTCTAAAAAGGAAACTGGAAGCCTTGGGCTTTACCGTAAGGGAAGACGAGGCAGGCCGCACGTTTGGCGGCGATACGGGAAACCTCATTGCCATCCTTCCTGGAACGAGGAAGGGATCCGTCCTGTTTTGCAGCCATATGGACCGGGTCAAGAACGGCCATGGCATCAAGGTTAGGGAAAAGGACGGCGTGCTGTATTCTGGAGGTGATACGATTCTCGCTGCCGACGATGTGAGCGGCATCTGTGCTATCCTGGACGGTGTACGTCGTACCCTTTCTTCAGGGAATCCCCATCCGCGCATTGAAATTGCCTTCACCGTCGGTGAAGAAGCCGGCCTTTTTGGCGGTAAGGCCTTGGATCTTTCGGTTTTTCAGAGCTCCTGCTGCTTTGTCCTGGACAGTCCCGGTCTTTTGGGGCGGCTCGTCAATGGGGCCCCCGGTCATGTCCGTTTTGCCATCCACGTCAAAGGAAAACCGGCCCATGCCGGTAATGAGCCGGAAAATGGCATCAATGCGGCCCATATTCTCTGTCACATTTTGGATACCCTGCCCGATGGGCGCGTGAATGAAGAACTGGTGGCTAATTTCCCCATACTGGGAACGGGCAATGAGTCAACCAATGTAGTCTGTGCCGACGCCTGGGCAAAGGGGGAAGCAAGGAGCCGGAATCTTGAAGAACTTTCCCGGTACGCTGAATTTGTCAAGACCCATGCTGAAGACTGCGCTAAAAAGACGGGGGCTCTTGTAAGTGTGGAAAAAGAACTTCTTTATGAACCCTTCCTCATTGAGGAAACGGCGCCCATCCTTCAAAAGGCCAAAAAAGCCCTGAGGCGCCTCGGCCTTACAGCCCGTGTCGAGGCTGGCGGGGGCGGCATGGATGCCAATATCTTTAATGCCAAGGGCCTCACTAGTCTTGGCATTGCTACAGGCTACAGCAAGAACCACACCTTGGAGGAAAATCTTGATGAGCTAAGCTTTATCAAGAGCGGCCGCCTTGTGGAACTTCTTATTGAAGACAGTTAAAAAATCCCTGGCACGCAGTTTCGTGTGCCAGGGATTTTTTAACTGTCTTCAAGGGCTTTTTTTAGGGCTTCAATACCGGGAGCAATGTCTTCTTTGGCAATTCCTGCAAAAGATAGGAGAAATTCCGGTTTTTTGCTGTCTGTGGAAGATGTAATGGGGGTGATTTTGATGCTGTGCTGGCTTGCTTTTTCAGCAAGTGCTTGGGCGCTCATTTCATAGGAAAGGGCGATATGAAGGTCAAGGCCTGATTCAAGGCTGAGGAATGTAACTCTTTTGCCAAAGATGCGCTGTAGGGTGTCTTGGAGAAGGACGCTTTTTTCCCGATAGCGATTGCGCAGTTTTTTTACGTGTCGCGTTAAGTGGCCTTCCTCAATATAGGATGCAAGGGCCAGTTGCTCTACTGTGGACGAAGTCTGGTTGTAAAAAGGGGCTATTTTTTGAAAGCGGGGAAGAAAGCTTTCCGGCAGGACCAAATAGCTGATACGCAGGCTTGGCAGCATGGTTCGGGAAAAGGATCCGACATAGATGATGCGCTCACGATTGCCAAAACTGTGTAGGGCTGGGACCGGATGATGGAGATAGCGGAATTCCCCATTGTAATCATCTTCAAGGAGATAGACCCGTTCAAATTGTGTTGCGACAATGAGGTTGCTTCGTTCCTTTTCCGAAAGGGCCCGCCCTTTGTAGGGGTTTGTGGGACTGACAACGAGCAGTTCCGGCCATGATTTGGAGGGAACAGCGGGGTCATAGCGATCCGTGGTCCATCCCATGAGGTGAAACATCCATTCAGCTTGGGGAAAGCCGGGAGCTTCGAAACTGACTCGTTTTTCCTCGACAGGAAGCAGAGGGATGAGTATGGACAGAAGGGACTGGAGACCGGCGCCGACAAGGATCTGTTCCGGGCGGCAGACAACTCCCCTTGATTGGTAGCTGTAGCGGGCAAGGACTTCCCGGAGACGAGGTTCCCCTTGGGGATCGCCGTAACCTGAGAGCGTATCAGGACTGTGCAGGACACGGCTGATGGCGCGGCGCCAGAGCACGGTGTCAAAAGTGGTCGTGTCAATGTAATGGTTGGCAAAATTAAAGGAAGGACGGTGGAAAGACTCCTCCTGCAAGGGGGGCATTTCCACTGGTACTGCCGGTTTGGTGAGGGTAATGCGGAAGCCGCGGCTTGGCAGGTTCTGTACATATCCTTGATCGATGAGGATCTCATAGGCTGCTTCCACGGTTGTGCGGCTCACTTTGAGGTCTTTTGTGAGTTTGCGGATGGAAGGCAGCATGTCTCCGCCCTGCAGATGATCTTCCTGAATCTCATCCCGAAAGTAACGGGCCAGTTGTTTATAGAGGGGCTGTCCATCTTTTTTTGCCTTAAAATTAAAGGTTGTTGTCATGGTGTGACCTTCTTAGTTGAAATATCTCCCCTATTTTATCATATTTTGGGCTTTTTGCAGCCATCCCAGAATCGATTTTTTTGGAAAGAAGGATTGAGAAAAGCCGAAAGAGTCGATATAATGAAAAGATAAAATGGCTTTATTACAGGAAAAGCGTTTGTGGGAAGGGGAACCAGATGCGTAAATTTTTGGCGCTTAGCGCCTTCTTACTCTTATTGGCGGCGGGCTTTCTCCCTCAAGGGGAAGCGGCTCAGTTCTTTGCCCAGCATTATACCTTTACGGCAGAAGGCCAGTTGCAGCCCCCGCTTTCCGTAGAATTTGTCAAAGGGGATGTGCGGCCCATCAGTGCTGTCCTTGCTGGTCTTCATGATGGGGCAAAGGTCATGACCCTTGCTTATCATGAACATGGACAGATTGCCCTCTATTCTTTCCAAAAAGGGACCCAATACGTTCTTTATCGGCTTCGCTTCCGAGAGAACCAGGAGGATCTGTTGATCTTGTCCTATGGACCGCGGGGTGCGGGAAAGACGGAACTGAGGGACCTTTCCGTCATCGGTGCCGACGTGCTGGGGAACGTACGGCCGCTTCCCATTGCTGGGTTCCAGCCAGTGGCAGTCTTTAACAGCCCCCTCCAGATCCGGAAAGATGAAGCCATCCTCTTTCTTGACCGGGCCCCAAAGGTCTTGTCCCTAAAATGGGATGCACAGGCTGAGCAGTACGTGGTAAGCGGGATCCTTTGATCTAGTTTTGATCTGTCAGTGGTCAGCAATAACATCATATGATGAAGGAAGGACCAGGAAAATTCCTTGATTTTCCTGGTCCTTGTTTGTACGCCCGGCATGGGCGCATTCTTAAGGGTGAAAGTCCCTAGACTGCCTTAGTCGGGGGAAAGTCATAGCCGAACACCAAAGGAGACATCGTGAGGTGGAATCTGAAGGAAGGGGCAGGCAAATTTCTGACCTGACAAAGAGAATCCGCATAAGGCCAATTTGAGATGGATAAGGTCGCCAAACAGATTAAAGTCCCATAGCGATTTGGAATCCCAAAGGGTAGATGCGGCAGGTGAAGGGAGAAAAAGAGTGCGTTCTTACCCGGGGAGGCCTCACGAACATGGCTGGATCCATGAAGTTGGCGGCCATGGCCCAAACAAGATTTAGCGTGAGGAGTCAGCTGAGACCATAGTACTGGATGGTCTATAGCCCGTCTAGGAAGAACCGAATTTTAGGAGATGTCAGTTAATGAAGGGAGTCAAGTGGGGAACTAAAAGCAGAAAACTTCATAGAGAAGGTTGCCCGCAAAAAGCAGCTGCCAAGCAGCAAGGATATGCGGGAACGCCTATCCCTGTAAGGACTGCCGAACACAACGACATCATTGCAAACTTGTGAGCGGACAGTCTGTTGGGGCAAATCCTGACGCGGGACAACCTGAATGCCGCATACCACGGAGTAAAAGAAATAGCCCGTCATGGTTACATAACCATGACGGGCTATTACAAGCACGTTTATGAAAACTAGGAAACCGCCGTGTACCGAACGGTAACGGTACGCGCGGTGGTGTGAGAGGTGGGGGTTCCACTTGGAAATCCCTTTTACTCAATCGGTCAGCGCAGGCTTTCCTCGATATGGGCGAGGTTTTCCTTCATTCGTTCCAGATAGCCCTTTCCGTTCTCGCTGGTTTCCATGGTGTAGATGGGAACCGTTTTGGCCCCAATTTCCCGGGCTAGGGTTTCCGAGGTCTTGGGACTGACCTCAGATTCCGTAAAGATGGTCTTGATGCCTCGGGCTCGGCAGTAATCCAGGAGACGGGCCATCTGTTTGGCACTTGGTTCTCCTTCGGCAAAGACGGATTCGATACTGTCCATATGGAGCCCAAAATCCCGGCAAAGGTAACCAAAGGCCGCATGGCCGGCAACAAAATCCTTGTGGCCAATCTTTTCAAAACGCGGCTGGTATTCCTGATAAAGGGATTGAAGCTGTTTCTTGTAGGAAGCGGCATTTTTTTTGTAGGTTTCTTTATGGACCGGATCGGCTTGGGATAGGGCATCGGCGATGTTTTGGACTTCAATTTGGGCGGCCGTCAGGCTGAGCCATGCGTGGGGATCATAGGGCCCGTGATGGTGATGCTCCTTTTCCTCAGCGCCGTGATTGTCCTCATCTTCCTCTTCCAGGGGAATGGGGGTGACGCCTTTAGAGGCCTCGACAACGATCAAATTGGGATTTCCTGATGTTTCCGCGATTTTCTGGGCCCACGGTTCCATTCCCAGACCATGGACGATGAGGAGTTTGGCATTGTGCAGGGTCTTCATCTGATCGGCTGTAGGGGAAAACCCATGGGGCTCTGTGCCTTCGGGAATCAAGGAAACGACGTGGATGGCGTCGCCGCCCACTGCCTGCGTAAATTCCTTCATCGCATTGAAACTGACAACCACTGTGAGTTTTTCATCCGCTTTTTTTTCGGTGGGCGCACCGCCGCATCCTGAGGCCAGAAGACCGAGAATGAGAAAGGCTGCAAGAATAAATTTTTTCATGGTACCTCCTTCAATTTGTTGCAAATCATTTGCAATAACGAATTCATTGTACCATGGTCGGATTCGTTCGTCAATAGTTGCAAATGCCTTGCATTTCTATGGGCATCCTTCTATAATAGGAAGACAATAAATGGGTTTCTTGGTGCTGATTGTTTTCCAAGACGCTTTTTGAGAAAGGATTGAGCCATGCTTTCATTATCCCATATTGATTTTGCTTATGAAAAGGGACCCCTTCTCCTTCAGGATTTATGCATGGAAGTCCATGATGGGGACTATGTAGCGGTCGTAGGTGAAAATGGCAGCGGCAAGAGTACGCTCATTAAAATCATGCTGGGCCTCCTGCGTCCTCTTCACGGGACCCTCACTTCCACATTCCGTCAGGCGGCCTATGTCCCGCAGCCCACTGATCTTATCAATAAGCAGTTTCCCATGACCGTGGCTGAACTGCTCCATTTTCAGGCCCGGCTCCTTAAGCTCAAGGATGTTGAGGCAGAACAGCGGGCGTTGGCACAAGTTGGCATGGGCGAATTTCGCAATCATTTGATTGGTGCCCTTTCCGGCGGGCAGTTCCAGCGTGTCCTTGTGGCCCGGGCCCTTCTTGGCAACCCGGACTTCATCATCTTGGATGAACCATCGACGGGCATGGACTTGCGGTCCCAAGAGGCCCTATATCCCCTGATTTCGGAGCTTCATGAAAAAAAGGGGGTTACCATGATTACAGTGGAACATAATCTTCGTTATGCCGCCCACTATGCATCGACCTTCTTCCATATGGTGAGAGGCCGGGGCCATTTCTGTACGCCCGAGGAGTATCTTGCTGAATATGTAGCAGATAATGGAGGTGGTTCCCATGTTTGAATATACCTTCATGCAGAATGCGTTCATTGTGAGCCTATTGATCTCCCTGCTTTGTCCGCTCATTGGTATTTTTCTTGTCCTGCGCCGCTATTCCATGATTGGGGATGCGTTGAGCCATGCTTCCCTTGCAGGGGTAGCCATGGGCCTTCTTTTAAAATCCACACCCATCATGGGAGCCTTCTGGATGACCTCATTTTTTGGCCTTTTGATTGAAGCCCTGCGGGAACGGTTCCGCCGCTATGCAGAGCTGACTCTCGTCATTGTCATGTCTTTTTCTGTGGGGCTTGCCATTACCCTTGTGAGTTCAGGTCTTGTCAAGGCGAATATCGATTCCTTCCTTTTTGGCAGCATCCTCACCGTTGGACGTGAGGAAGTTTATCTTGTGGGGGCTTTGACCTTTGTTTCTGTTCTCGCTGTATGGGGGCTTTATCCCCAGCTTGTCATGCTGTCCTTTGATGAAGATGGTGCCCGCATTTCCGGTGTGCCAAGGCGAGCCATCAATTATGTTTTTTCCCTGCTTGTGGCGGCCACCATTTCTGTTTCCATCCGCATCGTCGGTATCCTTGTCATCAGCTCCCTCATTGCCCTTCCCGTGGCAACCGCCCTGCAGCTGAGGCAAGGCTTCAACCGGACGCTGCTGCTTTCGGTTCTTTTTAGTTTTATCGATATCATGGGCGGTCTAGTGATTTCCTATGAACTGGGGGCAGCTCCCGGTGGAATTACGGCCATACTTTCTGTGATTTTGCTGGTTGCTGTGCTCATCTATCAGGAAATCCAGGACCATCTTCAAGGAGGTGAACGGCGGTGAATGAATCCCTCAAGGCAGAAGACATTATCCGTCAATATGGCCTGAAATTGACCCAGCCCCGTCTTAAGGTCCTGCGTCTTCTTCTTAGCCGACAGGAAGTCCTGACGGCCGATGAAATCTATGAAGCTCTGGTAAAGGAAGGGACAAGCCTCAACTTTTCCACCGTATATCGGACGTTGGAGACTTTTACGGATGAAAAGATTACGGAAAAGGTCCAGATGCCCCAATCGCGGAAGGCCGGGTTTCTCCTTTTTACGATGAGCCATACCCACAACCTGATTTGTTTGGGGTGCCATAAGGTCATTCATATCCATGGCTGCCCGCTTCATGACTTTAGTGAAGACCTTGCCAAAAAGACGGATTTTGATATCGTGGGCCATGACCTGACGCTTTATGGATATTGCACGAACTGCCAAAAAAAGAAAGGTCGTGTTCATCATGACGCGTAAAGAGCAAGAAACCCTTTTTGAAAAATGCCGGACCTATCGGCGCTTTTTGCAGAAACCGCTTCCCGAAGGACTTCTTTCCTATTTGGTGGGAATTGCCCATAAAAGGAGCTGCGGCCGGAATGGACAGGTGCTGTCCTTTTATGCAGCGGTTTCTTCAAAGGCCCTTGCCGCTCTTTTGCCCCATCTTCATTGGGCTGCGGCCCTGCCTAAGGAAATCGGTACGCCTCAAAAAGAGGAGGAACCGGTGGCCCTCATTTTTTTGGTACGCCCCAAGGACGCTTCCCCCATCAGCTTGATCGATGCAGGCATTGCTGTTGATTCTATGGCGTACTGTGCTATGTGTGAAGGCGTCGGGTCGGCAATCCTCGCTGCCCTTGATCGGGCAGCTATCCAGGGGATTCTGGGCCTTGAAAAGGATCAGGAGGTCTTTCTTTGTCTTGCCCTTGGCTATCCAGCCCACAAGAGCACCGTGGTCCCTGTACCGGAAAGCGGAACCCTTGATTATTATGTGGATGAAAAAAGGAATTATTTTGTTCCCAAAAAGAACCTGTCCGATGTCATGACGGTTCTTTAGAAGGTTGGAAGCAAAAAAGCTGTCTCATTCATCGGATTTTTCGATGGATAGGGACAGCCTTTCTGTATTTGTCGTTAAATACAGAATTTTTTATAATAATGGTGCCAAAGTTTACTCTTTGATGCCGAATTTTTGGTTCATGAAATCAACAAAGAGCTTGCTGCTTTCAACTAGCTGGTAATTTTTTCGGTAATACATCCACGTGTCACGCAGGAGAGGCGTTCCCCGCTGTGTGGTCAGTGCTGTCATGGACAGCTCCGGCATTTCCTGACCGCAGCTTTTGGACAGGATGGTGACTCCTAGGCCTTGACGGACCATCTTGAGACATGTATCCATGGCATCTGTTTCAATGGTGATGCGGGGCGGCTCTTTGTAATGCGCGTACCACCAATCGTCCATGACCAGCTGCAGGGCTGGATCGGTGATATAATGGACAAAGGGCAGGTGGGGCAGTTTCTTGAGATCAATGGGATCCCTGCTGAAGACACAGAGGGGATCACGGAGCAGCCTTTTTTTGTGCTCTGACCAATTGTGTTCGCCGCGAATGATGCAGACATGGAATCTGCCCTCGAGAAAATCCTTGTAACGGTTCGTACTAAAGCCGCTTTTGAGGGAAATGTCGATGGCAGGGTACTTTTTCTTGAACTCGCTCAAAAGGCTTGGCATGTGGTACTTGGCAAATACGTTGGAGCAGGCGATGGAAAGGGAACCAAAGGCTTTTCCCACGGGTTTTGCAAGGGCGCTGCGGATTTTTTGATAGCGTTCATCCGCTTCGTTGACGTATTGGACCAGCATCTCCCCCTGACTGGTAAAAATGATCCCTCGGGGCTGGCGGATGAAAAGCTGGCAGCCGAATTCTGCTTCGAGCCGTTTTAACCGGTCACTGATGGCGGGCTGGGAAATAAAGAGTTTTTTTGCCGTATGGGTAATGTTCTGTTCCTCATAAAGGGTCTTGATAAGAAGGAAATCCTTATCATCCATGAGGGTCCACCTCCTAAGGTAGTAGATTTCATTTTCCTTTATGGAAAACCGTGTCGAAATATAGGGAAAGCTAATTTCATTATATAGCGGACCTTTCAAAAAATAAATACAGATCCTTCGTAAAAAGATAAGGAAGCCTTGCTTCTTATCAGATACAGCGAGCTGCCGTCCGTGGCTCTGCATCAGGAAGCAAGGAAGTGCTTCCTCAAAGAGAAAGGAGAATGAATTATGCTGTTAGGTTTGGTTGGGTTTGCGATGATTTTTCTCGTCGTCTACCTTCTCATTTCAGGGAAGGTCAGTCCTATGGTCATCTTTGTAGCTGTGCCTTTTGTGGCAGCCCTCATCTGTGGCTTTACGCCAGCTCAGATTTTTGAATTCATGAAGAAAGGGGTTACGACGACCATGAGTACGGCCGTCCTTTTCCTCTTTTCCATCGTTTACTTCAGCATCATGAATGATGTGGGGCTGTTTGATCCTTTGGTGAATTTTCTTGTCAAACGAGCAGGAAACAACATCGTCCTTGTGACCATGGCAACGGGCATCATTGCTACGGTTGCCCATTTGGACGGAACCACGGCAGGAACCATGCTTATTACGGTTCCCGCTGTCCTGCCCATCTACAAAAAGCTTCATATCCGTCCAGTTGTGATTTGCTGCATCATTGCCGCCGCTATCAGTATCATGAACCTTGTCCCTTGGGGAGGACCGACCGCTCGTACAGCCATCGTGACAGGGCGCGACGTGAACGCCATTTGGCAGGAACTGCTGCCGCTACAAGGTCTTGGCATTATCCTGATTCTTGCTTTTTCTGCTTACCTGGGCATGCTTGAAAAGGCGCGCGGCGCCGGCATCAACCCGACGGGCAAAGCGGCTGAACTTACAGAAGATCTTAATTCCGATGATGGCGGCCACGGAGAGACGGACAGCATGAAGCGCCCCGAACTTGTCTGGATCAATGCCCTTGTTACGGTCGGTGTCATCCTGCTTATGTGCCTGACGAAGATTCCTCTTTATGGAGCCTTCATGATTGGCCTTGCCTTTGCCCTTGCCATCAACTTTAAAGGCGCCAAGGCCCAGGCAAAAGCCGTTTCCAACCACGCGGCTGCCGCCCTGTCGACGCCGATGATCCTTTTGACGACAGGGGTCTTTATTGGCGTCCTCAAGAATACGAAGATGATGGATGCCATGGCAAACATGCTCATTGGTATTATGCCTCAGGCCATAGGGTCTCATCTGCCGATTTTCATTGGCGCCTTGTCGGGTCCCATCGGCATGATGCTGGGCACGGACTCTTTCTTCTTTGGGTTCATGCCCCTCGTCTTGGGTGTCGGTGAAAAATTTGCCGCCAGTGCTCATGACATTGCCATGGCCATGCTCATTGGCAAGGATTTTACCATCCTTGTCACGCCCCATAACGCGACGACGTTCCTTCTTTGCGGTCTTGCCGGTGTCAGCATCAAAGAACATTTGAAGTTCTGCACGCCTTATCTGTGGATCCTTAGCTGGATCACGCTGGCAGTCGCGGCCCTTATCGGAATCGTTGGCATCTGACCGTGAATCTGTCAAATGCGAAAACTGGATCCGTAATCGTCAGGCAATCTTGAAAAGATGCTAAAAAATCTAGTTGGAAGTACGAGAGATTACGGCTGGTTTATCCGTGACAAATAGACTCTGCTACAAATAGGCCCATCCGGTTCAATTGAATCGGATGGGCCTATTTGTATGGGGCCGATGATTTTACATCCCCTATTTTTCATTTCCTCTGACGCGGCCTGGTTTATTCCCCATCAGATGCGGCCATACAGGGTGGGACGCTTGTCAGATGCGTTATCGTTGGGGCGCTTGTTATCTTTGCTGCGGTTATTTTGCTTGTCTTTCTTATCAAAGCGCTTGCTGTCTTTCTGGTTTTCCTTTTTGGGTGCTTTCTTCTTGTCTTTCAATGTGTCCTTGCGGCGTTCTGCTTCTTTTTTTGGAGCCTTTTTGACCTTTTTATTCGGGGTCTTTTCTTTGGCTTGCGGTGCGCGCCGATCTTCACCCTGCTGCATGGCGGCGGGACGATTGGGATCAAAGGCAGCAGCTTCGGCTGTCTGCGTCATGCCAGCACCCATGGTTACGGCCATGCCCATGACCAAGAGGGCAGCTACATTTTTGGAAACGGTTTTCTTTACTTGCATCATATCCATGATAGGGACCTCCTTATGCGGGGATGACTGTATGACTCCCCTGCTGTGCTACGAGTATAGGTACCTTACATGAAAGTCACATGAAAATTTGGCGTATTTTTTCTTTTTTTCTTCTCAAGGAGAGCGAGGCGCTTCTTTCTTTTCCTTCTTAAATACGATACAATAATAATGAAAAAACAATCAAAACCATTCGGAAATGATACGTCTGAGGGAAAAGGAGTCCAAGCATGCTGGAATTGATGTTTACCCTGGCTTTGGGAATTATTCTGGGGCTTTCGGGCCGCATGACAAGTTCGGTCAGTCACGCCCTTGGCGTGATTACGAAGATCTGCCTTTTTATCATGATTTTTTGCCTGGCTGCCAAGATTGGCTGTGATGAAGCCGTCATCAAGGTCCTGCCCCTCATTGGGCGCAATGCCTTCTTCCTTTGTTTTGGCGGCATAGCAGGTTCTTTCTGTCTCATGGCCCTCGTCGGATGGCTTCATCGGGAAGCTTTTACTCGCCTTCTGTCAGAAGGTGAAAGGAGGCAAAACTCATGATTGGGATCATTTTTTCTGCCCTTTTTCTCGGTTTTTTTACAGGGCGATTTTTCCTTGCGCCGATAGCCAAACCCCTTCTTGATACCATTCTCATGACGGCTCTTGCCGTCATGGTTTTTTGTGCCGGTGCTGATATTGGCAGCAGCCGTCAGATTGTACGCCGCTTTCTTACGGTTAAGACCTTGGGCCTGTCCCTTCTCGTCCTTCTGGCAACGAATGTGGGCAGTCTTGGCGGCGGGTTGATCATGGGGTATCTTATGGGAGTGCCTTTTCGGGATGCCCTGCTCGTGAGTGCTGGCATGGGATGGTACAGCCTGTCTTCCGTCCTGCTCAGTGCCGCTGTGGGTACTGAAACGGGGACGCTAGCCTTTCTTGCCAATGCCCTGCGGGAACTGCTGACCATCCTTGGTATTCCGATTCTTGCCCGTTTCTGCCATTTACCCCTTGTCGTTGTCGGAGGCGCGACGAGCATGGATTCAACGATGCCCATCCTGCTCCAGTGTGCTGGACGCCCGGCGGCGATTTTGGGCTTTGTCAATGGATTCCTTCTTTCTTTGGAGATTCCCCTTCTTTTTGCTTTTCTGCTCTCCCCGACAGTCAGCGCTTTCCTCAATCGATAAGGAGTTTTTCATATGTATGTCATTCCCGCTTTCTTTTTCTTGATGGAATTGATATTTCTTTTTCATTACCGTAAGATCTATTACTATCACCAATGGCTTCCTAATTTATGGCGGAAGCGGACCCAAGGGGTTCGGCTAATCATCCTGTCGAGGGATATCATCCTCTATCTGTTTCTGTCCCTTGTCCGGATGCTGTACCTTCTTTATGCCATTTATATCGTCCTTTTTACCCCTTATTGGCAGCCGGGCTGCATGCTGCTTTTTTTAAGTGCCATGCCCCAGCTTGCCGTGGCCTTTCGCATTGACGGACTTACGGAAAAGGACCGGACGACAGGGCTTGTTTATCCCACCCGCTTATTTCAGGCCGTCATGAGTGGATTCGTTCTTTTTATTCTTGGTCAATTTGCTTTGGGCACGACAGTGTACTTATAAAATGGACAAAAGTCTATAAATTAAGAACAAAATGATGATTATGTAAAGAATGATAAGATGATTTTTTAAAAATACTATTTTTATGTATAAAATATGTTGACAAAAATGTGATGTTGTATATAATAGGTTATATCTTGTTTGGCCGGTCATAGACGAACAAGGGAAAAACTCACGGAGAGCGGTGGAAGACAAGGAATCCGGCCCAGTTTCCCTCAAGGTTGCCAGCAAGGATCAAACAACGGAGGTGTTTATTATGAAATCATGGAAAAAAGTGGTGGGTGCTGTGTGCATGACCACACTGGTCGCAGCTGCCGTGGCAGGCTGCGGCAAATCGGGCGGTAAGTCAGGCGGAGGAGATACCATTAAGGTCGGCGCCCTATTCGAATTGACCGGCAACGTTGCAAACTATGGGACATCCACCCTCAATGGGTTCAAGATGGCTGTTGATGAAGTCAATGCCAAGGGTGGTGTAAACGGTAAGAAAATCGAGGTTGTCCAAGCGGATAACAAGTCGGAGCCTTCCGAATCGGGCAATGCCGCGACAAAGCTTGTTACGCAGGATAAGGTTGTAGCGGTTGTCGGACCGGCGACTTCCGGTTCTGTTGCAGCGGCAGAGCCAATCCTGACGGCCAATAAGACGCCTCTTATTGCACCGTGTGCAACGGCTCCCGCCATTACCCTTGGTAAGGACGGCAAGGCCAAACCCTATGTCTTCCGTGCCTGCTTCATTGACCCGTACCAAGGCAAGATCATGGCTGAATTTGCGGCAAAGGATCTGAAGCTCAAGAAAATTGCAATCCTGAATGATTCTTCCAGTGACTATTCCAAGGGACTGGCTGAAGTCTTCGAAAAGACGTTTACGGAAAATGGCGGTCAGATTGTGGCCAAGGAAGCGTTCCTGTCCAAGGACGTTGACTTCAAAGCCGCCCTCACCAAGCTGAAAGCTGCAAACCCCGATGCCCTCTACATCCCGGGTTACTATGAAGAAGTTTCCAAGATCATCAAGCAGGCTCGTGAAGTCGGGATTACCACCCCGCTCTTAGGGTCCGATGGCTGGGATTCCCCGAAACTGGTTGAAATCGCCGGCAAGGAAAGTACGGACAAGACTTACTTCACCAGTGCCTATACTGCACAGGATAAGGATCCTGGCGTCCAGAAGTTCATCAATTCCTATAAGGAAAAATATGGCAAGGTTCCTGATGTTTTTGCCCTTCAAGGCTACAATGCCGGTCTGGTCCTCTTCCATGCACTGGAAGAAACCAAAGGTGAAGGCGGGACGAAGCTGGCGGAAGCCATTGCTAAGACCAAGGACCTCCAAGTTGCCAATGGGAAATTCTCCTATGATGAACATCATAATCCGATCACGACGGCCCTGATCCTTGAACTCAAGGACGGCGTCCAGACCCTCGTGAAGAAAATCAACGGATAATCAGTATATCTGACAGGGACACAAGCCGTGGGAAGCGCCCATGGAACCCCCTGAAAAGCGGTGTCCCGAAGCCTTAGGCACATGCAGGACTTCGGGACCCGCTTTTTACATAGATAGCCAATGAGTAAAGAAGCAAAGCAAAGCAAGGCTGGATAGAGGGATTCCTATGAAAGCAGGAAGGTGGCGTTACAGATGTTGGCAGTGGGACTGGTACTTACCGGTCTTACGACAGGATGTGGCTCCCAAGGGGCCAGGAACACCATCAAATTAGGTGGGAACCTTGAAATGACAGGAGGAAGTGCCAGCTATGGGATTTCTTCCCGTAATGGGATCGAGCTTGCTCTCAAGGAACAGAACGAAAAGGGCGGCGTCCTTGATAAGAAGGTCGAGCTTGTTGTGGCCGATAACAAGTCGGAAGCAACGGAAGCCACCAATGCTATGCAGAAACTGATTCCCCAGGACCGCGTCATTGGGGTCATTGGGCCTAATCTTTCAAGTGCGGTCATTGCATCCACCGCCGTGAGCGGGGCGGCAAAGACGGCTGATATTTCGCCCATGGGAACAAATCCACAAGTGACGGTGGATGGTTTGGGGAAGGTCAAACCCTATAATTTCCGGGCCTGCTTCATCGATCCTTTCCAAGGAACGGTCATGGCGCACTTTGCCCTCAATACGCCTAAGGTCAAACGGGCAGCCATCATGATTGACAACTCCTCAGACTATTCAAAGGGCCTTGCCCAGTTCTTCAAGAAGCAGTTTGAAAAGGGCGGCGGTGAGGTTGTTGCTGAAGAGGTCTATCTCTAGAAGGATACGGACTTCAAGGCGACGCTGACCAAGATCCGTACCCGGCAGCCTGATTTTCTCTATATTCCTGCTATTATCAAGAAGTGGGGCTCATTGTTCGTCAGGCCCGTGAATTAGGGCTTGATATCTTGATGGGCGGTGGCGACGGCTGGGATTCCCAGCGTCTTGCGGAAATTGCTCAAGTGGAAAACCTCAACCGCTGCTGCTTTTCCAGTCCCTATTCGGCAGAAGATACGTCTTCCATCAACCAAGCGTTCGTCGCGGCCTATCAGAAGGAATACAAGGAGCGGCCCGATGTTTTTGCGGCTCTTGCCTATGATTCGGCCAAGCTTTTTCTTAAGGCATTGGAAGAAGCGGGAAGCGCGGATCCACAGAAAGTCGCCGAAGCTTTGTCCAAGACCAAGGAGATGGCCGGTGTTTCCGGGACTAAGACCTTTTGCGCTGACCATAACCCAATCAAATCGGCGGTCATCATTGAATGAAAAGAGGGGAAACAAACTTTCCGTGCGAAAGTCGATCCCTGAATGAACGTATCCATCCATAGGGCGGCAGACTTGTTCTGCCGCTGCCATTATGAAAAAAGGGAGGCCATGTCTATGGAATCTGGTTTTATGCATCAACTGCTGCAGCAGCTTATCAATGGTCTGTCCCTGGGCAGTATCTACGCACTGATTGCGCTGGGCTATACCATGATCTATGGAATCTTGAAGCTCATCAATTTTGCCCACGGTGATATCTATATGGTGGGCGCTTATATTGGGTATATTGCGACAACAGTCTTTCATCTGCCCTTTTTCCCGTCCCTTCTGATTGCGATGGCGGGGGCAGCCCTTGTCGGTATGCTCATTGAACGTGTTGCTTATCGGCCGATGCGCAATGCACCCCGCATTGCCATCCTCATTACGGCCATTGGCGTATCTTTTTTCCTTGAAAACGGCATGATCCTTCTGGCATCACCGCAGCCGCGTACGTTTTCTTCGGATTTTGCCGCGTCTGTGTACAATGTCGGGGGGCTTGTGATCAATAGCCAGCAGATCATCATCCTTGGCAGTACCATTGTCCTCATGCTGGCCCTGACGTATATTGTCAATTATACAAAAATCGGCAAGGCCATGCGTGCTGTTTCCTTTGACGCCGATGCGGCCCGCTTGATGGGCATCAATATCGACCGCGTCATCAGCATGACTTTTGCCCTGGGTTCGGCCCTTGCTGCTGCTGGCGGCGTACTGGTTGGGATCTATTATAATTCGATTGATCCTCTCATGGGGATGGCGCCCGGCATCAAGGCTTTCGTGGCGGCTGTCCTTGGTGGGATTGGAATCATCCCCGGTGCCATGGTGGGCGGCATCATCCTAGGCATTGTAGAAGCCCTTGTATCGGGCTTTATCTCCTCGACGTTCCGTGATGCAGCTGCCTTTGCCATCCTCATTTTGATCCTGCTTTACAAACCGCAGGGGCTCTTTGGCAAGAATATCCGTGAAAAAGTATAAGGAGGTGGCACGATGAATGTATTTCTTAAAGCAGATCTGAAAAAACTTGGTTTTTGTGCCGCCCTTTTTGCCGTGCTCTATGTGCTCTTGGAGATGGAAATCATCGGGGCATTCTGGGAACTGAACCTCGTCCTTATCATCATCAACATCATCCTGGCGACGAGCCTTAATATGATTAACGGCTATACGGGGCAGTTTTCCATTGGACACGCTGGATTTTTTGCGGTAGGCGCCTATATGGGAGCCATCATGACAGTCAAACTGGGTTATGATATGCCCGTTGCCCTTATCGCAGGCACCCTTTCCGCAGGCCTGTTGGGTTTTCTTGTCGGGTTGCCGACCTTGCGTCTTAATGGGGACTATTTGGCTATTGCGACCTTGGGTCTTGGTGAAATCATCCGCATCTGCATTCTCAACATCGAGTATGTAGGCGGCGCGTCGGGCCTTATGGGGATTCCCCGCCTGACGACCTTTCCCCTGGCCTTTTGGATCATGATTGCAATCCTCTTTTTCATCAAAAACTTCAAGAATTCCGCCTATGGCAGGGCCTGTCTTGCCATTCGTGAAAATGAGATTGCCGCTGATACGATGGGCATCGATACAACCCGCTACAAGGTTATGGCCTTTACGCTCGGTGCGTCTTTTGCCGGAACAGCAGGCGTGCTCTTTTCCCACTATTTCTTCATTGCCCATCCAGCGTCCTTTACTTTTATGAGAAGCTTTGACATCCTGACCATGGTGGTCCTGGGCGGCCTTGGATCCATGACGGGGTCAATTACGGGTGCCATTGTCCTGACCTTTATCTCGGCTGCCCTTTCCGATTTTCCGGAATGGCGTATGCTCATCTACTCCATCGCTATGATTGTCCTCATGCTCTATCGGCCCCAAGGCCTGTTTGGTGACAAGGAACTGTCCCTTGCGATGATCAAGCGCTTCAAGAAGGGAGGAAATAAATCATGACGGCAGAAGATAAAAAACGCCTCCTCGATCTTGATAATGTCTCCATCGTTTTTGGCGGACTGCGTGCCGTTTCGAACCTTTCCATGCATATCGATGAACACGAACTCATCGGTCTCATCGGACCAAACGGGGCCGGCAAGACAACGGCCTTTAACCTTATTACAGGGGTCTACGTCCCGACAGAAGGGGATACCACCTTTAATGGGGTCCGCATCAATGGCAAGAAATCCTATCAGGTCACGCAGCTGGGGATGGCCCGGACTTTCCAGAACATCCGCCTTTTTTCGGAGCTGCCCGTCATTGATAATGTGAAGATTGCCTATCATATGCATATCGGGTACAATCTTCCTGAGGCTATCTTCCGGACCCGTAAATATGTCCAGGAAGAGAATGAGGTCACGAAAAAGGCCATGGAGCTCCTTACAATCTTCCATTTGGAAGACCATGCCTATGACCTAGCAAAAAACCTTCCCTATGGGGCCCAGCGCCGCCTTGAAATTGCAAGGGCGCTTGCGACGGAACCTAAGTTGCTGCTTCTTGATGAACCGGCGGCGGGCATGAATCCGCAGGAAACGAAGGAACTCATGGAAATGATCCGCTGGCTCCGCGACCATTTCCACTTGGCTATCCTGCTGATTGAGCATGATATGGGCCTTGTCATGGGAGTTTGCCAGCGCATCTATGTCCTGGAGTATGGACTTTGCATTGCGAGTGGAACGCCGGATGAAATCCGCCGTAACAAACGGGTCATTGAAGCTTATTTGGGCGAGGAGGTGTCATAATGCTGGAAGTCAAGGATCTGGAAGTTTATTATGGTGCCATCCATGCCGTCAAGGGCATCAGTCTGCGTGTCGAAGATGGGCAGATTGTGACCCTCATTGGGTCAAACGGTGCTGGCAAGTCGACGACGCTCCATACGATTTCGGGCCTCATCAAACCCCGTTCAGGCAACATCCTTTTTGATGGGACGGATATTACGGGGACGCCGGCCCATAAGATTGTCGCCTCCGGTCTCGTCCAGGTGCCGGAAGGGCGCCACGTCTTTGCCAATATGTCCGTTATGGAAAACCTCGATATGGGGGCGTATCTCCGCAAGGACAAGGACGGCATTGAAAAAGATAAGAAGAAGGTCTTTGAGCTCTTCCCCCGCCTTTTTGAACGAAAGAACCAGCTTTCAGGGACCCTGTCCGGTGGGGAGCAGCAGATGCTTGCCATGGGACGGGCTTTGATGGAACGGCCCCGTGTCCTCTTGCTGGATGAACCGTCCATGGGCCTTGCCCCGCTTCTTGTCAAGGAAATCTTTTCCATCATCAAGACCATCAACGAGGAAGGCACGACGGTCCTCCTCGTCGAACAAAATGCCAATATGGCCCTGTCCATTGCTGACTACGCCTACGTCCTTGAAACGGGACGCATCACCCTCAGTGGGCCGGCGGCTGATCTTTCTGCCAGTGAGGCCGTCCGCAAGGCCTACCTGGGCGGCTAAGGAGGAAATAACATGCGCATAAAAGAAATCATGACACCGACAGTGATCTCCATCCGCAGTGACCAAAGTCTTCTGGAAGTGCGGGAACTGATGCTGAGCAATAACCTGCGCCGCATCCCGGTTACCGATAAGGAAGGACTCCTTATGGGTATCGTTACGGACGGGGATGTTTCCCGGGCTACGCCGAGCGATGCAAGTGTGCTGGACCGTTATGAGGCCAATTACCTGTTGGGAAAACTTAAGGTCAGCGATATCATGACCAAATCCGTCTGGACAGTCCGGGAATCGGACAGCGTCGAAACCGCCGCCTACCTGCTGTACACCCATAAAGTTGGGGCCCTGCCTGTTGTAGACGGGACGAACCATATTACGGGTATCATTTCCGATACGGATATCTTTAAGGCTTTTGTAGATATCATGGGATATAATCAAACATCAACGAAGGTTGTTATCGATACGAAGGATAAAGTGGGTGTCATTGCCGAACTATCCCAGATCTTTACGGAAAGGGGGGTAAACATCATCTCAATCCTCTCCCGGACGCTTGCTGGCGATGAACGGGAAGTCACAATCCGCGCTGATCTCACGCAGGCCATGGATATTGTGGAACGGATCCGCGATGCCGGCTATGATATCAAGGAAGTTTCGACCTTGAGAGTGGAGGCAGGCCATGAAGGATGATGTTGCGCTCCACACAGGAGATGTCGTACGAATGAAAAAGGCGCATCCCTGTGGCTCTTATGAATGGGAGATTACCCGTACGGGCATGGATATAGGCATCAAATGCCGGGGCTGTGGCCATTTTGTGATGCTGCCACGAGCCAAATTCATGAAAAGCGTCCGTGATATCCTGGTTCATCAGGAAGAATCATGATAGGTAGCAAACAAGCCCCCGCCGCACGGTTGGGGGTTTTTGTGTGTTCAAAGGGCAGGAAATAAAGGCTGTGAAAAAATGAAAGATCCATTTCTTTGCCGTCTTTTTTCTTTATGTATTGAGCTGACCCATAAATACGAAATGTGTCTAAGACAACATAGCTGTTGTGCAGAAAGCAAGAGGGAGAATAGGAATGCGGATCATTCCAAGCGCCATCGTTATCTTTTAAAAGACCAGCCCCTTGCAGCAGCCAAATAAAAGCCAAGAGTCTTAACCCAAACCTGCGCTTACGTTGCAGGATAAGCAATGAGCCCCTTGCGTTAGCTAAGGCAAGGGGCTCATATTCTGCCTCAAATCGGTCTAGTTGTTGGGCTGATTTGAGGCAGCTCCGTTGACGCTCAGTAGCCAATGACAAACCCAATGGCCACCATGATGGCCTGGACCCCGACGAGCATGATGAACAGCGGGGTAAAGAACTTCCACCATTTCATCATGGAAACGCCGGCAATGCCGCAGGCGATGGGAAGCGTGGTTGTAGGCCACATGATGTTGGAAAGGCCGTCACCAAACTGGAAACAGAGGACGGCAAGCTGGCGGCTCATACCGAGCAGGTCTGCCAAGGGGGCCATGATTGGCATGGAAACAACGGCCTGGCCGGATCCGGAGGGGATGAGGAAATTGAGGAGGGTCTGGACAATCAGCATGGCTTCCGCAGCGGCAAGCTGAGGCAGCGCGGACAGGGGCATGAACATGCCGTAGACGAAGGTGTCCATAATATGGCCTGTCTGCATGACAATGAGGATGCCACGGGCAAAGCCGATCATCATGCAGGCTGCTGAAATGTCCCGGAAGCTTTTTTCAAGGCTGCGGGCAATCTGGTTCGGATTCCAACCGACAAGGATGGCGGAAATGAGTCCCATGATCATAAAGAGGGCGGATAGTTCCGTAAAGTACCAGCCGTAATATTTGCAGCCATAGACCAAGGCAATGACCCCAGCGAAAAAGACCAGGAGGATGAGGATATGACGGAAGGTGAAGGGATGCTTTTGCAGTTCTTCTTCCGTGATGGCAAATTCATTCTTGGTCCCGTAGACAAGGCTTTTTTGGGGATTCCTAGCTACCTTGAGCGCGTAGCGGATGGTATAAAGGGAAGCCACGGCAATCATGGCAAGGTGGGAGAGAATCCGAAAGCCCGAGCCGCTCATGATGGGAAGCTCCGCAATGGCTTGGGCCGTTCCTACGGTGAAGGGGTTCATAAAGGCACCTGCATAGCCGATGGCTGTGGCACAGGAAACGATGGCAAGGCCAACGATGGCGTCATATCCCATGGCAATGGTGATGCCTACAAAAATTGGGATAAAGGGCAAGGCTTCTTCGGAAATTCCAACTGTCGAGGAGGCAAAGCTGATGACTGTCATGAAAAGGGGAATGATGAGGACCCGCATCCTGCCGCGGACCACGCGCAGGAGCTTGGCAACCAGCCCGTCAAAAGCACCGGAGCCAATGATGAGGCCAATGAAGCCGTAGGCAATGAAGAGAAAGAGAATGACCGGCGCCGCGTCCTTCATGCCAAGGTAAATACATTTGAACATTTCAAAAAAACTGACCGGATGAGCTTTGACAAGGTGATAGGTACCGGCCTGGACAATCTTTTGGCCCGCACTGTTGGTGACGCGGTTAAAGTCGCCAGCCGGCAGGATCCAGGTCATGATGGCTGCAAAGACAATAATGCCAAACAGCAGGACAAAAACATGGGGCAGGGCCCACCGGGAATTTTTCTGATCGGGGGTTTTTTCCGTTTCTTCAGACATCGGTCATCCTTCCTTTCCTGTAACGGATTGCTCAAATTCTTTTTGCACGGCCACACGGTATCCGGCGTCGTTAAATACGGTCAGGACCATTTCCGCGATGACGGCAGCCCCTTTGGCCATTTGATCTAAGGCGTGGGGGGTTATAGTGGCATCACGCAGGGCTGTCGAGTGGCCGGGACAGGCCTTGTCCGAAATCGAGATATAGGCATGGAGCGTCGGACAGCGGTAGCTTACATTGCCGGCATCTGTCGAGCCGCCCGGTGGCAGGGGGTCCCCAACAGGTTCCCCATAGGAGGTGAAGAGTTCCTTAATCTTTTCTTCTAAAAGAGGAACCCGCACCATGTCGTCAAAGTCAGGCCCTGCGAGGGTAAATTCCACACTGCAGTCAAGGGCAAGGGCGGCTCCTTTGGCACAGTTTTTGACGATCCGGTCCAAGCGTTCAATTTCCCGTTTGACAGGATAGCGGAATTCAAAGCGGAGGGCGGCCCGATCAGGCACGACATTGGGGGCCTTGCCGCCTTCAGTGATGATGCCGCTGGCAATGGTAAAGGGATGGAAGGAATCCCGTCGGGCGTCTACCAGATCGAGAAATTTGCGCAGGGCAGTCAGCGCGTTGTGTCCATCCCAAGGATCGCCAGCCGCATGGGCCGTTTTCCCCGTAAAGGTGATTTCGTAGGCACGCAGGGCATTGGCCTGCGTATTGGTGCGGCTTATGCCGCCTGACGTGCTGTGCATCATGATGGCAAGGGCATCCCCGTCAAAGACTCCTTCTTTGGCAAAGATGAGTTTGGCGCCAACGGTTTCCTCCGCCGGTGTCCCAATGACTTCGAGCGTCCCGTGAAATGCGTCTTCTGGAAGCTCACTAAGAACAATGCCTGCAAGAACCGACAGGGGACCATGCAGGTTATGCCCGCAGCCGTGACCAATGCCTGGCAGGGCATCGTATTCGACCATGATGGAACATTTTGGACCTTCCCCTCGTTTCAGTGTGGCGCGAAAGGCCGTATCATAGCCGAGCTCTTTTTCCATAAAGGGGTATTCAATGGTAAAGCCATAGGGGGCAAGGGCATCAACAATGGCACGGCTGGAAGCGGTTTCTTCCATGGAAATCTCCGGATGGTCATAAAAAGCGCGGACCAAGGTTTCGGCTTCTTTGCGGTGTTTGGCGACTTGTTCTATGATGATTTTGTTCATGATAGACTTCCTTTCCTTTTAATGGCTTCAAGACCTTGTCCTGATGCTCAGTTTTTGATACGTCCCATGATAGCACAAAGTACCTTACTAAAGTAAAAATTTCCTAAAAAAGGGTAATTCTGACAATACCTTTCTTGAAAATCGTATCAATTGATACAGGAAAAGCCTTTCTCTTTTAGTGGCCGATTTTTCTAAAAAAGAAAAAAATAGAAGAAAAGGGAAAAAGCTTTGTCCTTTTTATGCGGACATTAAGGAAGGATTTTCTGCAATCCCCTTTATTTGAAGGTTTTTGAAGGATGCCGGGAGGCTCTTTTTGGGAAAAGTGGACAGTTTTGGTAAAAAGAGAAGAAAAAGAAAGAAAAATAACGATATTATTACAAATGATACGATATTATTGACATAATTCTGAAAACTGGATACAATAGAGTCATGAAGTTTTAGAAATCCCCTTTATGATGGGAATGAGCTTCCTTTTTTTGAAGCTTGCTGACGAATTGGGATGCAGCCTTCAGCCTGCTGTTTCTTTTCAGCCCTGTCATTTTGGAATGGACATATAGAGGAGGAATCACGATGGAACTCAAAGAATCCGTTGCTCGTCAAAAACAAGCGCTGCTCAAGACCCTGTCGGAAGCAATCAAGATCCGCAGCGTCCAGGAAGAAGCTAAACCGGGAATGCCTTTTGGTGAAGGCCCTGCCAAGTGCCTTGCTTATATGCTGAAAGTCTGCGAAGACATGGGCTTCCGTACCAAGAACGTAGATAACTACATGGGTTGGGCCGAAATTGGCGAAGGTGATGAAATGGTGGCCATCCTTGGCCATTTGGACGTCGTTCCTGAAGGCAAAGGCTGGGATAAGGATCCCTACAGCGGTGAGGTTGATGACACGAATGTCTATGGACGCGGTGCCATGGATGATAAGGGGCCAGCCATTGCGGCGCTTTATGGCATGAAAGCCATCGTTGATGCCGGCCTGCCCCTGAAACGCCGTATCCGTATCCTCTTTGGAACAAATGAGGAAACCGGTGCTGCCGATATGGATTATTATCTCGAAAAAGGCGGAGAGGTCCCAGTTTGCGGATTTACGCCCGATGCAGAATATCCTCTCATCAACGGGGAAAAAGGAATCGTCAATGCCGACTATACGACGCACTTCACGCAGGATGGCGAGGTAAAGCTTGTCCGTATCCAAGGCGGTACGGCCTACAATATTGTTCCTGCCCTGTGTGAAGCGGAATTTGCTGCGCCCAGTGAAGAAGCTAAAGCGCTTGTCTCCCGCTTTAATGGGAAAGACGGAATGACCGTCGAACTCACAGAAGGCGGCTTCAAGGTTACGACCCACGGTAAGGAAGCACACGGTTCCCATCCGGAACTGGGTGAAAACGCGATTGGCAAGCTGCTCCTTGGCATCAAGGAGTTCCCTCTGTCCAAGGGCCTCCAAGAGGCGGTGACTTTCCTTGCTGACAAGATTGGGATGGATCCTTATGGTGAAAAGATTGGCATTGGTCTGGAAGATGAAGTGTCGGGCAAACTGTCCTTCAACATGGGTATCCTGGAAGGAGATGCCGATCACCTGACCGTAAAGATCAACTATCGGTATCCTGTAACAAAGACTTATGAAGATTGTGCTCCCAAGCTGACCGAAACCTTTAAGAAGGCTGGTTTTGAACTGACCAGCGAAGAACACAAGGGTGCCCTCTACGTAGATGAAAAGACCCCTTATGTCCAAACCCTGCTCGATGTCTATCATGAAATGACGGGTCTTACGGGCGGCGCCATGAGCATCGGCGGCGGCACCTATGCCAAGGCCATTCCTAATATCGTTGCCTTTGGACCCATTTTCCCGGGTGATACGGTTCGTGAACATCTCCCCAACGAATTCTGGGAAATTGAGATCCTCATGAAAAATGCCCAGATTTACGCCGAAGCTATGTATCGTTTGGCTAAATAGGCTTGACCCTGCTTTCTTCATCCGGCACTTTGGCATTCCCTGTCTAATCGTACCCACATAGATCCCTTTCCTACGAACCTTGTCTTCAGACTGCAACTTTTTCTTACATCAAACCCCATTTGATTTTCGCTGGGGTACCGGATGATGTCTTATTCTTGCAAAAAAGCTGCGGAGCGTTTGCTCCGCAGCTTTTTTGCTTTTTAGTACAAGCCGTTATTTTGCTGTTTGACGCGCCAGCCATAAAGCCTGCTGTACCCGTTCCCTGGCCTGCCGAAGAGAAATTCCCTCAGTTGCGGCAAGCTGTGACAGGTCCTCATATTCTGCCTTTTCTCGCGATATACCGTAGCCGGAAGCCCGTTTGATATGAATTTGCTTTCCTTCAACAGAAATAGAATAGGTGGAACGCTCCATTTCGTAGCGGGAAAAAGGATATTCCCGGACGCCCAAGGTAGAGGTGTGGGCAAAGAGGGTCCGAACAAGGGCAGCCTTGTCCGTTTCTTCACAAAGGACCGTCAGGGCAAGGGCGGGGCGGGATTTTTTCATGTAGATGGGAGTCATGTAGGCGTCAAGAGCCCCGTTTTTGCGGCATGCTTCCATGGCAAACGCAGCTTCCTCGCCTGTCATATCATCAATTTGGCAGGTAAGATGCCATAAGCTGCGGACCTTTTCCCCCGTTTCTCCCAAAAGGGTACGGAGTACATTGGCCACGGGATAGACCTTGTGGCCGAGTCCATAGCCAATGGCTTTTGTGGTCATGACGGGAAGGGGACCAAAGTGTTGAACGAAATGCTTCAGGATGGCTGCTCCTGTCGGTGTGCATAGTTCCCCTTGAATGGTCCCGCCGTAGATGGGAATCCCTTCGAGCAGGTAGCCCGTGGCCGGCGCCGGTACGGGAAGGATGCCGTGGGCGCAATGGACGAAGCCAGAGCCAATGTGGATGGGAGAGGCCATGATCTTTTCAGGCGCCAGATCATGGATGAGGTAGCAGGCCGCCGCAATATCGGCAATGGCGTCAAGGTTTCCGACTTCATGGAAATGAATCTCCGAGACTGGTTTTTGATGGGCCCGACTTTCAGCTTCGGCAAGGGCATCATAGACAGCAAGGACATCGGCCTTGACGGAATCTGTCAAATGAAGGTCCTTTACAATGGCTTTGATATCGGACAGGTTATGATGGGAATGGTGATGGTCGTGATGCCCAGGTTCCCTGTGTTCATGATGGTGTGTATGTTCATGGTGGTGCTCGTGATGCCCTGCGTCCCCGGTTGGTACAGGGCCCGTAGGAGAAAGGCCCGCAAGGGCTTCATGGTCCAGGACATCGAGGGTCTTTTCCTCCTTGCCACCGATTAGGACACGCATCATGAGTCCGGAAATTCCGCAGTTTTCCCCTCGAAGAAGGGTATAGGTAACGTTGGGGATGCCTATGGCATTCAGGCGGGGAAGGATTTCCTCTGGATGGGGATAAAGGGAAAGGAGGGAAGCTGTGATCATATCACCGGCAGCTCCCATAGAGCAGTCAAAATAGAGCAGTTTCATGAGTTTGTTCCTTTCACATGGTTGATGAGGTGGGCCTGGTAGGCGGCACCAAATCCATTGTCGATATTGACGACGGACACGCCGCTGGCACAGCTTGTCAGCATGGCACAAAGGGCCGTGACGCCCTTGAAGTTAGCTCCATAGCCAACGCTGGTGGGGACGGCAATGACGGGACAGCGGACAAGGCCGCCGACAACGCTGGCAAGCGCGCCCTCCATGCCCGCAATGGCAATGATGACGGAGGCTTCCATCAAGTCATCGAGATGGCTAAGAAGGCGGTGGAGACCGGCAACGCCCACATCCTGGATGGCTTTGACCCGGTTTCCGAGCGCGAGGGCTGTGAGGCGTGCCTCTTCAGCTACGGCAAGGTCACTGGTTCCGGCTGAAAGGATCAGGATGGTTCCATGCCCCGTTGGCTCGGGAAAAGAACCTAGGATGCCTATGCGTCCCGTCGCTTCGTAATGGAGGGGCAGGGTCTTTTGAATCTGTTCGGCTTTTTCTTGGGACAGGCGGGTAATGAGGACAGGACTGTCACTTTCCTTTTTGAGGACTTGGGCAATGCCTTCAATCTGCGCGGCGGTTTTTCCGGCTCCGTAGATGACTTCCGGAATCCCTTGCCGCTGGCCCCGCTGCGTATCAACTTGGGCATAGCCCAAATCGACAAAGGGTGCCTTGCGCAGGCTGAGGGAGGCCTTTTCAATGGATAGGGTTCCTTCCTTGACTTGCTGAAGAATCTTTTCAAGGGCAGCCATCAGCGCACCTCCAAATCCAGGAAGACCCCGTCATAGCGGGTTCGGAGCACGGCAAGGATATCCTCCCTGTGCTGTAAGAGCAGAGGGATCTGAGCTTCCTTTACCTGCAGCTTGGCACAGTCAGCAAAGAGCCGGACCCGAAAATCGGAAAGCCCAAGGCCCATGAGGTAGGTCTCCGCCCATTCAGTCCGTTCCAATTTTTCTTTCGTAATGGGTTCCCCTGTGGGAATCCGCGTGGCAAGGCAGGCATAGGAGGGCTTGTTCCAGGTGGGAAGCCCTAGGGCCCTGCTTCTTTCCCGGATCAAGGATTTGGTAAGGCCGCACAGGCGCAGGGGTGAAAGGACGTCCAGTTCTGCAAGGGCTTTCATGCCCGGCCGATCGGAAGCGTCATCGGAGGCGTTTGTGCCGTCAAGGAGAAGATTGTAGCCGTCTTTTTTGGCGGCTTTCCAAATGGTGGAAAAAACGGCTTTCTTGCAAAAATAACAGCGGTCTTTCGGATTTTGGACAACGGTTTCATTTTGCAGGACATCAATGGGAAGGAGCGTGTGAGTAATGACAATCTTTTTTGTCAGCGCTTTGGCCCCTTCCAGCTCAAAGCGGGGGACAAAAGCGGAATCAATCGTATAGGCATGGACAGACTGGGCATACTGGGCCGCGGCTGTCACAAGATAGGTAGAGTCCACACCGCCTGAAAAGGCAATGGCAACTCGGGGATGTGCCTCAAAAAAGGCTTTGAGGTCCATGGGAATCACTCCTTTTTAAGGACTTTTTTCTGTCCCCATTATATCATTGATGAGCTGGATTTCAGGAAAAAAGAAGCGTGAATTTTTTTAGACAGGCCCTCTATCAATTAATGCGTTAACCATAGTAAAATACTAGGTTGACTAAAGGCTGGCGGCGCCGTAGAGTAAAAAGGATTTCGAATCGAGGTGAAACCATGCAAACAAGAAATCTACGTGAACTCGTCCTCTCGAGCCTCTTTGTAGCGCTTATTGCCATCGGTGCCATTATCCGTATTCCTCTTGGCTCAACGGTCTATACCCTACAGTTTTTAGCCACCCTTCTTGCCGGCGCCTTGCTCGGCGGCCGCTTAGGGGCGCTTGCTGTCCTGACCTATACGGTGATGGGCCTTGTTGGTCTGCCAGTCTTTGCTTCAGGGGGCGGCCCCAGCTACATCCTGCAGCCGACTTTCGGCTATCTTGTGGCTTTCATGCTTCAGGCTTATGTTGGGGGAACGTACATCCGGCGCAGCGGCCCGATTACGTTCAAAAAGCAGCTGACAGCGCATCTCATCGGCCTTGTCATTGTTTACACCGTAGGCATCGCTTATTTTTATGCAGTGAGCCGATATTTGCTGCAAAGCACCATGACTTTCGGTGTCATGCTTTGGTACTGTGCGGTGCTGCAGATTGTCCCCGACCTTGTCATTTGTGCCGTGGCCGCCCTTATTGGGGAGCGGGCCTACCGGATCGGTCTTTGGATCAAGTAAAAAAGGAAAAGAAAGAAGGAAGAACATGGGAAGAGGATTGTTTGTTACAGGTACAGGAACGGATGTGGGAAAAACTTTCGTCACAGCCCTCATGGTGAAGAAACTGAGGGAGCATGGGTATGACGGAAGCTATTATAAAGCGGCCCTGAGCGGAGCCGAAACAGGAAAAGACGGGGGACTGATTCCCGGCGATGCCCAGTTTATGAAAATGGCGGCCGGGCTTTCCGAAGCGGCGGGGGATCTTGTGACCTATATCTACAAAGAGGCCGTATCACCTCATCTGGCCTCCCGCTGGAATAAGGATTCCATTGACCTTACAAGGATCCAGGAAGATTACGCCCGCCATTTGGCCCGTCATGACTATCTGACTATGGAAGGCAGCGGCGGCATTATTTGCCCTCTTTCTTGGGAATCGGAAAAGCGGCTGCTGCTCGAAGATGTAATCCTTGCCTTGAAGCTCCCTTGTGTCATTGTGGCGGACGCAGGTCTTGGAACCATCAATGCGTCGGTTCTTACGGCGCGTTATCTGAAGGAACGGGGAATCCGTGCAAAAGGGTTCTTCTTTAACCATTGGGATGAGACCGATCCCATGCAGCAAGATAATTGGGCCATGACAGAGGCGCTCACGGGGCTTCCCATCCTTGCCGGCATCAAGGACGGCGATAGGGATCTTTCCTTGTCTGCAGACCGCCTTGCCGCCCTATACGAATAAGAAAGGAGCTATTCCATGAATGATTATCAGCAGCGGGATCTTGCTCATATCTGGCATCCCTGCTCCCAAATGAAAGATTATGAAAGCCTGCCGCCCCTTTTTGTGGATCACGCAAAAGGGGCCTGGCTCTATGATGAAAAGGGGAAGGCCTATCTTGATATCATCAGTTCCTGGTGGGCCAATCTCCTGGGGCATGGCAACCCCGTCATCAATGAACGCATCAAGGCCCAACTGGAAAAGCTCGAACATGTGATCTTTGCCGGCTGCACCCATGAAGCGGCCATTACCCTTACAGAAAGGCTCCTGCCCCTTTTGCCTAAGGGGCTGACAAAATTCCATTTCAACGATAATGGATCTTCCTCGGTTGAGGCCGCCCTCAAGATTGCCTTCCAGTATCAACTCCAGACAGGCCACGGTGAACGGACCCGCTTCATGTGCCTTTCCGATGGGTATCACGGCGAGACCATCGGGGCCCTTTCCGTAGGGAGCATGGATCAATTTGCAAGGCTCTATCAGCCCATGATGATGGATAATATCCATGTAAAGGCCCCGGACTGCTACCGCTGTCCTTTTCATAAGACGCGGGAAAACTGCCAGGGAGACTGCATCCAGTACGCGGAGGAAACCTTTGCCCAATCTGCCAAGGAAACCTGTGCCCTCATCGTGGAACCACTCCTGCAGGGCTGCGCCGGTATGCGCGTTTATCCGGCCGTGTATCTGAAAAAACTGCGGGCGCTGTGCGATGCCTATAATGTGCTTCTTATCTGTGATGAAATTGCCACGGGATTTGGCCGGACGGGAAAACTATTTGCCTGTGACCATGCAGGAATCACGCCGGATATCATGACCGTTTCCAAAGGACTTACCGGCGGTTATCTGCCTATGTCCATCACGCTCACGACGGATGCTGTCTACAATGCTTTTTATGCGGATTACAGCGAGCACAAGGCTTTTGTCCACAGCCACACGTATGCAGGAAATCCTTTGGGCTGCGCGGCGGCTCATGGCGTCTTGGATGAACTTATGGACCATGGTGTCCTCAAAAAGGCCCAAACCCTTGCCCCCTGGCTTACGGAGCAGCTTACCCAGCGCGTAGGGGAACATCCCCATGTCGGGGAAATCCGGCATATCGGACTGATCCATGCCTTGGAACTGGTGGCGGATAAAAAGAAGAAGACGCCGTATGATCCTTCCCGCCGCATGGGCTATGAACTTTATCAGAAAGCGCTTTCCAAGGGGCTTTTGCTGCGGCCTTTGGGAGATGTGATCTATTTCAATCCGCCCCTTACGATTTCCCGGGAAGAGCTGACTTTTGCCCTGGATGTCCTTGAAGACGTACTCCAAAGCCTTTCTTAAGAGGCATTGCACTCTTTGGCTCAAGCTCCTATAATAAGGGCCGTACCCTTGTAAAAAAAGGAGCTGATGGAAAATGGCCATCCTTGAACATGATGCCTTTATGAGTGATGAGCTGCGTCGTGTCCCCCTAAAGGAACTGACAAACCGTCTGGATTCTTTCCGCCGCGTTATGACAGAACGCGACCCGGCATGGAAAATGGCGGTCATTACGGATAAAATCGATATGTATTATTTTGCGGGAACCATGCAGGATGGGGCCTTCATCATCCGGCCGGAGGATGCCATCCTCTGGGTTCGGCGGAGCCTTGCCCGGGCCAAAAATGAATCTCTCCTGCCGGAATCCATGCTTCGCCGCATGCACAGTTTTCGCCAGCCAGCAGAGTTTTACGGAAAAGATATACCGTCTGTCATCTATTTGGATAACAAGCATACCAGCCTTGAATGGCTGGGATTTTTCCAGAAGTATTTTCCCATGAAGCAGCAGCGGGACCTGACCCCTGTCCTTGCACAGCTGCGCAGCATCAAGAGTGATTATGAACTGGAACTTTTGACGCGGGCGGGACGCATCCACGAACAGGTTCTGATCCATGATGTGGCCCCCTTCCTTCACGAAGGCATCAGCGAGGCGGAACTGGCCGTCCGTCTTTATCTCAAGATGCTCCTTCTGGGAAGCCATGGTGTGGCCCGGACCAATCGACCGACCGGGGAAGATGTCATTGGGCTGGCCTCTTTTGGGAAAAGTGCCCTTGTCCGTACGGCCTTTGACGGTCCTGGCGGCACGGGCGGAACCTGCGTGGCTGTCCAGAGCATTGGGTCGGCCTTCCGTCTCCTTAAACGGGGTCGCCTTGTCTATCTTGATATTTCCTGCGGGGTCGATGGCTACAATACGGATAAGACCGTGGTCTATTACTATGGGGACCTGAATCGGGATCCTGACCGCGAAAAGATCCTGAAGGCCTATGCCTACTGTCTGGCCCTTGAAAAGGAAACCGTTTCCCTTTTGAAGCCCGGAGCTGTTTTTGGCGATGTCTATGATACGGTCATGGCACATTTTGATCCAGCCTACGAACCGTATTTCATGAATGGCGGCCGTTTCTTGGGCCACAGCATCGGTCTTGTTATGGATGAGACCCCCGTCATCACTCACGGTGTGAAGGATATGGTCAAGGAGAACATGGTCCTTGCCGTGGAACCGAAGATTGGCCTTCCCGGTATTGGCATGGTGGGCACGGAAAATACCTATTTCATTGGGAAGGATGGGCCTATTTGCCTTACGGGCGGCCCGGTTCCCCTTGCTGTCATCAAATGAACTCGCCAAAAAGGACACTCCGTGATACAATATAGGGCATGAGTCCAACCTGAGGGGGGAGCCTTATGGCAGATGAAGAAACCTATATCCTGACAAAAGAGGATTTCCAGGAACAACAGGAAGTCATCAAGAAACAGATCCTGGGCAACACAAAACTGGAAGGCCGGGAAAAACGCATGGCCCTTACCGTCCTGGACGGAATCGGTCAATCCGTCATGGCTGGCGGCGTCCGGCAGCACGGGATCACCAAACAGATGATGAAGGTGAGCCTGCCTATCTTTGGCAAGATGAGTGAGGATAAACGCCACAATGAAAAGGAACTGAAGGTCCTTCGGGCACTGACCATGGTGGTATATGAGGCCCTTTATGGGAAACGCCGCTGATGACAGCACTGACGATTTTTCTCATTGCTGTATCCCTGTCGATGGATGCTTTTGCAGTTTCTGTCTGCGGCGGCATGCGCCTTGCCGAGGATCGGAAATTTAGGGGCGGCCTTCAGTACGGGGCTTGGTTTGGTATCTTTCAGGCTTTGATGCCTTTTTTAGGTTATCATTTGGGCCTGTATTTTGCCGCTTGGGTAGATGCCTATGCCCACTGGATCATTTTCTTGATCCTTTCCTGGATTGGCATTGGAATGATCAAGGAGGCACATGAAGAAGTCTCCTGCAAGGTCATTACAGGACCTTTGACGATGTTGGGCCTTGCGGTTGCTACCAGCATCGACGCCTTGGGCGTCGGTGTGGGCTTTGCCTTTGAAGGGCTCGACATTGGACCTACGGTCCTTGAAATTGGGACAATCACCTTTTGTTTATCCTTTATGGGCTGTGTTTTTGGATCCTATATTGGAATGAAAGGAAAAGCCAAAGCGGAATTGATGGGCGGCCTTGTACTTGTCGGCTTAGGGATAAAGAGTCTCCTTGGCCATTACTTTTTTTGAGAGATTGAAAAACCACGATCTGGACGCTTGAGTGCGTTCAAAGATCGTGGCTTTTTTTATAGGGGATGGGAGGGGCCCCTTTTTTGATGATGGTTTCCCCAAATCGTTTCTTCAGGGCATCCACAGCAAGGCTTCGCTGGGTATTGCGGTCGCTTTTGGAAAAGAGATTTTGCTCAGAACTTTCCTGTGGGACCAAGTGGCTCACGGTTACGCCAAGGAGCCTTACAGGATCCCGTAGGGGGTTCCTGCGGGTCAGGATCTTGACGCGTTCCATGATTTCTTCATCCAGCTGCAGGGGCAGGTCAGAGGAAAGGCTTCTCGTATGGACCTTGAAATCCTGTGTCTTCATCTTTAGCGTGACCGTATATCCGGAAAGGCCAGCACTTCGAAGACGAAAGCCCACTTCTTGGGAGAGGTTCCAAAGGATTTCCAGGATGACTGCATGATCTCGCAGGTCTTTTTCAAAGGTCAGTTCCCGGCCAAGGGATTGACGCTTTTCATCAGGAATGACGGGACGGTTGTCAAGACCGTGGGCAAAGCGTAGGATGGTTTCCGTATTTTTCCCGAAAAGGGGGGAAAGAAGGAACACGTCACAGGCGGCAAGGTCCCCGATGGTCCTGATGCCAAAGCGCGTTAAAAGGGAGGCGGACCTTGCTCCAATGCCGAAGATGCGGGAAATCGGAAGAGGGGCGATGCGTGAGGCTGCCTCGCTCTGCCGGATGATGACAAGGCCATCGGGTTTTTTGAGGTCGCTGGCGAGTTTTGCGAGGAACTTATTGGGAGCAAGGCCAACAGATGCTGTAAGGCCCGTTTCCTTTTTGATGCGTTCCTTGATGCGGAGGCCAAGGGCGGGGATGTCACCTACAAGGCGTTCCATGCCTGTTAGGTCCAAAAAAGCCTCGTCAATGGAAAGCGGTTCCACAAGGGGAGAAAATTCATGGAAGATTTGACGGATCTTTTGGGACAGTTCCAAGTATCTTCCATAGCGGCCTTCGACAAAGATGCCCTTAGGGCACCGCTCCAGGGCTTCCTTCATGGGCATGGCCGAGTGGACACCAAAGCGCCGGGCTTCATAAGAGGCCGTGGAGACAACGCCCCTTCCGGAAAGCCCGCCGACGATGACGGGTCTGTTGCGGTATTCTGGATGATCCAGCTGCTCAACGGAGGCAAAGAATGCGTCCATATCAACGTGCATGATCCAGCGTGGTCTGTTGGAAGAAACGGGTTTCATTGGAGAATCCCGCCGCCTATAACGACGTCTGTTTCATCACCAAGGCCATAGAGGACAGCGGACTGCCCTGGTGTAATGGCGCGCTGGGGCTCGTCAAAAAGGATGGAGAAGGTATCGGATCCGGTTGGGGTGACGATGGCCGGCTGCGCTTCCTGTCGATAACGGACCTTGACAAGGCAGGCAAAAGGTGCGTCCGGGACCTTGCCGGAAATCCAGTTGGCTTCCTTTACGGCTGCATCGCGGCGGAAAAGAGCCTGTGAAGGACCTACAATGACCGCGTTTTTCTTAGGATCGATGGCTATGACATAAAGCGGTCCATCGGGTTGGGGAAGTCCCAGCTTCTTGTGCTGTCCAATGGTATAGTAGATAATGCCTTTATGTGTGCCGATTTCCTTCCCGTCCAAGGTGAGGAAAGGACCTGGTTGGGGCTCATAGGAAAGGATGCGCTGTACGGCCTCTGTATAAGTTCCGTTGGGCACAAAGCAAATGTCCTGGCTGTCAGGCTTGTGGGAATTGATGAAGCCGCTTTCTTCGGCAATTTCCCGGGTATGGGTCTTTTCATAGTCGCCCAAAGGAAACTGCGTGTGGGCGAGCTGTTCCTGCGTGAGGTTATACAGGACATAGCTCTGGTCTTTTTTTGGATCTTTGGCGCGGAGCAGTTCATAGCAGCCATTGCGTTTCCGTATGCGGGCGTAATGACCGGTGACGATGGTGTCGCAGCTTAGTTCCTTTGCCCGTTCGTATAGGGCGCCAAATTTCAGGAACTTGTTGCAGTCAATGCAGGGATTTGGTGTTTTCCCGAGGGTGTAGGAACGGGCGAAGGTTTCCATGACATCCCGACGGAATTCGTCCATGTAGTTAAAGACAAAATAAGGCATGCCCAGACGGACAGCGACGCTGCGGGCGTCTTCCACATCCCGGATGCTGCAGCAGGTCTTGCTACTGCAGCCGGCATCGGGGTTGTTGTAGAGCTTCATGGTGCAGCCTACACATTCATATCCTTGATCAAGCATAAGTTTTGCGGCTACGGATGAATCAACGCCGCCGCTCATGGCGATGAGTGCTTTCATAGGGATTCCTCCTTGGCATCTATAATTGACGCATCGATGATGCGGGGAATGTGACCCATAGTGGGCCAGAATCGGCTGATAAGGTCCTTTGCGGCAATCTTGAGGGACTTATCATTACGGAAGGGATGGAAGATTAGGTCCTTTTTCGATAAGAGGATACGGGAAATGAGCAAGTGTTACGGCTTGTTTCGTACCAAAAAGCAGTTCCAAGGCCGATACAGCCCCTTTTTCACAGCAAAGGAGACGGGAAAGGGCCTTTTTATCTTTTTATCTCCAAAAGTAAGATGTCCTGCTCCAAGCGTTTCTTGAAGGGCTTTTCCTGTAAAGAACTCTCCTTCAGCAAGGAGAAACAGGAAGAACAGCTTCTTTTTGGGTGCCTCCCCAAAAAGGTCCTTTACCGCCACAGCCTTCATGGTTTCCGCAAGGGCAAGGCCTTCGTCAAGGGTCACGATGGGCGGATGAGGGAAACCCTCATAGAGAATCTTTAGCTTTTGAAGGGGACCATAGATTTGTATTTCCTTATTGGTCAGCATGGTGCAGGTTTCGTAGGGCCGTAACGTGACCGATGACAATTTCCGCAATGGTATCGATGTCTTTTTCGTCAAGGTCTGCACCAAGACTGAACCGGATGGACGAGCGGGCCTGTTTGGCTGAAAGCCCCAAGGCAAGAAGCACATGGGAAGGTTCCGGTGAGCCGGAAGCACAGGCGGAGCCTGCCGAAACACAGATGCCGTCCATGCCCAATAGGGGCAGGAGGGCTTCTGATGGGGCGCTGTCAAAGGTCATGTTGAGCGTTCCCGGAAGGCTGGGAGAAAGGGCGCCGTTTTGCCGCACGCCTTTAAGGGCCAGCAGTTTTTTCCGCAGACGCTCTTTGAGGGACCGGATGCGGGCGCTTTCCGCAGCCTTTTCCTGCATGGCTTTTTCAAGGGCTGCGGCCATACCGACAATGGCCGGGATATTTTCTGTTCCCGCCCGTTTGCCCCGTTCCTGGGCCCCGCCTTCGATGAGGCTTTCAAGCTCGATGCCCTGCCTTGCATATAAGATTCCAACACCTTTGGGTCCATGGAACTTATGGGCTGAAAAAGACGCCATGTCAATGACCCCTTTTGTAAAATCAAGGTCCATATGGGCCGCCCCTTGTACGGCATCCGTATGAAAGAGAACGCCTTTTTCATGGCACAGGGTCCCTATGGCCTCGATGGGCTGGATGGTGCCAATCTCGTTATTGGCCGCCATGACGCTGACGAGGGCCGTATCTGGGCGCAGGGCTTTTTTGACACTTTCGGGACTGACGAATCCATCTTTTGAAATGGGAAGCAGCGTGACCTCAAAGCCTTCTTCCTTGAGGCGCCTCAGACTGTGGAGCACGGCATGATGCTCCATGACGGTGGAAATAAGATGACGCTTTCCTTTTTGGGCGCCTATATGGGCCCCTGTAATCAAGGCCTGGTTGTCGCTTTCGCTGCCGCCGCCCGTAAAGGTGATTTCTGACGGGTGGACGGATAGGGCGCGGGCTGCCTGTTCCCGTGCCATAATAAGGGCGCGGGCCGCTTCCTGCCCCTTGGGATGCTGGCTTGAAGGATTGCCGTAAGCTTCTGTAAGATAGGGCATCATCGCCTTGAGGGCTTCGGGATAAAGGGCGGTGGTGGCCGCTTGATCCAAATAGTAGAACATGATGGAACTCCTTTTTTCAGGGGAAAAACTTCCTTGAAAGGGAAGGATCCCGGTTTTTGGTTTCCTTATTATACACCAAAGTGGCTGTTCTAGGTACTGCCCCTTTGCCAAAGGGACAATCAGATGGCAAGAAACGGCCATTTTCCTAGAAAAAATGCCGTGGAAAAGTTCTTGAAATGTTTCATGAAGCATGGTAAAATAGTCAAGCTGTATATATGAAAGTATATACTTCTTCTGCTCCCATCGTAGGGAAGCAAATCCAAAGGAGGAGGTGATTTCGTGAATAACTACGAAGTCATGTACATCGTAAAGCCGGTTGAAGAGGAAGCTTATAGCGCTGTCGTAAAGAAATTCGACGACCTTCTGACGGCTAACGGCGCCACTATCGAAAAGACCGATAAGTGGGGCAAAAAGCACCTGGCTTATCCCATCCAGGACATCCAAGATGGCTTGTATGTATTGACCACTTTCAGTGCTGAACCTGCCGCCGTTAAGGAATTGGACCGCGTGATGAAGATTACCGACGAAATTCTGCGTCACATGATCATCCGCAAGGGCGAGTAAGCAAGGAGGATTTGGTGTATGAATAGGATATTTTTGTTAGGCCGGCTCGTACGCGATCCGGAAGTACGGGTAACTCCTACGGAACGTACCGTCTGCACCTTTACTCTGGCGGTGGACCGTCCCTTTACTGCGAAGAACGGCCAGCGCGAAGCGGATTTTATCAACATCGTAACTTGGAATAAAACCGCTGAATTATGTGGGAACAGCTTACTCAAGGGACAAAGGGCCCTCGTGGAAGGACGCCTGCAGATCCGTTCCTATGATGACAAGGACGGGAACCGTCATTGGGTCACGGAAGTCATCGCAGATCGGGTTGAATTCATTGAAAGAAAGGGTTCGGGTTCCCCGGCTCCTTCTTCTCAAGGCAGCGCGCCTTCCCAGAGCGGAAATGCCCAGAACCAAGGGGGCATGGAAAGCTTTGGCTCTCCCATGGGTTTTGACGAAGAAATCCCATTCTGATAGGAGGGAAATACATGATTAACAAGCGTGACCGCGGAAACAGAAGACCGAGAAGAAAGGTCTGCTCCTTCTGCGTTGATAAAGTCGAAGAAATCGACTACAAGGATGTCGCAAAACTGCGCAAGTTCATCACCGAACGTGGCAAGATCCTGCCGCGCCGCATTACCGGTACCTGCGCAAAGCATCAGCGTCAGCTGACGATTGCTATCAAGCGCGCCAGAAACGTTGCTCTGCTGCCGTTTACGGCAGAATAAGGAGCTTAAAGGGCTGTACAATGAAGCGTTGCTTCATTGTACAGCCCTTTTTTCTGTGCCTATGCCTTGGCTGAAAGAAGAAAAGAGACTCCACCTTGAATTTCTTTACATAAAACCCTATACTTTGAATAGATAATTGTTGATAATATATCATTTTTTTAATTGGTGGGAGGTGGATGGGGTGAACTTCCTTCAACAGACATCCCTTGGCCTGTCTTTTCTTTGGCTTGTAGGGTCCTTTGCTCCGGCCCTTGCCTCAGCGGCCAAATCCGCTCCGCAGACTTTTTCTGGAGCGGCGGGGCAAAAGGATCCTTCTTGGATCGATTTGGCGACGTCTTATGGGAACCCGTACGTCCGGGATGACGTGGATGCTTCGCTATCGCAGCAACAGCTGGCTAGCTGGTGGGAACTCTTCCATGATGACACGCTGACAGAACTCATTTCTTTGGCCCTTGAGAACAATAAAGATCTTGAAGCCGCCCGTTCCCGGCTTTCTGAAGCTCGGGCCCAAGTTGGGATCGCAGAGTCTGCCCGGCTTCCCTGGATTAATCTGAATGGGGGATGGATGCGGGGAAACGTGCCGGATCACGTGGTTGACGGGGTGCTTCCCGAAGGTCCTGTACGGGACCAGATGGGGATTGACCCGCAGACAGACGGATCCTTTGCCGGGATTGACGCGTCGTGGGAACTAGACGTTTTTGGAAGGACAAAAGCCAAGGTGCGGGCAGCTTCCGATACCCTTCAGGCCCAAAACGCCAAACTATATGAAGTGTGGGTCAGTTTATCGGCTGAACTGGCTTTAAACTACATCACCCTGCGGACTTTGCAGGCAGAGCGGATGGTTACGGCATCCCACATTGCCAGTGAGGAAGAAACCTTGGAATTGCTGCAGGTCAACCGCAAGGCGGGGCTTCTTTCCGATGTGCCCCTTCAGCAGTCGGAATATACCCTCTATAGTACCCGTTCCCAATTGCCCGCCCTCGATAAGGAAATTGCCGGCACCCTTTCGCGGATTGCCCTTTTGACCGGCACTGTCCCGGGCTTTCTTGACCAGAAGCTGCGGACACCTCAGCCGCTTCCCGATATTGATGCACGTCTTTATGGGGCCATTCCGGCGGACCTGTTGAGGCAGCGGCCGGATATCCATGCCGCTGAACGCGCTTGGGCGGCTCAGATAGCCCGGACTGATGAAGCACGGGCCGCACTGAAACCTAAATTTTCCATCCTAGGGCTGCTTGGCTTTGCGACCCTTGGCGGGGGGCTTTTCTCAGCCGGCAGTCAGGGATTTTCCCTGGTTCCCCAGATTTCCTATCCTCTGTTTTATGGCGGAGCCCTCAAAAAGAATGTAGCTGTCCAAAAGGCCGCGGAAAAGGAAAAGAAAGCCCTTTATGAAAAGATGGTCCTCAAAGCAGCGGGGGAAGTCAGATCGTCCATGGCTGCCATTGCTGAAGATCATGCTGCCGCCCTGACCCTCCAGAAAGGACGGGCCGCTTCCCATAAAGCCTATGAACTGGTCCGCCATAACTATCACAGCGGGCTGGGGACCTATCTGGATGTGCTGGATGCCCAGCGGGCCTATCTGCAGGCTGACCAGAAATATACGGTCTCTAAGGGAAAGGAACTGTCTTCCTTGATTTCCCTTTTCAAGGCCCTTGGAGGTGGTTGGGGACCGCTTGAGGAAGGAAACGGGAGCGCTGTCAAGCGTCATCAGTCGGCGCTGACAGACGGCGGACCGTATGAAGAGAAAGGAAACGAGGCTCATGAAAGAATTCATCAATAGCCTTTGGGGGAAAAAGGCCGGAAAGGCCGCTATAGGAATCCTTGCTGCCCTTTTTATCATTGGTGGCGGTGTGACCTTATATGAGCGGCATGAAGCGAAACTGGCTGCCCAGACGCTGACCCTCAATGGAAATGTCGACCTGAGGGAAGTTTCCCTTGCGTTCAAGAACAGTGACCGCATTGCTGAAATCCTGGTCGAGGAAGGGGATGCGGTCAAGAAAGACCAGGTCCTTGCCCGTCTTGATTCGGATGCGCTCCAATATAAGGTGAAAATTGCGGAAGCCCGAGTGGCAGCCCAACAGGCCGTTGTGGATAAGCTGCATAATGGGACCCGCAGGCAGGAACTTGATCAGGCTGTTGCCAAAGCCCAGGAAACAGCGGCGAATCGAGATTTTCTCCAACGTGAATATGAACGCAAGCAAGCGGCTTACGATGCGTCCCAGGGCCGCTCCATCAGTGATGAATCCCTCGATGATGTAAAAAGCAAGCTTGACGCGGCTACGGCCCGCGCCAATGAGGCCCAGGCCAATTATGAGCTTGCTCTGGCCGGTCCCCGAAAAGAGGACATTGCGTCGGGAGAAGCCAAACTGGAGAGTCTGACCCAGGAATTGAAAGAACTTCAGTATACCCTCGGTCAATATGAACTCAAGGCCCCTCAAGATGGGGTGATCCGTTCACGGCTCCTTGAAGTGGGGGATATGGCTTCCCCGCAGAAACCGGTCTTTCGAATTTCCCTCAACACAAAAAAATGGGTCCGCGTTTATGTCAAGGAATCTGATTTAGGAAAACTTCATGAAGGCAGTCAGGCCAGCGTCTATATCGATAGTTTCCCCAATCACGCGATTCAGGGACAAGTAGGCTATATTTCAGGAACAGCCGAATTTACGCCTAAAAATGTGGAAACAAAGGACCTGCGTTCGGCCCTTCTTTATGAAGTCCGGGTCTATGTAGAAGACCCTGATAATCTGCTTCGCATGGGAATGCCGGCTACGGTCAAAATCAAACTGTAAAGGGTGAAGCGTCATGGATGAGGTCATAATCCGTGCCCAAGAACTGAATAAGACGTTTTCCCTTAAACGGGGAAAACGTGTGGAAGCCCTTAAGGATCTTGATCTTACTGTGAAAAAAGGGGAGCTGACAGCCATTATTGGTCCTGATGGAGCCGGGAAAACCACCTTTATGCGGCTTATAGCGGGATTGATGGATCCTACAAAAGGAAAGCTGTGCGTATTGGGGCTGGACAGCGTCAAAGAGGCGCAAACAATCCAGCGCCGCATTTCCTATATGCCACAAAAATTTGGCCTTTATGAGGACCTGACCATACAGGAAAACATGGAACTTTATGCCGACCTTCATGGCGTGCCCAAAGAAAAAAGGCCGGAACGGTTTCATAAACTGCTGACCATGATGGGCTTGGAACGTTTTACCGATCGTCTTGCAGGCAATCTGTCAGGCGGAATGAAACAAAAACTTGGTCTGTCCTGCACCTTGGTTCGATCGCCGGAACTTTTGCTCCTAGATGAACCTACGGTCGGTGTCGATCCCCTCAGCCGGCGGGAATTGTGGGAAATCCTTCAGGAATTTGTCCATGAAGAAAATTTATCCGTCCTTGTCAGTACCGCTTATATGAATGAAGCGGCACTGTGTCAAAAGGTCTATGTCCTTAACAAGGGACAGCTTCTTTTTAGCGGGACTCCAGACGGTCTTGCGGAGGTTGCTAGGGGCCGCTGCTATGCCCTTGAATCCCCTAAAAAGCAGCCGACCCGTCTCCTGCAGGCCCAGCTCATCGATGACCGGGACCATGTGGTCGATGCCGTGCCCCGCGGCGGGAAGGTTCATTTTATCCTCCAGGAAGGCGTGACTGGTGTTCCTTATCTCGAAAAACGCGGGATCAAGGCAGAGCCGGTTCCTTCCACGCTGGAAGATGGCTTCATGATCCTTTTGAAAAAAGCGGAAGAAGATTCCCTTCCCCTTTCCCAAGCTGGTGGATCCCTTGATCAGGAAGCGCTGTCCAGCCCTCGGAACGTGAATATCATTGTCAAGAATCTGGTCCGCAAATTTGGGGACTTTACAGCGGTTTCCAATACTTCCTTTGAAGTCCATGAAGGGGAAATCTTTGGACTTTTGGGGCCGAACGGGGCGGGTAAGACAACGACCTTCAAGATGCTTTGCGGGCTATTGCCAGCAACAAGCGGTTTTCTTTCTGTGGCGGGCGTCAACCTGCGGCAGGCCCGGACACAGGCAAGGGCCCATATTGGGTATGTCGCGCAGAAATTTTCGCTGTATCGCCATATGAGCGTCAAGGAAAACCTGCTCTTTTTTGGGGGCGTCTATGGACTTGGCCCTAAAAAATTGGCTCAGCGGATTGAGGCTGTTACCCATGAATTTTACTTGTCCGATTGTCTTGACCGTAAGGCTGGTGACCTCCCGGGCGGATATAAACAGCGGCTTTCCATGGCTTGCGCACTCCTTCATGAACCCAAGATCCTTTTTCTCGATGAACCGACATCGGGAATCGACCCACTTACGCGGCGCAATTTTTGGCGGCAGATCACGGCCCTAGCGGCTCGAGGAACCACCATCATCATTACGACCCATTTCATGGAAGAGGCTGAATACTGTGACCGTTTCATGATTCAGGACAATGGCCATCTATTGGCCATTGGAAGTCCTGCGGAAATCCGGCAAACCCTCCATAAGGAGGGGGCGGATATGGATGAAATCTTTATGACGATTGTTGAACAGGCGCGAAGGAAAGGAGAGAACTCGTGATGAATGGATTCCTGCGGCGGATGGGTGCTTTGATCAAAAAAGAGTTTCTCCAGCTCTCCCGCGATTCCAGTTCCCTTTTGCTGGGGATTGTCCTTCCCATTGCGTTGATCCTGATTATCGGGTATGGCATTTCCCTTGATATCCGGGATATTTCCACGGCAGTTGTTTTGGAAGATCCTTCTCCTAAAGCCCAGGATGCGGTGAGTTTCCTGAATGGATCCCGCTATTTTTCTCCTACTTACGTCACCTCTTTCAAGGAAGCCGAAGCCCTCTTGCTCGATCGAAAGGCCAGTGTCATTATCGATATTCCGCCGGATTTCACATCCAGGCTTTCTCAGGGCCGGGCAAAAATCTTTGTCGCTCTCGATGGGGTGGAAACAGCCACGGCCATGACGACCCAGACCTATATTGAAAGCGGGATAGCTTCTTTTTTGAGGCGGCAGAAGGGAGTGGCAGGATCGGCACAGGTCGTCCTTGAACCCCGCATGTGGTTCAATGATGCCAATTCCAGTACCTGGTTTTTCCTGCCAGGGCTGATTATGCTGATAGTAACCCTTGTGGGCATCATGTTGACGGCTATCGTCATGGCTCGGGAGTGGGAACGGGGCACTTTTGAATCCCTTTTTGTTACGCCCGTCCGTCCTTTGGAACTGATTCTTGCCAAGATTATCCCTTATTTTTGTGTGGCTATGGTGGGGGTCTTTCTTTGTCTTTTTTTCTCGCGGTTCCTCTTTGAGGTGCCCCTTGTGGGCTCTCTTGCGATGGTGATCTTGATTTCCATGATTTATCTTATGGTTGCCCTTGGCATCGGGCTTGTCATCTCTGAAGTGACCAAGAATCAGTTCCTTGCCTGCCAGTCCTCCCTTTTGATCAGCTTCCTTCCCTGCTTTGTCCTTTCAGGGTTTATCTTTGATTTGCGGTCCACTCCGATAGGGGTCCAGCTTATCGGTGCCATCCTTCCCTTCAGTCACTATTTGACCTGCATCCGGGCCCTTTTTCTTTCCGGCACCCATTGGGGGATTCTCCTTAAGGAGGGCGGCCTGCTGCTCTTATATGGAATCTTCTTTATTGGCGCGGCCTTTGGGATGACCAGAAAGAAGGTGGAATGATGGAAGGCATACAGCTTTATTTGGAACAGCTGGCCGTCATCTGCCGCAAGGAAATCCTGGCCATCTGGCAGGATAAGGCGACACGCCTCATCATTGTCGTGCCCTGTATCATCCTGGGTTTCCTCTTTGGCTATGCAGCCAACTACAATTTGGAGAAAGCCCCTTATGCTGTGATCGACCTAAGTCACAGCAAGGAATCGGCTGAGCTGATTTCCCGTATTGATGGAACGGGATTTTTCCAGCGGGCTGTGACGCTTCAAAATGCCGAGGAAATCAGTGACTATATCAACCGGGGCGAGGTTGTCATGGCTGTTTCAATTCCTCCTGATTTTTCCAGGCGACTGAACCACGCTCAGGAAGCCCCCGTACAAGTTATTGCCGATGGACGCAACACGGTGATTGCTGGCCAGGTCATAGGCCATATGGGGCAGATCATCAGTCGGTACAATCAGGAAAGGAGCGGAAGCAAAAGCCCCGTGGCCTTGGAAATGCGGACTTGGTTCAATCCCAACCAGATTACACGGTGGTTCTTTCTGCCAGGCATCATTGGACTCTTGAGTTTTTCCCAGGTCTTTCTGCTCTCGGGCCTTTCCGTCGCCCGGGAACGGGAAGAAGGAACGTTCGAGCAGATCTTGGTGGCGCCCATTTCAGAGCCCATTATCCTCATCGGCAAAGCCGTTCCACCCATGATTGTCGGCATCATCCAGTGTACGATCCTGCTTTTTATCAGTCTTTTCTGGTTCAAGGTGCCTTTTGCAGGGTCCTTTCTTGATTTTTATGCCGCGGTTTTCTTCTATGTCCTCAGCTCTACCGGGATTGGGCTCTGCGTTTCCGCCATTTCAAAGAATATGCAGCAGGTACTCGTTTACGTCATTGTCATGATGGTCCCTATGGCCCTTCTCTCGGGAATCATTACGCCAATCCAGAATATGCCGGTCTTCCTACAGACCGTGACCTATATCGATCCCCTACGCTTTGGCCTGGAACTCATCCGGCGCATTTACCTGGAGGGGCTGCCCCTTACCAGTCTTTCCTGGAATTTATTGCCCCTGACCGTCGTCGCTATTGTGACCTTGATCCTTGCGGGCTATTTGTTCCGCCATCATACGTGAAAAAGGGTCTGTGCAGGAAGAACCAATCATTTCTTCACAGACCCTTTTACTGTAGGTGCGGGTGATGCTTTTTGAGCAAGGACCAGCAGCCAAGGCAAAGAACAATCTGGATGAGGGTTGAGCACGGTGTTGCCAGACCAATATGGAAAAGGGACACCGGTTGGAATTGGCTCAGGAGATAGGAAAGGGGAACGCGGACCCCAAAGGATCCCAATATCCCTTGAGCCATGACAAACGAGGTGAGACCCAGCCCATTGTAAAAGCCAATGAAACAGAAGAGAAAACTTGTAAGAAAAGCATCAAAAGCGTAGGCTTTTAGGTAGTCTGCCGCCGCTGCCATAACGGATGGGGAAGAGGTAAACAGGCCGGCCAGGATGTCGCCGTGAAAAAAGGTGAAAAAGCCCATGATAAGGCCGCAGCCGCAGGAAAGGCCCATGGCACACTGAAGGCCCTTGATGGCACGGTCCATGCGGCCAGCCCCCTTGTTTTGTGCCGTAAAGGCCGCCATGGATTGCATAAAGGCAGCAGAGACCAGCATGATGAAGCCGCAGATTTTTTCTGAGACCCCTACGCCGGCCGAAGCATTAACCCCGAGGCTGTTGGCAATGGCGAGGATGATGAGGAAGGACAGGCCGACAAAAAGATCCTGCACGGCAAGGGGGATTCCCAAGGAAAGGATCCGTTTGATTGTTTCCTTATGGAAGGTGACATGGGCCCGCGTCATTGCAAAGGGCAGGGGCCGGTTGGAGATGAGGTGATAGGAAACAAGGACGCTGATGGCTTGGGAGAGGACCGTTGCCAAGGCCGCGCCGGCGGCACCAAAAGAAAAGACGGCGACCATAAGGAGGTCAAGAACGATGTTTGACACGCAGGCAATGGCTACGGCAATAAAGGGGGTGCGGGAATCCCCCATACCGCGGAAGAGTCCGCCAATGAGGTTATAGAAGATCATGATGAGGGCGCCGCCGCAGATGGATAGATAATGGACCGTCTTCAAAAAAGCGGCTTCCGGAGCATTCATGGCGCGGCTCAAGGGGGCCGCACCCAGGGTCAATAAGAGGCTGAAGGCAATGCCGATGAGGGCAAAAAGGATCAGGGAGGCTCCTGCAATTTTGCCGCCTTCTGAAGGCTTTTTTTGACCGATCTTCTGTCCCAAAAGGACTGTCGTTCCCGTGGCAAGGGAACTGATGAGGTTCGTCACAGTCTGCATAATCTGGGATCCTGTAGCCACAGCGGAAACGTCCGTGCTGGAAGCGAACTGACCGACGATAAGAAGATCGACGGTGCCGTACATGGCTTGGAGAAAAAGAGCAAACATGACAGGAAGGGCAAAGTGGATGAGGGCGCGGGGAACGCTGCCCGAGGTAAAATCGATTCGTGAAGACATGAAAAGGCTCCTTTCTGCAGAGAAAGCGGGAATAAAAAACGCCGGATAAGAAAACAGGCATTTCAGCCTGTCATCTTATCCGGCGTACTGTTTCTTTTGAACAGCGTACCCTCTGATGAGTGAACTTATTATACGGGACCTAAAAAAGATTGTCAAGGTCCCCCATCTTTTAATATAACATTCCTAATCCGAATGGTTATCATCATTAACCATTCGTGTCTGCCGCAAAATCATGAATTGGCTGAAAAACAGTTTTGGCCAAAAGGAAAGTGAATACAGGGTATCTCGTCGAGATGGACACAGGCTGCCATTACTGCCTTCATGACGAATGAGGAGAGAAAGGACTGTTTTGGGCGGACTTCCTTTTTGCGTGGATTTTTGCCAATCTGGGGGAAATGCCATTGACATTGCCATCTGAAAAAAATACACTAGGAAGATAATCCATTACAACGGAAGAAAGGAAGGATAGGAGATGGAAAAAGAAGTACCGGAACTCATCACCGTGGAAGCTGCGAGGGACAGCCACCGCTGGGTGGCCATTACAGCCCTGCTGCTTGCCATTGGTGTCATTTTGCATACCATCAGTCCCAATGTGGGCGGGGTGACGCCCAACTGGACCATTGCCATGTATTCCATAACCACCAATTTGACTCATCCTGGTCTTTTGCGCGCCCTGGGGACGGGATTTGTGGCAGGGCTTACCATTGTGCCTTCTTCCAAATCGGCATTTCCTTTGGGCAACATTGCCAGTGAAATTGCAGGGTCCTTGACAGCCTGCCTTCTTGTGAAGGCTTTTGTCTCCCTCCATCTGGGAAAATTTCGTCTGGGCCCCCTTATCATCGGCTTTTTTGCCACCCTTGTGAGTGGTTCTGTTTTCACGAACATCCTCTGTATTGTCCTGGGTCTTCCCTTTTCCACGTGGCTCAAGGTCATGCTGCCTGTCGTGCTTGTCGTTGCTGTCCTCAATGCACTCATTACACAGGTCCTTTATAGGCCGGTAGAAAAGGTATTCCATACGACAGGAGGTGAAGACCATGAGTGACAGTGTCATCCGTCTTTCGGGATTTTATTACGCCTATCCCCAGAGCGATGTTCTTTTGAAGGATATCAATCTTTCCGTTGAAAAAGGTTCCTTTACGGCCATCGCAGGACCCAGCGGCGCCGGCAAGACGACTCTCTGCCGGGCCATGACGGGGATTGTGCCGACCTACTATGGCGGCCGCTATGCCGGGGCGGTAGAAGTGCTCGGCGAAGATATCCGCGATAAAAAGATTTCGGATCTTGCCATGCGCGTTGGCATTATGCTTGATGATTACGAAAGCCAGATGGTCTCCCTCACGGCAGGTGAGGAAATCAGTTTCAGCCTTTTGAATCACGGTTTCAGTCCTGATGAAGTCGACGCCCGCGTCAAAGAGGCCTTAAATGACGTCGGATTGCCGGACCGGGAAAACTACCAGCTTGATGAGCTGTCGGGCGGACAGCGGCAGCGCCTGCTTTTGGCCTCCGTCCTTGCGACACGTCCTGATATCCTTATTCTTGATGAACCGGTTTCGGCCATGGACCCTGATGGGGCTCGTTCCCTGTATGCCCTTGTGGACCGGATCCATAAAGCCCACGGAATGACCGTTGTCGTTGTGGAACATGACCTTAATTATCTGCTGCCCTACATGACTCATATGGTGCTTATGGAAACAGGAAAGATCAAGGTTCAAGGTCCCTTTGAGGAAGCCGCCCGCCGGGCCTTTCCCCAGGAATCACTCCGGGCCAACCTCCCTGAACTGTGGCGCATCAAACTGGGCCTTGAAGCAAAGTACCCCGTAACACTGCAGGATTGGCGCAGTGAAGCGGCAGCCCTGCAGGAACTTGCGGAACGCTTTGAAAAGGAGAAAGACCATGATTGAAGCAAAAACCGTAACCTTTGCCTATCGGCGGGGCATACCCGTCTTGAACGATATCAGCTGTACCATCCATGATGGGGAGGCGGTGGCCCTTTTGGGGCATAATGGAAGCGGCAAAACAACCCTGAGCCGTCTTTTTATGGCCCTCAATCATCCCCGCAGCGGGCAAGTCCTCATCGATGGCCGGGATATTGTCAATTTTGAACCGGCAGACCTGGCCGATCAGATTGGCTACGTATTCCAGAATCCAGACCTGCAGATCTTGGGGGATACGGTCTATGAAGAAGTGGCCTATGGGCTCGCCAATAAGAAGCTTCCTCGATCCACCATTGACCGTCAGGTGCGGGATGCCGTAGAGGCCATGGGACTGACGCCTTTTTTGGACCGTTACCCGCGGGCCCTTTCCTTTGGTCAGAAACGCCGCCTTGGCGTTGCGACGGCCCTTGCGCTTCAGCCTAAGACCTTGATTCTTGATGAAATCACCAACGGGCAGGATGAACAGGAAAAGCGTCATATGATGGCGTATCTTGGCAGACTTCAGCAGGAGCGCCATATGACACTCATCCTCATTACCCATGATATGGATATTGCCCGGATTTATACAACACGGGCCCTCGTCCTGTCCCATGGGGACCTCGTCTATGATGGCTCTACAGCGGAGCTTTTTGACGGCAAGCGTCCCATTGAGGCGTGGGGACTGAAACAGCCTATTCTTTCCCGCATCTGCGCGCAAATGAAAGTAACGGGTGTGACGACGCCGGAAGAGCTCTGCAGCAAGCTTGCGCTGAAAGGAGGCGAGGGAAAATGAAATTGACCGCGTTTACGCGCCTTGTCCTCGTCCTTGCTGTCACAGCCTGGGTCTTTTTGCTTCCCATCCCGGCTGTTGCCATGATCCTTGCCTTGGAACTTGTCATCCTTCTTTATATTAAACGGGACCGCGCTACCATGGCGGCCATCGGAACCTTGACGGTCTTTACGGCTCTCATGATCATCTTCCAGATGCTTTTTGGCTCGAGTCTTGAAGTGGCCCTGACGGGCGGCCTGCGGATGTTTGTTATGACAACGGCCTTCCTCTGCCTTTTGGCATCGACGAAGATCCAGGATATTGCCCAGGCTCTTGTAGAAAAGTTCCATATGCCCTATGAGTATGCTTTTATGCTCACGACTGCCCTGCGCTTTGTACCGGATTTCCTGTCAGACAGCGCCATCACCCTTGACGCCCAGTCCTGTCGGGGGTATTCCAACCGCGGCAATGCCTTGAAACGTCTATTTGCCTATCTGGCTGTTGTCAAACCCCTTGTCATTCGGGCTGTCGCCAAGTCGGACACGCTTGCCCTTTCTATGGAACTTAAGGGCTTTGGGCCCAATACGTACCGCAATCGCCGGCCTATGAAACTTGGCGTGTGGGATTATTTCATGCTCCTTGTGACCGTGCTCCTGTGTGCTTATCCGCTGTGGAGCCATCGTGTAGGTCTTTGACCTCTGCTAAAACAGGGTTCGTTTCTTTGTGGATAAAAACTGCTGCGTGAAGCGGCAGTTTTTTTATGGATTTTTTGTGAACAATTCGCTTTAAAAAATAAGGAGGAATGCGGGGTTTCAGCACTTTTCCCACTGTTTTCCGGACCTTATCGCGATGGCAGGTCATAAAGGGAAATAATATAAGTTCTTAAAATAGAATTATTTTAAAAAATCCGAAGAATTTTTGACAATTCTTGACTGAAATATTGTATAATGAAATAAGCTGTTATGTTTTTCATCTTCTTTTTGCGAGGAAGTAGGGGAAAATGTACAGTTTTACGCTGCACATTAATGGAGCAAAGGTGGTGAGACCATGTCCATGTTAGAAGATATCAAAGCTGCAGAAAAGGCTGCTGATGAACTGAAGAAAGAAAAGACGGCAGCTGCCCGCACGCTTTTGCGCGATGCCCAGGAAGAAGCCCGGAAGGAAGCGGACGCCCTCGTGGCAAAGGCCCGGGAGGCAGCGCAGAAGACCGTTTCGGAAGCAGAAGCAAAGGCCCATAAGGAAGCTGATGCCTTTGTCGCCCGAAAGGCCGAAGAAGACCGGCAAAAGGCGGAGGCCGCCCGCGCCCGTCTTGACAATGCGGTGAAGTACATTATGGAAAAGGTCGTGATCGAATGCTAGTCAAAATGAAAAAATGGACGCTTTATGCGCTCAAGCAAGATCGCGACGCCCTGCTCATGGCCCTGCAGAAAGATGGCAGTGTCATGATTGAATCCGAAGGGGAGAAAAAAGGCCTTGAAGGCGCGGAAGAAGTGAGCGCCCAATTGGAAAAGACCGGTCAGGTCCTGCGTTTTATGGCGCAGAACGGGGCCAAGGGAGGTCTCTTTCCCAAGCGAACGGAACTGTCCTATGATGCTTTCCTAACGCCCAGTCAAACGGGTGAGAAGGTCACGGAACGGGTGGATACCTTGGCTAATCGGGTGGCCTCTCTTGACAGTGAAGCAGCCGCCCTCCGTACCCAAATAGAGAGCCTGAATCCTTGGCTGGACCTTGATATTCCCTTGGAACAGCTGAGTTTTACGGAAGATACCCGCCTGTTTGTAGGCTTTGTGCCCGATAAGGAAGTGGACGCTGTTCGGGAAGGCCTTGAACCGCTTCTTGCGGAAATGAAGACCTATGGCCTTGCTCCCGATGGACAGGCCCTCGTTGTCCTTGCTCACAAGGATGCGGAAGAAGGGGTCAAACACCTCCTCAAGGACCATGAATTTACGGAAGCCGTTCTTCCTAAGCGCAGCGGCCTTGCCCGGTGCGTGGCAAAAGAACTGGCGGAAGAGGCGAAGGGCAGGGAAATCGAAGCCGAAAAACTGCGCTTTGAAGCAAAGGAAGCGGCTAAGGAAAAAGCCTCCGTTGAGCTCTATTATGATCAGCTAAGTGCGGAAAAGGACCGCCTTGCCGATGCCGGCATCGAAACAGAACGTGCCTTTGTCCTAACAGGCTGGATCCGCGGGGATAGGCAGTCACATGTGGAACAGGTCATCAGCGGGGTAACGGATGCTTACCAGCTGACCTTCCGGAATCCTAACGAAGGGGAAATCCCACCGACGGTCCTTGAAAACAACAAGCTTGTGGCACCTTATGAATCCGTCATTGGGCTTTACTCCCTTCCTAAGGCCGGGACCCTCGACCCTGATTTTTTAATGGCACCGTTCCATTTCATCTTCTTTGGAATGATGCTTTCTGATGCAGGCTACGGTCTTGTCCTGACGATCTTGCTTTATCTTGTCATGAAGAAAGTAAAACCCCAGGGATTGGGCGGTCAGCTCGTTATGGTCTGCCTCTTTGGCAGTATCTCAACCATTATCTGGGGGGCACTTTTTGGCGGCTGGTTTGGCCTGGAATGGCATCCGCTGCTTTTTGTCCCTATGAATGAACCACTGAAGATGCTTGCCCTCTGCTTTGGCCTTGGCATCCTTCATCTGGCGCTGGGGATGCTGACCAAGGCCTATCTCCTGATTCGCGATGGCGACATCATGGGGGCTGTCTGCGACCAGTTCAGCTGGCTCATCCTCTTTACCGGTCTTTTCCTCATGCCGTTTGTACCAGGCAGTATCGGAAAAGATATCGCCCTTTTGGGCGCTGCCATCATCGTCCTATTTGGGGGACGGGATAAGAAGGGAATCGTGAGCCGCCTGATTGGCGGTGTCCTGAGCCTTTATAACATCAGTGGCTACCTCAGTGACCTCTTGAGCTATTCCCGTATCTTTGCCTTAGGTCTAGCAACGGGCGTCATCGCCATGGTCATCAATACGGTTGCCCAGATGCTCATTGCGGCTGGACCTGTGGGAACAGCCGCCGCTGTGGTCGTTCTTGTAGGCGGTCATTTCTTCAATATCATCATCAACATCCTGGGTGCTTTTGTTCACAGCTCCCGGCTGCAGTACATTGAATTCTTTGGTAAGTTCTATGAAGCAGGCGGCCGCGCGTTTGTTCCGCTGGCGCTTCGCACCAAATACACGGATATCGTGAAATAAGCCAATTTAAGGAGGATATGAATCATGATTAGTTTAGGAACAGCTCTTGCTATCTGCGGCGCCGCCATTGCGGCTGCCCTTGCCGGCGTTGGCAGCGCCATGGGTGTCGGGATTGCCGGCCAGGCTGCCAGCGGCGTTGTCAGTGAAGATCCGGATAAGTTTGGTAAGGTTCTCGTGCTTCAGGCCCTTCCTGGTACGCAGGGCATTTACGGTCTATTGATTGGGTTTGTCATCATCATGAATATTGGTCTTGTCAGCGGAGCTCCGAAGGACCTCACCCTTTATCAGGGCCTGTCCCTTCTCTTTGCTGGTCTGCCGATGGGTATTGGCGGCCTGCTTTCTGGTATCTATCAGGGCAAGGTAGCTGCTTCCGGTATCTACCTGACGGCAAAACGTCCGGAAGAAACCGGTAAAGGCATCATTTTGACCGCTATGGTTGAAACGTACGCCGTATTGAGCCTTCTGATTTCCTTCATCATGGTCAACGGTGTGAAACTGTAAAGAGAGGTGGACGCGTCGTGGCAGGCAACAAAATCATTGAAAAGATAGAAGAAGAAGCTAGACAGGGCGCGGCGGCGATTGAAGCGGAAGCAAAGCAAAAAGCGGAAGCGGAAAAGAGCCGTATCCTCGGGAAAGCAAAGGAATCCGCAGCGGAGATTGAAGCAAAGGCCCAGGCAGATGCCAAGGAAGCGGCCGGCCGTCTCATGCTGATTGCTGACCTCAAGAGCCGCAAGGACAGCCTTGCCGCTCAGCGGGCCGTTATCCAGGAGGCCTTTGACCAAGCAGCGCTCCGCTTGTCCCAGCTTCCCCAAGAAACCTGGGAAAAGCTGATCCTTGCCATCGTCACCCAAAGTGATGTGGAAGGGACGGAAACGCTGGTTGTACCCGCTAAGGACCGCGCAGTCTATGAAAATGGTTTTCTTTCTAAGATCAACAAGACCCTTGTGGACCAGGGAAAGAAAGGTGAAATGACCTTGGACAGCGAGACGGCTTCCTTCAAGGAAGGGATCCTCATCCGAGGGAAGGATTGTGACTACGATGGCTCTTTCGCCACGCTCCTGAGAGATGTACGCAGCGAGGAGGAATATCGCGTAGCAGGGATCCTGTTTGACGCGGAGGTGAAGTAACATGGCCCAGCCCAGTTTTGAATTTGCCCTGGGCCGGATCAGCGTCCTTTCCACGCATTTGTTATCGGCGTCCCAGCTTCGCCGCATTGCCGAAGCCGGTTCCACTAAGGAAGCACAGAAACTGCTTTTGGAAACCGGTTACGGTGAAAATGCGGCAACGGAGCAGGAACTGGCCACGGGCGAGATCGATCTCATCATCCGCGGTCAGCTTCAGCTGACGAGGAAACGAATTAAGGAACTGACGCCCGATCCGGAACTGACAGGACTTTTTCTCCTGCCCGTCGATACCCATAATATCAAGGCCCTTTTGAAGGCCCGCCTTTTGGGGACAAGTGCCGACGAGATCCTTCGTGATGGAGGAAACTTCCCCCTTGATACGCTAAAGGATATGATCCAGACCAAGTATTACGAGGACATGCCCCCAGTCTACCGCGATACACTGAATGAAATCGAGTCGGAACTCGGCCGTGAGGCCGATCCCCTTGTTTTCAGCGCTATGGTGGATGGGGCGATGTTCCGCCATGCCAAGGCAATCATGGACGCAAAGCACGAAAAAGGATTCATTCGAGCATATTTCTCCCTGTGGGCCGATTTCCAAAATACACTGAGCCTGATCCGGGCCCAGAATCTCCATTGGGAGCTCAGTCAGCTCCGCCTCGTCCTCGTCGACGCCGGCGAGATTCCCCGGACTGTCTTTGAAGAATGCCTTGATACGCCGCCTGAACAGCTTGGGGCGCGCCTCAATCAGGGCGCCCATGGTGCGGATCTCGTCCAGGCTATCAACGAATTTGCCCAGACCGGAGACCTCGGCATCATTGCCCGCCGTATGCAGGAAGGCAAGATGCAGATCATCCGCCTTGCCAAATGGGAGACGGACTCCTTAGGGCCTATTGTAGGGTACCTATATGCCCGCGAGGTTGAAGCCGAGGCCCTGCGCCTGATTTTTGGGGCCCTTGCCGGCGGCTTTGAAGCAGAGCTGCCTGAAATCTACACATAAGATCGCGAAGCTTGGGAGGAAAGATATGGATAAGAATAAGATTGCTGTTGTCGGTGATCCCAGCTCCGTTATGATCTTCAAGGCAGTAGGCTTTGATGTATTTTATGAACAAGAGCCGGACCAGATCAAACGACGGCTCCACACACTGGCTGATGAAGGGTATGTCGTCATTTACATTACGGAAATGGCAGCAAGTCTTGCGGCTGATGTCATCGATGAATATGCGACGGCGACTTTCCCGGCTATTATTCCGATTCCTGCTGGCAGCAAGTCCTTGGGACTTGGGATGAAGCGGGTCAAGGAAAATGTGGAAAAAGCCGTTGGTGCCGATATTCTATTCAAAGAAGGGTAGGGAGATAACCGATGAGCGGAAGGATCGTTAAAGTATCCGGCCCGTTGATCGTTGCTGAAGGCATGAAGGACGTGGAACTGTATGATGTGGTCCGCGTCAGTGAAAAGCGACTGATCGGCGAGGTCATCGAATTAAGAGACGATAAGGCTTCCATCGAAGTCTATGAAGAAACGGCCGGCCTTGGTCCGGGCGAACCGGTGGAATCGACAGGTTCCCCGCTGTCCGTGGAACTGGCCCCAGGCCTGATCGAAAGTATTTTTGACGGCATCCAGCGCCCGCTGGAAGTCATTTATCAATCAGAAGGCGACCGCATTACCCGCGGCATTGATGTGCCGAAACTGAACCGGGAAAAGAAATGGGCTTTTGTCCCCGTGGCCAAGGTAGGCGACGAAGTTTCCGGCGGTGATGTCATCGGTACGGTCCAGGAAACCCCGGCCGTCCTTCATAAGATCATGGTGCCGCCTGGTAAGAGCGGCGTTGTGGAATGGGTCTTTAGCGGTGAAGCTACCATTACGGAACCGGTCTATAAATTAAAGGAAGCAGATGGAACTGTCAAGGAATATCCTATGCTCCAGACCTGGCCTGTCCGTAAGGCCCGCCCTTATAAGTCGAAACTGGCTCCTGATGAACCGATGGTCACGGGCCAGCGCGTCATCGATACACTGTTCCCGATTGCAAAGGGCGGTGTGGCCGCCATTCCGGGGCCTTTTGGTTCGGGCAAGACCGTTACGCAGCACCAGCTTGCCAAGTGGGCTGATGCCGATATCATCATTTACGTCGGCTGCGGTGAACGAGGCAACGAAATGACGGACGTACTGAACGAATTCCCGGAACTAAATGACCCGAGAACGGGCCTTCCCTTGATGAAGCGAACGGTCCTTATTGCCAATACGTCCGATATGCCTGTTGCCGCGCGTGAAGCTTCCATCTACACGGGCATTACGCTGGCGGAATATTTCCGTGACATGGGCTATAAAGTCGCCATTATGGCTGACTCCACGTCCCGTTGGGCAGAAGCTCTTCGCGAAATGTCCTCCCGTCTGGAAGAAATGCCGGGCGAAGAAGGTTACCCGGCTTACCTTGCCTCCCGTTTAGCTGAATTCTATGAACGGGCAGGTGAAGTGGAATGTATGGGTAAGGATGAGCGTGTGGGGGCCGTATCGGCCATTGGCGCTGTATCTCCTCCGGGCGGTGATATTTCTGAACCGGTTTCCCAGGCGACGCTTCGCATTGTCAAGGTTTTCTGGTGCCTGTCTTCGGCCCTTGCCTATGCGCGTCACTTCCCGGCCATTGACTGGCTGCAGAGCTATTCCCTTTATTCGGACCGCCTGCGTAAGTATTACGATGCCAAAGTAGCTCCTGACTGGTCAAAGCTTGTTGGAACCACCATGGAAATCCTTCAGGAAGAAGCCAACCTCAATGAAATTGTCCGCTTGGTTGGTATCGATGCCTTGGGCTTCAAGGACCGCATCACCATGGAATGTGCGCGTTCCATCCGTGAAGATTTCCTTCACCAGAACTCTTTCCATGAAGTGGATACCTACACTTCCTTGGAAAAACAGTACGATATGCTGAAACTGATCATTACGTGGTACCAGAAGGCCTTGGACCTTTCTGGCAAACATATTGCGCTGGACCGTATCATCGATATGCCCGTCCGGGAACAGATTGGCCGTGCCAAGTATATTCCTGAAAGTGAACGGGATGAGAAGTTTGCCCAGCTGTTCAAAGATTTGGATCAGGCCTTTGCCGATCTGACGGAAGAGGGTGGCGACAATGCGTAAAGATTATAAGACAATCCGGGAAGTCGTCGGCCCCCTGATGACGGTGGATCATGTAGCTGGCGTGAAATATGACGAGCTGGTGGAAATCCATCAGGCTAACGGCGAAGTCCGCAGCGGCCGTGTCCTTGTGATTGATGGGGACCGTGCCTTGGTCCAGCTGTTTGAAAGTTCTCAGGGTCTGCAGGCTTCCACGGCCAAGGCTCGTTTCGTAGGACACGGGATCCAGCTCGGTGTTTCTCCGGATATGCTGGGCCGCGTCTTCGACGGTATGGGCAACCCCATTGATGGTGGGCCCAAGATCATTCCCCAGGAATATCTCGATATCAATGGGGCTCCGATGAACCCGGCTGCCCGTGACTATCCTGCCGAATTTATCCAAACCGGCGTCAGTGCCATCGATGGCCTGAACACGCTGGTACGCGGCCAAAAACTGCCGGTTTTCTCCGGTTCCGGTCTGCCCCATGCCCAGCTGGCTGCCCAAATTGCCCGTCAGGCCAAGGTCCTCGGCAAGGATGAAAAATTTGCCGTTGTCTTTGCGGCTGTCGGGATTACCTTCGAAGAAGCCAACTTCTTCATGGAAGACTTCAACCGTACCGGTGCCCTGAGCCGTGCCGTTATGTTCATCAACCTTGCCAATGACCCGGCTGTCGAACGTATTTCCACGCCGCGTATGGCCATTACGGCAGCCGAATATCTGGCTTTTGAAATGGACATGCATGTGCTTGTCATCATTACGGACATTACCAACTATGCCGATGCCCTGCGTGAAGTCTCTGCTGCCCGTAAGGAAGTTCCGGGCCGCCGCGGCTACCCTGGCTACCTTTATACGGACCTTGCCACCATGTACGAACGGGCAGGGAAGATCCGCGGCAAGAAGGGCTCCATTACGATGATCCCAATCCTGTCCATGCCGGAAGATGATAAGACCCATCCAATCCCTGACCTTACGGGATATATTACGGAAGGTCAGATCATCCTTTCCCGCGAGCTGTATCGGAAAGGACTCAAACCGCCGATTGACGTCCTGCCATCCCTGTCCCGACTGAAGGATAAGGGCGTTGGTAAGGGAAAGACCCGTGAAGATCATGCGGATACGATGAACCAGCTCTTTGCTGCCTATTCCCGTGGGAAATCGGCAAAAGAATTGGCCACGATCCTTGGTGATTCTGCCCTGAGCCGCGTAGATAAGCTTTATGCAAAATTTGCCGACGCTTTTGAACGGGAATATGTTTCCCAGGGGTATGAAACCAACCGCTCCATCGAGGAGACCCTCGACATCGGATGGAAGCTTTTGGGCATCCTGCCGAAGGGCGAACTGAAACGTATCCGTGACGAATACTTGGATAAGTACTACAAACCTGCGGATGGCTCTGAGGGGGAATAACCCATGGCTACAACTGTGAACCCGACACGAATGGAGCTGACCCGCCTCAAGAAGCGGCTCGCGACGGCAGTGCGGGGGCATAAGCTCCTAAAGGACAAACGGGATGAAATGGTGCGCCAGTTTATGCTTTACATCCGGCGCAACCACGAACTCAGACAGAAGATGGAAAAAGCTCTGTCCGATGTATCCCAGCATTTTGTCCAGGCAAAGGCTCAGATGGGGTCCCTCTATATGAGTGAAGCCCTTCTCTATCCGGCACGGAGCGCTGAATTTGAAGTAGGGACGAAAAACGTCATGAGCGTTGACGTCCCGACCATCAAATACACGGGCGCGACAACGGATGATGAGACCCGCGTGCCCTATGCCTTTACCTTTACGTCGGCAGAACTTGATAATGCCGTCGTAAATCTTACCTCGTACCTGCCCGATCTGTTGGAGCTTGCTGAGGTGGAAAAGACCTGCAATATGCTCGCCGATGAAATCGAAAAGACTCGGCGGCGCGTCAACGCCCTGGAATATGTCATGATTCCGGAAATGCAGGAAAATATCAAGTATATTACCATGAAGCTTTCGGAAAATGAACGTGCCAGTACGGTACGCCTCATGAAAGCCAAGGAAATCATGGCCAAATAAGGAGGGACCCCTGCAGGCAGCAGGGGTCCTTCTTTTCTTATGCCTTACCCGTATGGAAACCCGGCAGGAGGAAGTATTGGACGGAACCTATGGAACCCGCTACAATGGAATTATCCAATCTAGGGAAGCTGAAAGACAGTGGCAGCTGCCAGTCTTCTTGCCGGTATCCTAAGGATTTCAGGCAGGGATTTTTTACCCAATCTGTCAATTCCCTTTTTTCTACCTTCCTGAAAGATCAGCGTTTTTTCGCTGACGCCACTTCACCATGACAGAAATGGGGTTTTTGGCTTGGACTAAGAACGTAAATCAGCCTGTGGGTCGGATTGACCTTGACAATCATTTTGGAAAGAGAGGTGAGGCGAGCCATCTTTTCCCTATGAAAGGAATGCCAGCTCGCGTTTGCGATGAAACGTACCCAGCAGATCCTACTAGTCGTCATCATGATGTTTGTCGCTGTATCAGGTGTCTACCGGTATCTGCCTTGCTTCAAGGAGGTTTTTATCTCTGGGAGGGAGCCTTATGAAAATTGTGCAGAAGCCGGAAGTGAACCCAAAGGCGCCATCGGTGAGGCCTCATCAAAACTTGTCGTCCTGCCAAGTCCGGAAACCATCCGGAGCTCAGGTACAGGAGAGATTGCCGTGTCAAACCAAGTGACTACGCCCTACGGCGAAGCCCCCCATATCCTGAGCCATTTTCCCAAGGACCATCCCAGTTCATTGAAACCGGTCCTGCGATGGGAAAAGGCGGATGATGCCGTAGTCTATGAGGTCCAGCTTGCTAAGGATGGAACTGTATTTCAGACTGATGGCTATGTCTTTATTAACGGCTATCATGCCGTCCTTCCTGACGACTATGCGGCTGACCATTTTGAATTCCGGGTCCGCGCCCTTAATTTGGACCGTGTCCCGATGACTCCCTTTTCCGCGTGGGAAACGGTCTATGTAGATCCCCAAATGCCTTCCCTCCAGCGTCCTGTCCCGACCAACCGCTTCAATGAAGGCATAGGGACGACCCTTCTTTATCCTGTTTATAACTGGATTCCTGTCCACGGGGCCCGAAACTACGAAGTGGAGATTCTCAGCCGCTTGCCGGAGCGTCCAGATCAGCGGGCAGACGCGGCGATTACCCTAGGACGGGGCAAGGCGACTGGCTTTGATTGGTATGACGATACAAAGCGCGTGGCTTCTTATCCCCTTTATTGGCGGGTCCGCGCCCTTGATGACGAAGGTCAGCCCATTGGCGTATTTTCTGAGCCCCAGAAAATGGTAATAAATCCATCTGACCACTGGGAGGTTGCGACTTTGGGCGACAGTATTTACCATGGCGGCGGGAACCTTTCCTATTCACCGAGTGATTGGGAATACAGCTTCCAGCACTATTTGAAGTTTGATTCCATTAACCTGGCCCAAAGCGGGGATACGAGCGGGGCCACCTTGGCCCGCTTTGATGATGATGTCCTGCCTTTCCATCCCCACTATCTCATCATCATGACGGGAACCAACAGTCTGCGGGCTGGCGTGGATCCAGATGATGTCATTTCCGACCTTGCCGCCATCAAGGAAAAATGTGAACAAAACGGGATCTGCCCAATTTTTATGACCTTGCCACCAATCAATCCCCAGAATATTGCCCGGGCCTTCAATGAACCGACGGCTGAGGATTGGAAGGAGCGCTTTGCTGCTGTCAATGCTTATATCAGGACCCAGATCCATATCGATCTTGCGGGAAAAATCCCCGAAGGGGTGGACCTTCCGACGGAACTCGGCCTTGATGGCATTCATCTCGATCCGCCCGGTAAGAAACTGATGGCAGAAGCGGTCAACGAGCAGTGGGAAAAGGTTCTGGCCCAATTTGCGGAAAAATAGTCGCTGGAGGTGCATTGGCTGGGGATTTCCCACATAGGGAAATGATACTGATTGTTTATACTATTTTATGATTTTTTCTGTTTGTACCCACTTATTCATGAAACTTTCATTTTCTTTTTTTATAATAAGCCCTAGAGGAAGGCAAGAAAGCAGGGTGACTCCAGACCCTGCAGCATGGATCCGTTGGTGACTCCTCTCCGGCGTTTCTTTTCTTGTCATGCAAGCCTCTATTTTTCCCCAGGTAGTCCAGAGCTTCCCCGCTCGGATTACCATCCCCATATCCGGAGTCCCCATGTTGGGGGCTCATTTTTTTTTGATGGTTTATATCATCGCGATGATTTTCATTCTTTTTTCACGAAAAAGGTGTAAAATAAGACGTCACTCAAGTGGTTTATCCCATCATAACAGATTTCTTTTTGCAGGTTTCCTATATCGGAAAGGAGGAATTCCATGAAAATCCTCGTTGTAGAAGATGAACCTTCCTTAAACCAGATTATTGCCAAGAGGCTCAAGATCGAAGGCTACTCCGTCGATCAAGCAGAAAATGGCCGTGATGCCTTGGAGTTTGTGGCGCTGGCCGAATACGACCTGCTCATCGTGGACATCCTTATGCCCGAAATGGATGGTCTGACCCTTGTCCACACGCTGCGGGAAAAGAATGTGACCGTACCGGTTCTTTTCCTTACGGCCCTTGATGGGACGGAAGATAAGGTCAAGGGCCTTGATGCCGGAGGGGATGATTATTTGGTCAAACCCTTTGAATTTTCAGAGCTCCTTGCCCGGGTTCGGGCCCTCTTGCGCCGCTCTGGGGGGACGGCGGTGCCCAAGAATGAATTGCAGCTGTCCGATCTTGTCCTGTCGGAGAGTGCCCATACGGTTACCCGCGGCGGGAAGCCAATCGCGTTGACCCCCAAAGAATTTTCTGTGCTCGAATACCTGCTTCGGAACCAAGGGATTGTTCTGTCCCGGGATAAGATCCTGGAACATGCCTGGGATTTTTCCTATGAAGGAGCTTCTAACATGGTAGATGTATACATCAAGACCTTACGAAAGAAAATCGACCATGATTTTGAGCCTAAGCTCCTTCACACCGTACGAGGTGCCGGTTATGTCCTTAAGGAATAAGCTGGTTTCCTTTTCTGCTTCTGTCATACATTTTTTGAAGGATATGCCCGTTTCCATCAAGGTCACGGCCTACTATACCCTGTTTTTGGGGTTATTGCTTCTGCTTGTGACCATGAGCGGGTTTCAAATGGCTAAGTACCTTGAAATCAAGGAAATGGACAAAGTGCTCCTAGAGGTGACGGTCCGGGCCTCGCGCAACGAAAAAGCTTTTGATGTCTATGATCGAAATGTCTATCTTTCCATCCACAATCATGAAGATAAGATTGTCTACGGCGGCATGCCGGAAGGGTTTCCTCAGGAGCGCCCCCATTTTGGGGAAGGCCCCCAATCTATTAAGGTTGGAGGTGTGGAATACCGCTATGTGGATATTCCAGTTCGGCCTCCGCGGGAGCTGCGGGGTGATAGGACGGATACTTCCTTGACGGGCATGGGGCTTGATCTCCAGCAGCCGCGTCAGGGACCGTTTGTGTCGGGAGAAAAATATGGACATCATCTGTGGGTTCGGGGCATTATGTCCGGGGAAGCTGCTTCCAGCAGATGGCGGACCCTGATTGTGACCTATCTGGTGTTCTTTCCTCTCTTTTTGATTCTTGTTATCGTCGGGGGCTACCGGATTGTCCGCCGTTCTTTTGCACCTGTGGCCTCCATGAGCAAGGCAGCCCGGGCCATTGGGGAAACGGGGGACCTATCCCAGCGGCTTCCCGTTGGCGAAGGAAGTGATGAAATCCATCAGATGGGACGCACCATGAACCACATGCTTGATCAGATTGAGGATCTCATGGGCCGTGAAAAACGCTTCACCTCCGATGTTTCCCATGAGCTCAGGACGCCCATTGCTGTCATTATGGCAGAAAGTGAATTCGGTAAGGATTACGCGGAAAACGTAGAAGAAGCGAAAAAGGAAATGGGCAGGATCTTTGACCAGGCCCGTCACATGAACCGCATGATTGGGCAGCTCCTCGAACTGACCCGACTCGGCAACAAGCGGTCTGTTCCCCTCTCGCCCCTTGATATCTCAGCCTATGTGGCAGATATCGTAACGGACTACCAGAAACTTCCGGAAAGCAGGGACATTACGTGGGATATCCAGATTGAACCGAATATTACGGTGCCTACGGATCAATCACTTTTCATGAGGATCTTTATCAATTATCTGGATAATGCCATGAAGTTTACCCGTTCGCGGGTTAAGGTCTGCCTATATGGAAAGGGAAACAAGGTCTATTTGACCGTATCCGATGATGGGGCGGGGATGGATGAATCCACCTTGAAAAAGATCTGGGACCGTCTCTATCAAGCGGACGCGTCGCGCAGCCGGAAGTTGAATGCTGGATTGGGGCTTGGCTTATCCTTTGTGGCTGCGGCGGCAAAGCTCCTGGACTGCCGGGCCTATGCTGAAAGCACGCCTGGTGTGGGAAGCACCTTTTATCTTGTTTTTAAGAGATAGGGCAGTAAAAAAGACTGTACAGGAAGGATCCTGTGCAGTCTTTTTGGTTTTGGGGACGGCTATACATTTCCTAGGTGGACCCATGTGAGGTATTGTTTGGCCTCACGGGAAAGCGCCGCAAGACAGGATAGGGAGGTCTCTGGGCGGCAGGCGTGATAGCGGGGAAAATAGCGGGTCAGATGAAGGGGAATTTCTGGGGAAAGGGAAGCAATCCATTGGGCTTCGTCTCGCATCTCAAGAAGACGATCGTTTAACCCGGGAACAATGAGGGTCGTCAGCTCCACATGGGTCCCGAAACGGACGGCTTGGACGATGTTTTCTTTCGTTTCCGCAAGGTTTCCTGAAAGGCTGCGGCAGCCTTTTTCAGTAAAGCATTTGAGGTCGATGTTCATGGCGTCTGTAAGGGGCAGCAGATCATGGAAGCGAGCGGGGGCGAGGCTGCCATTGGTAACAAGGACCGTTGCAAGGCCTGTTTCCTTGATGAGCCGAAAGGTATCCAGCACATATTCAATGTTTATGAGGGGTTCGTTATAGGTAAAAGCAAGGCCGATGCTGCCTGTTTCTTTATGCATCTTTCCCGCAAGGGCAGCAAGTTTTTCCGGGGGAAGGACAAAGCGGGTGGCTTCCCTGCCATGTTGGGAAATTTCGTGATTCTGGCAGAACGGGCAGGCAAGATTGCAGCCAAAACTGCCGGCAGAAAGGATGTGCGTTCCCGGGTGGAAGTGATAGAGGGGTTTCTTCTCGATGGGGTCAAGGGCAAGACTGGTGAGCTTTCCATAGGACAGGCTTACCAGTCGTCCCTGTTGGTGCTGCCGTGCGCGGCAAAAGCCGATTTCACCGTCAGCAAGGCAGCAGTGATGATGACAAAGCAGGCAGGTCAGGATGGGAGACATCACGAACACACCTCCTTTGAAATGGCTCCTAAAGGCTCATATTTCATTTTTAAGGCGTGCAAAGAAGAAATATGATGAATGGTTCGCATAAAAAGAAAAAAAGCTTATAAAGCATTTTGAGGGACGGCATAACAGAAAAATGCTTCTGAAAGATGGCCCCTTTTGTTCCGGGTCCTTAGGGGGTTCCTTTTGGAAAGCGGCGCACCCATTTGGAAAGGCGGGACGCGTAGGGAAAAAGGCTGGCTTCCCTTCCCTGAAGGATGGGAGCCTAGGCGTGGCGCGTCACTGTGAAGCGGTAGAGTAAGATCGGTTCATCGGCCCCGATGCCGCCTTTTTGACGGGCAATCTGGATTTGCTGGGACACACTTTCCACACCGTCAAGATCGGGAAGGAGGAGCCCCCGCCGCGTTCCATCTAGACTTTCGGTGATGACGCCATAGCGTTTGGGGTCAAGGCTGGATTCATCTGCTATGCGTTCTGGGACGCCAAGAATATCGACGGAATAGACAAGGTCCGGCAGTTCCTCTTTGCGCACTGCCGGAAAGCGGGAATCGTGCAGGGCTGCGCTGATGCCATTGGCTATGATTTCAAGGGCCGTGCTTTTCTTCGTCGGGGCAATGGTCCCAATGCAGCCCCTAAGATTTCCGTAAAGGTGGAGGGACACAAAAACGCCGTGACGGCTTCCTGTCAGTGATTTTGGGAGATGCTCCGGCAAAGGCAGGGGGCGCCCCGTTGTGACAATTGTTTCAACGCTTCTGCGGGCAAGGGTCACATAGGGGTCTTCTTGCTGCTTTTGGGTCTTTCGCTTTTCTGCAAGCTGCTGATGCAGGACGCCTGCCAGTTGGCGCTCGGGATTAGCCCCTGTGACGGAAAAGCTCACAATGCCGTAGCCGACACCAAAAATGTCCTCGTAGGAGCGGCGCGTCGTGGAAACGGTAAGGCCATCCAAGGCGCCTGCCATGATCCAAAAAGAATGGAGCCCGCATTCGGCGGCTTTCCTTGAAAAAGTGGGGTCCATGGTGAGTAGGGAGACAAAATCCGCCCTTTCAAGAAAAGACAAGCAGTCCCTGTCCCAAAGGGGACCTTCAGGGGCATAGCCGTAAGGGCCATCTTCCCGGAGTTTGTGGGATAAATCCCCGCTGGCAATGAAAATGATCCGGCGTTTCAGGGAGGACGCGGCTTCGGCGATGGTCTTTCCCAGAGCATAGTGGGCTTCCGGAGAAAGGCCGGATAGACCGATACGGACAATCTTGAGGGTGTTTACATCGCCATGCTTTTGGTAAAAGTAAAGCGGCAGGAGGGTTCCATGATCAAGCTCTGGGTGATGAGTTCCCAGAAGCCCTGCTGCAAGGCCCTTATCCTCTGCCCTTTCACTGATTGCAGCCGCCAGGGCTTTGTCATAGCTTACCTTGATGCGTACCTGAGGGGCACCAAACTGTCCAAAGCTGCCTTCGGCCTCCGTTCCTGGGGAAATGGCAAAGTAGTCCACATAGGCATCAGCATGAGGACTTGTAATAACGAGTGTATCGGCATGAAGGGCCGCGGCTTCCGCCATGACCGCATCATAGGCGGCGCTCGTGCGGGCAATCTTCTTTTCTTCCCCTTTTCCAATTTCAGGGACAATGATGGGTGGATGAGGAACCGCGTAGGCTGCAAGGATCATGGCAGTACCTTTCCTTTTCCGTGAGCGCCGCAAGACGCTTTTTTCTATTGTAGCACGAAAAAGGTGTTCTATAATTTATTTTGGGGCGCTAAAGTGACCGTCCAGGTGCGTGTCTTTAAGACGCATAAAGGGCTACTATACGCGCCTCATCAAACATTCCCCACTTCTCCATAAAGAGTTGCATCTCCTGTATCGCCAGAGACGCTATATATGCAGCTGTGGTCACACATTTAACGAGAAGAGCCCCTTTGCCTCTCCGTATTTCCAAACCTCTTCCTCGCTTCAACAAGTCATGCTTCAGGAGCTGCGTCAACACCTTTTTTCTTTCCAAGAAGTGGCCAGACGATGCCATGTCATCACCAGTCAGGTCATTCGCGTCTTTAATGAAGTCCATATTCCTCGTCCCAGTCACCTTCCTCGCGTGCTTTCCATCGATGAATGTAAAGGAAATGCTGCCGGTCAGAAGTACCAAGTCATCATCACTGACTCTGAAAACAAGCGTATAATGGACATTCTTCCGGTTCGAACCACACCGGCTCTGCTCCAGTATTTCTATCAATTTCCAATGAGTGAACGACGAAAAGTAGAATTTGTCACAATGGACATGTCTATGCAGTTCCGTTCAGTCATAAAAACGATCTTCCCCAAGGCGCGCATCGTGGCAGACCGTTTTCATATGATCCGCTTAGTCCAATGGGCCATGGAGCGCGTTCGCAAAGCAGAGCAAAAGCGCCTTTGTCACCATAGCCGAATGTTTAAGTCCAACAAGACAATCTTAACGAAACCATATGAGAAATTAGCCGAAGAAGAGCTTATAAAGCTGGAGGGAATCCTTCGCTGCTTCCCTCGTCTAAGATGTGCTTACGCGCTAAAATACGCATTTTCCAAGGTGCTTCGATTCAAAGATCATGCCAACATTTCTTGGGCACTTTCAGCATGGAGAAACCTAGTAAAAAGCGCTGATTTACCGGAAATGAACTCTCTGGTTAAGTCCTTTACCTATTGGTACGAAGAAATCAGGAGCGCCCTTATATATCCTTACTCCAACGGTTTTACTGAAGGCTGCAGCAATAAAATCAAGGTATTGAAACGGATTTCATTTGGTCTGCGCAATTTTGAGCGCTTTCGTCATAGGAGCTTGTACATTAACACACGCAACGAAAAAGGACACGCACTGTATTCAGTGCATGTCCTCTCCAGAAGTGCATAGACACTTTAGCACCCCAAAATTTGACAAAGAACCGAAAAAGGCCCTTCCGCTACAGGAAGAACGAAAGGGTTTTGTTGAATAGATAAAGGCGTGATAGGAAAAGGAAAATTCAAATCCAAAAGAGTCAAAAACAAAAAATGTTTTGGCATTGCATTGGAGCAATGGCTATCGTTTACAAGAGTAGAAATTAAAAAGGTCTTTTGACTTTTCTTAGCTCGCTAGACTCAGAAACAATCTACAAGAGTAGAAATTAAAAAGGTCTTTTGACACCCACGCCCAGGACGCCACACAGTTATCTACAAGAGTAGAAATTAAAAAGGTCTTTTGACCTTGAAAAGGCTCCCGGTACGTTTTCCATCTACAAGAGTAGAAATTAAAAAGGTCTTTTGACTGTTTGAGTTTGAAAAAATCGATCTAATCTACAAGAGTAGAAATTAAAAAGGTCTTTTGACAGAAAAGGAGGGAAAGAACTGATGGAATCTACAAGAGTAGAAATTAAAAAGGTCTTTTGACATCGCCTTTTTTGACGTAATAGCGGTATCTACAAGAGTAGAAATTAAAAAGGTCTTTTGACAAAAGAAGCTCCGTAAGGAAACCCTTATCTACAAGAGTAGAAATTAAAAAGGTCTTTTGACTCTATTGGCGCTGGTGACGCACAAGAATCTACAAGAGTAGAAATTAAAAAGGTCTTTTGACTTCTGCCGTGTCCCCGAATGTATTTTTATCTACAAGAGTAGAAATTAAAAAGGTCTTTTGACTGGCGGTATATGTCAACACCTTTTTATCTACAAGAGTAGAAATTAAAAAGGTCTTTTGACGCTGATTGCTACTATTTCTTGCCTTAAATCTACAAGAGTAGAAATTAAAAAGGTCTTTTGACCCGGCAATTACTATCAAAGCGGATTGCATCTACAAGAGTAGAAATTAAAAAGGTCTTTTGACAATCTTTTCGCCGGCACTGGTTTTGAATCTACAAGAGTAGAAATTAAAAAGGTCTTTTGACTGTTTCCAGGGAAATCGGCATCTTTGCATCTACAAGAGTAGAAATTAAAAAGGTCTTTTGACTAAAGCTGGATCCGGAAAGCGTGCCGATCTACAAGAGTAGAAATTAAAAAGGTCTTTTGACCCCTATCTGCATATGAATGCATTTTTGGCGCCAAGTAAGACCATATATTGAAAAAATATGCTGACAAAAGACCTTTTATACAAAATATATACTCCTTAGCAATAGTAAGTTGGAGGTTTGCAGGTTAGACAATGACCATATCAGAGTCTTCATTAGCTGCATATCCCATTTTAATTACTTTGCACGATGAAGTCAATTCTAAGATGAGGATACTGTCCGATTGATCAAACTTTTTCATGAAATGGTTCTGAATTTCGCAAATTATATTATCTAATATGTGCTTACTATTATCAATTTCATAAACTGAATATTGGATGCGATGACCAAACTTTAGAATATATTTGGCAAAACGTGCCCGCAGTTTATCATCTGAAATATCATAGCTTAGGATAATCATGATTTTATTATAAAGAGGGGAAACTCGTCAGGGTTTTTGTGTTTCATAAAAGCCCTGTAATATTGCTGGATATACAAGAAAATGTCACGTTTGTAGTCTAAAATTGCTTTAAGTAGAAATGCGACGTAATCCTTATTCTTTTTCCACTGTAATAGGTACTGGCGGTTGACTTCAGTGAAATCAGTTTCTTTACATTGATTGAGATTGATTGCTTTACGAATTTGGTGATCAATGATAGGCCGAAAAGGTTCCATGATGTCACAGACCAGGGATTTTCGCATATAAAACTGGCGATGAAGGACACCGCAATAGGTATCAAACCCGTAGAGACGAAGGAGAGCGTCAATAAAGTTAAAAAGAATGGTATACCCTATATCAAGAGTGGCATTGATATAATCTGGCTTGATACGGGGATGTCTTGCTGTCCAAGAAATATTGTTGAACTCATGCTTGAAATAAAGGCGCGCTGCCGCTCCTTCGTATCCTAATAATCCATCCAAGGGCCCTTCATAATCATGAATTCGTTGATTATAGTCAGCCAATAGGTGAATAGCATTTAGTAAGGAAGCATCTTTTTTTCTTTGCAGATTAAGGACGGATCTTTGTACAAGAATTTTGTTAGACAAGATATGTTTTCCAATGGAAAGTCCCTCGTATTCGTATTGCGCTTTCCTTAAAAGTACATTTCCATCCATCTGTCCACCAAAGGATTCATAAAGTTTTAGGGAATTTGTCATGAGGTAAATCGGAAATCCAAATTTATGGGAGCGTTGAATCAATCCGCTTGTTAGGACGAAGTGTCCTACTATGAAAAGGGCAAAGATGCGATAACACGTAATTTGGTATTTTATTTTTTTGTCTTTATCGAGAATAAGAAGGTTATCATTGCGAAATGAAAGCTTTTCTCCTTGCCCTAAAAAAATAAAGGCAATTTGCTTTGCGCAAAAATCGTTAATTGTCATCATAATAGGGACCTGTCGCAGGCTGGCTCGTAAATGCAGTGGAGACATTTCTTTTGATTTTGTTGCTTAAAGGAAGACAGTGAAAATTGGCGCATTTCCTTAAGTAGTTGTTCAAATTTTTGAAACATAGGTTGATCGTCCTTCGGTAAGGAAATGTCATATTTTCGATGATCATCCAAACTATAGAGTTGTAGATGGTCTACTTGGAATCCCATTTCTATCATGCAGAAATATTGACCATAAATTTGAAAAATATAGCCATCATAGATGGTCTTAATTTGTTTTTTGCGTTCAATCAGAGTTTTTGTCGAGCTGTCAAATAAATCTATTTTTCCAATCAGTCCATATGTTGAGGATTCAACGAACAGTGATTGTAAGATATTTTTATGGGTACTATATCGGCGCTGATCGATTGCAGAATGTGCGGCAGTTCCTTTGAGCTGGTCAGGACTCTGATAAGTCAGGACTGCCTGGCGTCCATAGAGATTGTGAAAATATATGGACGCCGGACAAAAGATAAAATCATTCAATTGGGAGATTTGAATCCAATCGTCTTCCATCTGTCAGTTTCTCAGTTCCTGAATATAGGCCAGCCAATCTTGGTTGCTGATGCCGTTTTGTAATTTCAGATCTTTGCTTTCTTTGAGGTGGTTCAGAAGAAGCTGTCCTTTTAAGGCAATATGATAAGCTCCGTTGGCATCCGCATCCATTGGCCATTCTGGATTTTGGAATCGACTGTCGAAACACACCCCGTTCAGATCCCTAACGGGAGAGTTGATGTAGTCTTCCCCCGTTGCGGCATTGCTGTTTCTCATTTGGAGTACACTGCGAATCAAGGCGACCATCGTATCAATTGCATGAGAATCATCATTTTCTAAAAGTTTGGGTAATATATTACTTCCGTCTCTAAAGACAATGCCTTTTTCTTCCAGAAGGGCAATGAGTTCATTAGCGGGATAGAGGTCTCTGTAACGACCCGTAAAACGATGATTTTCGATTACAGGAACAATTCGTTTTCCTGCAATGAAGGGCGTCCCTTTTGCATCAAATTGGGTTTCATTCTTTTCGAAAACAATATCCCAAGCTGGCATGAAGCCAGGAAGCCCTCTCTGGAAAGAGAGATTCCGATTCATTTTAAAATGGAGGATAAAATCACCTGTTTTGACATCATAATGCAGGAAATCAAATCCTTCTAGGAAATGCTTCCGACTTTCATGATTTTTAATGGTCTTCCATACAAAGGGATCGACAAAACCAGTCAGGGGATCAATCTTTGAGGTATAAGGGGCCGGTACATAGAAAAGGAAGCCGCTTTGCGTGCCCATTTTTGCAAAGCTCGTGAACTGATCTGTAAGTTGATACGGGTTTAAGACGCCTCCTACTTTCTCAGCAGGATAATCTTTGAGAACCAAACAGTTGAGTTTATCTATTAGCATCTTTTCAAATTGTTGGTAGACTGCTTTTTCGGCAATGCCTGTCCGTTTTGATTTAAATCCGAAGTTGAGGTTTTCAAGGACGACAATAGCTTGGTAATGAATCATCAGGTCTACAATTTCATGGATGACCTGTGACAAGTAGCCTTGTTTAAGGTCTTTGATCGTTCCGACGACGAACCAGGCTTGACGGGCGGCAACACGCTCTTTTTCCCTGTTGTCCAATTTTTTTTGGTAGTCAAATTGCTGGATGGTATTCAGGGAACGCTGCTCCAAAATTTTCCCAGTACTGTCAATGACGGTAATATAGATTAGATTGCGTTCTCCACGATCGATACCAATGATGGGCGTTTCCGGATGCTCCTTAAGGTAGGCATTGACACGCTGGTTGAATTTACTGGGACTATTGGCTGCTTGATAATTCAGTGTAATGGGAACATGGAAGAAAAATTTATCGGAAGTAAACCGCCGATCCTTTATAATTTCATGGGAGACTTCTTTGGTGATAACATTTGGAAGCAGGGCCCTTGCTTCATCGGAAAGATCATGGCTTAGCCGGTGGTTGACATAATCGTACAGTTCTTGGTAGAGGGTATCTGGAATCGGTGTCTTCTGGTCCTTTAGTTTTTTGTTCAGCATTTTTTCCCCAAGACGATGGGCCACCCGCTTCATGCAGCTTTTAGGTCGATAGAACAATTCTGCTTGACCATTAAGTTTGATGCTGGTTTTCGCAAGGTTTTCAGGACTGAAGAGACCTGTCCAATACAGGGTGTGGAGATTTGGTTTCCCGTGATGGCCCTTCGCAAAATCCTTATTGTAGATTTGGAACAGATACAATTTTCCCGTTTCTACAGCATCCATGATTTCCTTTTCAGCAATTCGTTGGAAGGAGATATGGTAGAGAAGCGGATTCAGTTCGGCGTAATATTCCCCTAAATCTTTATATTGCGAAGAAGGTCGGAGTGAAGATAAATCGATTGAAGTTGTTTTCGTATATTTAGAGAGAAAATCCCGCGTAAAGTCAATCCATTTGCAAAGCGCTTCTCTATAGCCTTTTTGATCGCCTGTCTTCTTTGCATAAGCCGTTTGAAACTTTTTAGGCTCCTTTTCAGGATTGTTCAGGTCATAAATTTCTTTTGTGATTTCAAGAGGTTCAATGAAATTATTTGAGAGAAGAATGGGGGTGGTATGAGTTTGAAAATGAGCGGTTACAGCCTTTAGCTGAGTGGAACACTTAGGAATCATTTTTGCGGCATCTGGGAAGTAGTCATAGTACATCTTATCGAATCCTTCTGATGTTTTTTCTGTCGGCTCAAAAGACAGGGCTTTATAGCGCCCCTTCTGTTTAGGCATGATACCAAGGTAATAGAGCCCATTTTTTACGAATAAAATAGCTCCATTATCTTTTTCTTTATTGACATCCCAACCAGAGGCAAGGGTTGGCATTTGAAAATTCAATTTAAATTTTTCCACCGAATAGGGCTTTTTTGTCGCATAATTTCTTGCTTTATTATAAAACGAAAGGCTTGGTTCCATTTCTAGTTTAATGCCTGTCAGCCGTGCTGAGAATTCTGGGTCGACTTCATTGCTTTCATCGACAGCAAACCAATCAAGAAGATGATAAAGGCCTAAAAGCGAATCGAGCTGTGATTTGAGGATTTCTTTTCCTTCCTGATTTTTAATGTTGTGGGAAGAGGCTGGTCAAGTGCAGCATGGGCATGGGAAAGAATTTCACTTGTTTTTTGTTTGAATGCTTCTGATAGTTCTTTTCCCGCAGCAGAAATAATTTCTTGGAGATTTATATCCTCATGTTTTAGTGACCTTTGAACTTTTTCTTTGGCACTTTTTGTTATTTTGCCAGTGAGTTCAGAAATCCGTCTTTCGTAAAGTGCATTGCGCAAGGTATCCCAATGGTCACAAAGCGCTGAAGAGATGGTTTCTAACTTTTTATGAGAAATAAAGATATGAGTCAAATCAATGGAATTTAATTCATTGAAAAGGGCTTCTGCAGTCTCCAGTACATTTTCGTTTCTCAAGAGGGTTTTATATTTGCAGAAGGATTGGATGACTTCCTCATCGCTTTTGAATTCTTCCAAAATAAAGGATAACGTATTTCGATCGGAAAGAATTTGTTTAAAAAGAGGAATAAAACGATGCGGCAGGGACGCGATTATATGGGCTGTTTCATCATTTTTTTGGATAGCCAGATTGAGAACTTCATTAAGTCCCTTGATTTTTTCTGTGCCTGCTTCCCTAGATATGCCGCCGAGAAGTTGATTATAAAGATCAATTTGCGTTTGGGTTAGAAGTTGATTATAAAAGGGAAAGGAAAAGACTTCTTCAATAGGCGTACTAACAAAGATTCCAATGGCCTTTTTGACATTTTCAAAATGCTCCCGCAAAGAAGGAACTGCGGTTATCAATCTTGTAAAAATATGGCAGTTTTCCTTAAATTTAGGGAAATTGTCCTGGACGATTCGATGGGGAATTGCCGTGCTGATATCTTCAGCGCTAAAGACATTTTTTCGGTTTTCATAAAAGCCGGAAAAATAGGTCGTAAATTTGTCAAACGAACGGAGTAGAGCATTTTCATGTTCTGTCGTGGTTACGGTCCCTAATTGCTTTAAAACTTTTCCATTGAAAAGTTCAGCTTTAAAAAGTCCTTTATAGATTTCAGCATGGCGCTTATTTATGGCATCTGTCAGATTATCCGTCCGACCTATAAAGTAGTCATGAATCGCATTTCTATATGTTGCTTGCTCCTCAATCAGCGCATTTCGTGTTTCTTCGGTTTTTTCCTTACGATAGGAGTCTATGGCTGCAGATAGATTCTCCCAGTCAAGCTGTACCAGTTGGAGACATTGATCAGCATAAGTCTTATAGATGCGGTCAATGATTGGTTTTAACTCTTTGTAATGGTCATTGCGAGCTTTATCCTCCTCAATGAACCCTTGCTCCTGGATATGTTTGAGTGTTTTTCCTTGGGGAATCAGTTCAAAACGAAGGGTCTTCGAAACTTGGTATAAATTGGTAAAATCTTCAAATTGGGTCATAAATTATTCCTCCTTGGTAAGTCTGCCTGACTTGGTATCATTCTTTCTGGATGGCTTAGCCTGATGCTTTCTATTCGTGTCAGTTCTATCTTAACACACTTCAATGAACTGTCAAATTAATGGGAAAAATATGGGGCTTGTTTTCTTTTTTTACAAAAAAGGTCTTGACGTAGGGACAAAAGTGAAAATAAAAAGAGAAGGACAGGAAATCAATGATGACTTCCCATCCTTCTCGGACTTATTCCCGCTTGCGGAAGCGGGCAAAGAGATTGACCGGATGGTCGGAACAAAAGGGATAATCGGGAACGGATTCAAGGACTTTGGCTTTTGCCGCTTCAAGGTCATGGAAGACTTGCCACTTGGCGTCAATCTGGGCTTTTCCCGATAGGCGCAGGAGATAGGAGGGATGGAAGGTGGCAATGGCGTCAAAGCCTTGGTTTGTCCGGAACCATTGGCCTCGTTCCTTGGTGATGCGGGCCTCGGGACCTTTGAAGTATTTGAGGGCTACGCCGCCCAAGGCAATGATGACTTTGGGCGCAATAAGGCGCAGCTCCTCGTCAAGGATGCGATGGGCGCAGAAAGCGGCTTCTTCCGGCGTTGGTGTCCGGTTGTTCCTAGGCCGGCACTTAATGACGTTTGTTGTAAGGACATGGTCCCGTGTGATTTTGACGGACCAGAGCGCCTTATCCAGGAGCTGTCCGCTGGGGCCGATAAGGGGACAGCCATAGTCATCCTCGACGCCGCCTGGTCCTTCGCCGACAATGACGAGGGGACTGTGGGGATCCCCAAACCAGCCAACCGGAGCAATACAGTCACCGCGCAGGGGACAGGCTGTACAATCTTCCATTTTTCTTTGGAGTATGTCCAGTTCTTCCATCCAAAAGACCTCCTTATTTACGCAGGCATTCGTTGGCTGGGACCCGTTTCAGGAAAATGCCCGCAACAAGTCCCGTAAAGATACCTGTGGGAATTCCAATGCCGATGAGAAAGGGCAGGTAGCTCACAAGGGCTGTGCTCTGCATGAGCACCATGGCCGCAAGGATTTGACCGCAGTTATGGGTGAAGGCACCGAGGACGCCAACGCCGACGCTGGAAAACCAATCCTTCTGGACGGCAAGGGCCATGAAAAGAAAACTCAGGACAGCACCGGCAAGTCCAATGCTGAAGCCTGGGGAAAAAAGGCCGGTAAAAAGGAGGCCTGTCAAAAGGATCCTCGCTGCAAGAAAAAGGGCCGTCCGTTTCGTTCCGTAGAGGTAGAGGACGATGATGGTCACGGCATTGGCAAGGCCCAAATGGGCTCCCGGCAAAGGCAGCAGGTAGGCTACGGTTGATTCGGCAAATCGCAGGGCAATGGCGGCTGCCAAAAGGATCCCAAGCTGGGTCAGGTCGTGGGCGCTGAACCCCTTAGCGGAGGATGGCATCATGTTCACGCTCCTTTGCAGCACTTTGGAGGGTCAGAAGCACCTTTTCCGGGACGCAGGCAATGGTCTCTCCCGGTTTCTGGATCCGGCCTTCCTTAATGCAGATTTTATCGGGGCAGGGTGATGATTCGACCCAAGCTCCATCCTTATTATAGACGATGACCATCTGTCCGTCATCCACATCAATGGTCAGTTTCGTATCAGCCGTAACTTTTCCCAGATCCACGCGCTTGATGACGGCCCGATCCTTTTGGATGACCAGTTCTTTATGGGTTCCCTTCTGGGTCATATTGATGAAGAGGAAGCTGAGTACGGCTGCAAGAGCCATGACGGCAATGAGCCGTCCATCATTTTTGCGCATGAAAACCTCCTTTATTGACCTTGGACGAAAAGGTCCTTGAGTCCGCTGGAAATGTGGAGCGTTCCATCCAGGTCCTGATAGACCATTTCAAGGGACGGATTGTTTTCAACAAGGGCCATGGCGTCCTTAGGTGTCATGACAAAGAGCAGGGTGGAATAAAAATCTGCCCAAAAGGCCGATTGGGTAACGACTGTAACGGAATGGGCATTGCGGCTGGGCCAGCCCGTCTGCGGATTGAGGATGTGATGGTAGCGGACGCCGCTTACTTCGTAATAGCGCTGATAGTCGCCGCTTGTTGCAATGGCTGTACCGGGAGGAACCGAAAGGGTTCCCAGGACCTTTTCCGGATCCTTCGGGTCCTGGATGCCGATGCGCCAAGGTTTGTGATCAGGCTTTTCCCCAAGGACCTTGATGTTGCCGCCGGCGTTGATGAGGGCGGTTTGGAAGCCGCCTTCCTTCTGGAGGACCTTGGCCGCTTCTTCCACGGCGTAGCCCTTTGCCACAGCTCCCAGGTCGATCTGGGTCCCCGGCATGAGGGTAAGGGTGCCCGTTGTTTCGTCGATCCTGACGCGGGAACCTTTGGTGAGGGTGAGAGCGTCAGCAATTTCAGCTCTGGAAGGCACGGTCTTTTTCTCTCGATTGTCGTTCCAGATCTTGATGACAGGTCCTAAGGTGAGGGAAAGTTCCTGATGGGGATGGCTAGCTGCGCTTTTTAGGATGGCAAGGAGGTGGGGGGCCGCTTTTTGGGGCCCCGTCCCTGCCTTTTCATTGATGGCATAAAGGTCCTTAGGACCATGGGGTGCGTAGGAATCCGTTTCATCAGCAATCTCTTGGAAGGCGGCAAAGGCCTTGTCGGTTGTACTTTTGAGGGTGTCCTCACTTTTCCCCGTTGTTTCAATGGTGACGATGGTATCCATCATGAAGCGTGTATCTTCATGATGGATGGTGCTGTTTTGGTCTTGAAAAAAGCAGCCTTGAAGAAACAGGCTGCTTAAAAGAATCATCCATATTTTTCTCATCATAGATCCATTCTTTTTGAAATGGCGCCTAGCTTACTGCTGGGCTTCTTGGTTGAGGTTTTCTGCCGTCTGGCAGGCAACACAGCCCACCGGATCCGGTCTTTTTGCAGAAGGCTGGGGAGCTTCAAGCGGTGTGATCTTGACCAGGCACTTGCGCGGGCATTTTTGTACGCACAGTCCGCAGCCAACGCATTTATCGTAATCGATGACAGGGATGCTGCCATTGACACCGTCTTCCATGGTGATGGCTTGTTTCGGGCAGTTCTTTGCGCACAGTCCGCAGCTGATGCAGGAAACGCCGCAGTCAGTCATAGCGGCTTTGCCTTTTTCACGGTTGTTGCACTGGACCAGAACCTTGTTCGAAGCCTTCATCATTTCAATGAGGAACTGCGGGCACGTGGAGGCACAGGCACCGCAGCCAACGCATTTATCATAGTCGAACTGGGGCAGGCCATTTTCTCCCATGGCCAGGGCGCCGAAGCTGCAGGCATCAACGCAGGCGCCACAGCCAAAGCAGCCAAAGTTGCACTGGCCAGGGCCGCCAGCGGTAGCCGCGGCGAGGAAGCAGTTCTTGACGCCTTCCCGTTTGTATTTGGCCGGGCGGTTTTCTTTGCACCCATTGCAGTGGAGACGGGGAATCATGCGGACGGCATTTTCGTCGTCGTCAGCTGCAAGGCCCATCACCGCTTTGATGGCCTTTTTGTTTTCGGCAGCACAGGCTGCACATTTCATGGCGCCTTCTTCTTGGCCGGCGACGATGGCATCTGCCATGGCAGCACAGCCAGCATAGCCGCAGCCGCCGCAGTTGGCGCCCGGCAGGAGGGCCAGGATTTCATCCTTGCGGGGATCTTCTTCAACGGCCAGTTTCTTGCCGGCGATGGCAAGGATGGCACCGAAGACGCCGCCTAGGATGGCAATGATAATAACAGCAGTTTCCATATCTTTCAGCTCCTAACTCAATGAATACCGCTCATTCCCATCATGGCGATGGACATGCAGGCGGCCGTAATCAAGGCAATCGGCAGGTTTCTCAAGCAGCTGGGGATCATATCCTCATTGAGCTTTTCGCGGATGCAGGAGAAGAGCAGGATGGCCATGGTGTAACCCAGGGACGTGCCGATGGAGTTGGCAACAGACTGCAGGAAGTTATAGTTGGATTCAACGTTGATAAGGGCGATACCCAGGATGGCACAGTTCGTGGTGATCAGGGGCAGGTAGATCCCCATGGCCTTATGAAGGGCAGGCATCGTCTTTTTCATGAACATTTCAACGAGTTGGACCAAGGTCGCGATGGACAGGATGAAGACAAGGGTCTTCAAGTAGGTCAGATCGAAGGGGACCAGGATGAGGTGGTACAGGGCATAGGAAAGCATGGTAGCAAGAAGCATAACAAAGGTTACGGCTGCCCCCATGCCAAGGGAGTTATTGAAGTTCTTGGAAACGCCCAAGAAGGAGCACATGCCCAGGAACCGGGATAAGATGATGTTGCTGACGAAGATGGAACTGAATAAGATTCCAAAGATACTGTCTCCCATTAACGAGCATCTCCTTTCTGACGGAAGTAGTTAACCATAGCAAAGACGAAGCCCATGGTCAGGAAGGCACCTGCCGGCAGGATGAAGATGAGGACCGGGGTGTAGGCACTGCCAAGCACGACATGACCAAAGAGTTTGCCGGAACCGATGAGTTCACGGAAGAGGGCAATGAGGCTCAGGGCGAAAGTAAAGCCAATGCCCATACCAATGGCATCAAGGGCGGAGGAAACAACGCCGTGTTTGCAGGCAAAAGCTTCTGCACGGCCCAAAACGATGCAGTTAACTACAATCAGGGGAACGAAGACACCCAGAGATTCATACAGGGCCGGAACAAAGGCGTTCATCAGCATTTCCAGGATGGTTACGAGGGATGCGATGACGACGATGTAAGCCGGGATATGGACCTGATCGGGAATGAGTTTCCGGATCAGGGAAATGATGATGTTGGAGAAGAACAGGACGAAGGTAAAAGCACAGCCCATACCGACCGCATTCTCCAAAGATCCGCTTGTTGCCAGGGAGGGACAAACACCCAGGAGCTGGACAAACAGCGGGTTTTCTTTAATGATACCTTTTGTCAAATCTGACAGCATGCCGATCAGCCCTTTCCGTTAGCAAAATTCTTCATGTAGTGGTCGCGTGCCGCGTTAACGCCTGTAACGACCGCTCTCGAAGTGATGGTGGCAGCCGTGATGGCACGGATGTCATTGTCCTTCGTGGGATCTTGTTTGGTGACAACAAGGTCATTTTTCAGGGATTTTCCTTTGAACTGAGCCTGCCATTCCGGTTCGGTGCTGCGGGCACCCAGACCCGGGGTTTCCGAATGGCTCAGGACCTTGATGCCCGTAATGGTCCCTTTCTCGGCGTCGATGCCGACCATGAGTTTGATCTTGCCGCCGTACCCGCTGGGATCGACAGTGTAGATATAACCGTTGGCTTTGCCGCCTTTACTGGATTTTTGGATATCGCTGATGAGGTCTCCCGGGGCCTTTTCCTTCTGGAGGTCGCCCAGGTCAGGGAGGACCTGCTTGTAAGCTGCTTTTGTATCAGCTTCATGCTTTTTGGCAATGATTTCCTTGGTCCCTTCATGAGCGCCGGCAACGAGGGCAACACTGGCAGCGCAGGTGATGAGAAGGGTGGATGTCAGTTTTACGAAGAAATTACTCATTTTTTGAGACCTCCTCCGAAGGATACGTTCCGGACGAACCGGTCAATCATCGGGGTGACCATGTTCATCATCAGGATGGAATAGCAGACGCCTTCGGTGTAGCTGCCACGCAGACGGATCAGGGAGGTCAGGACACCCAGGCCAATGGCATAGATGATCTTGCCTTTTTTGGTAATCGGGCTCGTGACCCAGTCAGTTGCCATGAAGAAGGCACCAATCATGAGACCGCCGGCAAACAGATGATACAGGGGGAAGGTGCTGGGATAGCCCATAACGGCACCGTACACACCTGTCAGGATGGCCACGGTGACGAGATAGAAGACAGGGATACGCCAATCAATGAGTTTCTTGTAGATGAGGTAAAGACCGCCAAGTACGAGGGCCGGTACACAGGTTTCACCGAGGGAGCCGCCGACATTGCCCCAGAAAAGGTTCATGAGGTCAGGAAGCTTGGCCGCACTGGCGGCACCGCCGGCCTGCCAGATCTTTTCCGTAGCCCGCATGACAGCAAGCGGGGTGGCTGTGCTGACTGCGTCGGAAGCAGCTGCTGTAGCCGGAAGAACCCAGTTTGTCATCTGCTGCGGGAAGGACGCCAGTAGGATGGCACGGCCGATGTGGGCCGGGTTGAAGATGTTGCAGCCCAGACCGCCGAAGACAGCCTTGCCGACAACAATGGCGAACATGCTGCCCATGGCCGCAAACAGGGGCGGCATGGAGGCTGGCAGGCACATCGCAAGGAGCAGGCCCGTCAGGGCTGCACTGCCGTCCTGTACGGTGTTAGGCTTGTGCATGACTTTATTGCAGATGGTTTCAAAGACAATGGCAGAAACAACACAAGTCACCATGACAATGGCGGCGCTCATGCGGAAGTAATAAACAGAAGCGATGATAGCCGGTACAAGGGCCAACATGACTTCTCTCATGGACTTGCCAATGGTCAGCCCGCAGTGCATATGCGGGGAGGAGGTGACAAGAACCAATGGCGTAGGCTCTTTAATAGGTTCCATAATCAATATCCAGTCCTTTCGCGTAATTATTTATCCAGTTTATAGAACGGGTTGTGACCGCCATGGCCTTTTCCCCTGATGAACTGTTTGCCCATGCGGATGTACTGGACCAGAGGAATGTGGGCAGGGCAGACAAAGGCGCAGGATCCACATTCGACGCAGGCATGGCAGGAGAACCGTTCTGCTTCTTCCCAGTTCTGGCGTTTGACGGCTTGAACGATTTCCGTCGGTTCCAGCTTCATGGGGCAGGCGTCGACGCAGCGAGCGCAATGGACGCAGGGGCTGGGTTCGACATATTGAGCAAAAGGAGATTCGGAATTGAAGATAAGGACTGCACCGGACCATTTAGCAATGGGGTAATCGAGGCTCGGCGTGGAAAAGCCCATCATCATCCCGCCGGAAATGAACTTGCCCGGAGTGCCTTTGAGTCCGCCGGCAGCCAGTTCCACGGCATCGCTGTAGAGCGTGCCCAGGCGGCAGATGTAGTTGCCCGGTTTATTGACGCCGTCACCGCTGATGGTCGTGACGCGTTCATATAGAGGAATGTTCTTTTTCACCATACGGTAGCAGGCAACCGCAGTCCCGACATTGTCGACGATGACGCCGACATCGGCAGGCAGTCCACGGTCAGGAACCGTACGACCGGTGGCCGCGTAAATCAGGTGTTTTTCGGAACCTTCCGGATACTTTTCTGCACAGACGCAGACTTCGATATTCGGTTCGGAAGCGACTTTTTCCTTAACAAGGGCGATGGCATCGGGTTTGTTGTCTTCGATGCCGATGATGCCTTTCTGGGCACCGGAGGCCATCATGAAATATTTCAGGCCTTGGATCATTTCATCAGCCCATTCGAGCATGATGCGATGGTCACCCGTAATGAAAGGCTCGCATTCGATGCCGTTTAACAGGATCGTGTCAATAGGACGGGCCCCTTCCTTCGGAGGCGCGTACTTGACCGCTGTCGGGAACGTTGCCCCGCCAAGACCGGCAGAACCGCCTTCCCGCAAGGCCGTGCGGATGACATCCGGCGTGATTTCCTCGTCGCTGCGTTCCTTGATGGTTTCGCAGGGCGTATCGAGTTTGTCGTTCTTGATGACGACGCACTGGGAAATTGTCCCTTGGGGCATGTAACGATTTTCAATGCGCAGGACCGTGCCGCTGACGCTGGCATGGATGTTGGTACTGACGAAACCGCCTGCCTCACCGATGACCTGACCTAGGGTTACCTTATCTCCTGCCTTGACGACCGGCTTGGCCGGTGCGCCGATATGCTGGGAGAGAGGAATGTAGACCATGTCAGGTGCGGGACATCTTTCGATGGCCACTTTGTCAGTCAAGGACTTGCTGGGAGGTACATGGACACCACCCATAAAAGTTGCTTCTTGTGTAGACATGTAGTTCACCTCTAACCTTTCATGTTCAACTTCAAAACAAAATTATATATGGTTAAGAAGTAAATTACAAGTAGAAGGAGGAAGTCTCCTGTGGATAAGATATCCCTTATAATGGAAAATTTTTCTCAAAAAGTTTACAAAACGTAATGTAAAAAAGTGTAAAATAGTTTATAATAATGAACACGATACAGGTGGACTTGTACAGCTGTAAGAATTGCGATAATGCTTTGAATATACTGACTATATTTATTGGAAGAGTTTTTGTGTGAGAAAGGAAATCTTCATGTTTGGACTGTACTTTGATGATTATGAGACGCCGGTTTTCCGGCCCCCCAGTGAAGCAAACAGTTTCATCCTTCGTGTCACTCGGGGATGTGCCCACAATCGCTGCACGTTTTGTGCCATGTATAAGGACGTTCCCTTCTCAGTCTATACGGACGAGGCTGTGGACCGGCAGATTGCCATGGCCGCCCACTATGCCGGCGATGAAGTACGGCGCATCTTCCTTGCTGACGGAGATGCCTTTGTCCTTCCGACGGAAAAGCTCCTTGCTCTTTTGGCCCGCCTGTACGGGACCTTTCCCAATCTCCAGCGCGTCACAAGCTACGCGGGGCCAAAGGATATCCTCCGCAAGAGCGATGAGGAGCTGCTGCGTCTCCGAGAAGCTGGACTCAAGATGCTTTATTTTGGCCTTGAAACAGGGGACTCGCAGCTCCTGCAGCAGATTCAAAAGGGGGTAACCGCCGAAGAATCCATCGCGGCCGGGCAGAAAGTCGTACGAAGCGGCATGAAGCTGTCCATGATGGTCATTGCTGGTCTCGGCGGCGCGGCGGGGTCTGCACGTCATGCCCTTAAGACCGCATATGCAGTATCCCAGATTCAGCCTGACATGCTGAGTGTCCTGACGCTGCGTCTATATAAAGGAACGCAGATGTTAAGGGAGTTTGAAGAAGGCAAATTTGAGCTGCTTTCGCCTTGTGGCTTGGCCGAAGAAGTGAGGACCTTCCTCAGCCATATTGAGCTGCCGCCGAATCGGCACTGTCTTTTTAGGAGCAATCATATTTCCAATTATGTTCCCCTCAAGGGCACGCTGCCCAAGGACCGGGACCGCTTGCTTCAGGAACTGGATGTTTCCATTGGAAAGCTTTCGAAATTGACGGATTGGGAAGTTTATACTAATATGGAGTATTAAGGAGATTTCAAGAGGCAGTTGGCCTTTTTACCATCGGGGAGAGCTCCCCCTTTCAGCTAGCTTTTAGGAAAGAGGCGTCTATAAATGAAAATGCGAAGACTGTTAACGGCATTTCTCGTTGCTATGATTGCCCTGCCGGTGTCGCTGGGCTTTGCGGCAAAGAAGAATGCCCCCCTCAAAGTCGGGGATAAGGGATGGAAGGTCAAGACCGTCCAAACCAAGCTGAACACCCTTGGCCTTAAGACACCGCTGACGGGAAAATATTCCCGGGACCTGGAAAAGCAGGTGCGGATCTTCCAAAAGACCCATAAGTTGCCCGTTACAGGGAAGGTGGATGATAAGACCTATTTCCGCATCAATGAAGCTGCTTTTGAAAAAGAGGGAATCCATGGCGTCAAGGGCAAAGATGTGGTAAGGACCGCTTCCAAATATAAGGGAGTCCCTTACAGTTTTGGCGGGACAACGCCGCGTGCCTTTGACTGTTCGGGGTTTGTCCAGTACGTCTTCAAGAAACATAAGGCTGACTTGCCGAGAACGGCAGACCTTCAGTATGAAAAAGGTCTTTTCGTGACCATGCGGCAGCTAAAGCCCGGCGACCTGGTGTTCTTTACGACCTATGAACCGGGGGCTTCCCACGTAGGAATCTATGCGGGCAATGGGCTTTTCTGGAGTGCGACTTCGTCGAAAGGGGTCCGTCTGTGCAGCCTTTCCGAGCCGTATTGGCGGTCCCGTTATTACGGTGCCAAACGGGTCCTTGTTTCTGGGGATCGGTCTTATCGTTAACAAGTTGAGGGAGGAAGTTCATGATTAGGGAACGACGCAATAAGGAAAAATTGACGAGTTATTATAATAAGTTCATTGAAGAGGGCATCATCGATCCCAATGTCCATCCGTGGGTCGCTGAGTCGTGGCGTCGCTGCGATGCCCGTAAACAGAACCATGAGACCATGCCGGCTAATGGGGTGCGCCTTTCGGCCAATGAATTGGCCCGGCAGTTGGAGCTGCATAAAGATGTCCTGACTTATGTGGATGGACTTTTTGAACAGAATAAGCAGTATTTTAACTCCCATAACCTGTCCATGATCATCGTTGATGAAAAGGGGTATGTCCTCAAAAACTATGCCCTGCCGTTCTTCCAGCGGAGCATTGATGATATTCAGGGCATGCGTGTGCTCGAAGAGGACTGTGGTACGTCGAGCCTTTCTGTGGCCCGCAGCCACAATGTTCCCTTCTTGATGTTCGGACCGGAAATGTGGGTCCGCGAATGCCATTCCGGTGATGCCTGCTCCGCCCCCATCAGTGTGGATGGACAGAATCGATACTTTTTGTCCATGTTCAGCCTGGACCAGAATGACCTGCCTTATGACATCCTGCTCAGCTTGCTCATGACCATGAAGTATTCCGTTGAAAATTACCTCAAGATGATTGAATACTGGAAGGTCTGCAACATCATCTCCGAAGACATCCCTGCAGCTATTTTCTGGGTCAACCGGGATGGCTCCCTGCGCTACGCCAATGACCGGGCCCGTCTGCGCATGGATGAGGGGGCCCGTATGGAAGATGTCTTCCTGAACTATGAACATATTCCTGTACAAAAAGGTTTTGATGGCAAGAAGACGATCCGTAAGGAAATCACGTGGATTACCCAGGACCGTACCTATGAAGATGTGACGAGCGTCCTGCCCGTCTATAACAGCGGCCGTGTCGACAGTGTCGTCGTCATCACCATGTCCATCGAGGATTTGAAGACCACCATTGCCCACGCCACGGGATACAGTTCCCGCTACAGCCTTTACAGTATGGTCGGTAATTCCAGCGAGTTCCAGGCCCTGCAGCATAAGGCCGCCCGCGTCGCCCGCGGGGATAATAACATCCTGCTCCAAGGCGAACCGGGTACGGGCAAGCAGCGTCTTGCCCACGGTATCCATCAGGCAAGTCCACGGGCTGCGGCTCCGCTCATTACGGTGCGCGGTCACGAAGGACCGGAAGAGGAACTGGAAGAAGAATTTTTTGGCAAGACCGATGGTACGGGCCATCTGGCAGCCGGCAGTTTGGAACTGGCCAATGGGGGAACGCTTTTCCTTGATGAAGTGGAAAAATTCCCGACGAAGCTGGGCGATGTCTTGGCTGATGCTTTGAAAAACGGTGTTCTCAACAAGGAGACAGGCGTTCGCCGGAAATTCAATGTCCGCATCATTGCGGCCTGTGACTCCAACTTGAAACGTCTGACCGATAAAGGCCTCTTTTCCAAGAGCCTCTATGAACTGGTCATTGGCACCGTCGTCCGGGTACCGCCCCTGCGGGAGCGGGTGGAAGATGTGGAAGTCATTGCCAACCATATCCTTACGGAAATGGCGGCCCGTCACAGCATGCCGACAAAGACGCTTTCCCACGAGGCCATGGAACTTCTCAACAGCTGCCACTGGCCCGGCAATATCAAGCAGCTCCAGGGAGTCATTGAACAGGCCTTCTTCCATACGGCAGGCAGTGTCATCGACGCCAGCCATATCAAGCTGCCTGGGGAACACCGCATTGAAAAATCCTGGAAGCATGATAAGGATGCCTTTGTTGCAAGCTGGAAACAGGCCGGTGGCAACATCAGCAAACTGGCCATTATGCTCGGAGTCAGCCGCGTGACACTTTACCGCTACTTGAAAAAATACGACCTAGGTCCCAAAAAATAAATCAAGGACATTATAGGGACGCATCTGTCCCGGGAAAGGTGCGCTTTGCCATCGACAAAACGCATCTTTTCGTGCTTTTTGTGAATGCCTCGTAAAAGGCTGCAAAAAGCCAGGAGCAGATCACCCTAAGGAGGAGCCCAGACCCATGCGTTTACGAAAAAAGCCCTGGATATCCCAGGCCTTGGAAGACTATAAAGGAAAAGAACTGCTCGAGGACGGTCTCGAGGCATACAAGGGAAAATGGCGCGCCCTTCTGGGCGATAAACCCCTTTACCTTGAAATTGGCTGTGGCAAGGGGCAGTTTATCAGCCAAATGGCCCAGCTTCATCCCGAAAATGCCTACCTTGGCATTGAAACCCAGCGGGATGTCTGTTACTATGCTGTGAAAAAACTGCGGGATCAGGAAATTGATAATGCCCGTATTCTGCGGGCTGATGCGGCCCATCTGCTTGACTGGTTCGAAAAAGGGGAAGTGGAAGGGCTCTACCTCAACTTCAGCGATCCCTGGCCCAAGGCTCGTCATGCAAAACGACGCCTTACTTACCGCAGTTTCCTTGCTCTTTATAAGACAATCCTAAAACCCGCGGGGCATCTGCGGTTCAAGACCGATAACGATGCGCTTTTTGAGTTTTCCTTGGAAGAATTCAAGGAATTTGGCCTTCCCCTTCTCACCGTAAGCAGGGATCTCCACCACACGGAGATCCTCAACGAAGCACAGACAGAGTACGAACAGCGCTTCAGTGCCTTGGGAAAGAATATCAATTTCTGCGAAGTTGTTTTTTAGTGGGAAAGGAATCGGATGATGAAGGAGAAATGCATCTTCAAAAATCCTAAAATCGCGATGGTGATCCTCGTCATGGCTCTGATGATTGCCGGCGCCCTCAATGTCTATAGTGCCAGTTTTGCTATGATGGGCTATGGAAAAGGGTATTTTAGCGGCTATATCGCAAGATATCTTCTTTTTGGAGTCATCGGCCTGATTTTAATGGGATGGTTGGGCTGGAAAATGGACTATCATCAACTCCTGGGACGGAGGGCGGAAATGGCGATTGCTTTTATCAATATCGTTTTGCTCGTTGCCGTCGATCTGGCCGGTCATACGGCTAAAGGCGCCCAACGCTGGCTGTCCCTTGGCCCTGTCAGTTTCCAGCCTTCGGAATTGGCAAAGCTTGCCATCATCCTTTTAGGTGCCGCTTACCTCGGGAAGGTCATGGAACAGGGGAAGAAACCCTCTCTTGTGAATCATTTTTCCTTTGCTGTGGTGATCATCGGCCTCCTTGTTTTCAAGCAACCTGATATGGGAACCAGTGCTATTTTGATTGCCATTGCCTTTTTTCTCTATATTCTTGCCGGACTGCCGACCCTCATGGTCATCGGGACAATCCTTATCGGTGCGGTGGGGGCCGTAGTCGGTGTTGTCATTGCTCCCTACCGGCTGAATCGCATTTATGTATGGCTTGACCCCTTCCGAGATCCCCAAGGTCTCGGCTACCAAATGGTCCAGTCCAAGGTGGCCATTGGCAGTGGTGGATTTGGCGGTCTTGGGCCTGGCCAGGGGCTGGGAAAATATTTTTATCTTCCTGAAGCCCACACGGACTTTGCTTTTTCCGTATTCTGTCAGGAACACGGTTTTTTGGGCGCGTTCGTCCTCATTGTCCTTTTTCTCATGCTTGGATATGTAATCTATACGGTCGCACGCCGGACGCGCGACCATCAAGGGTTTCTCCTTGTCATGGGCGCCAATTTCCTTATCGTTGGACAGGCCTTTGCCAATATGGCTATGGTCTGCGGAATCCTGCCCGTCATTGGGGTGCCGCTATCTTTTATTAGTTATGGGGGAACGAGTCTTGTCACGACACTCCTTGCTATGGGGCTTGTTTTCTCTGTCTATCATGACGAAGTGCGTCGGGAAGAAAAGGAAGCCCCGCCGACCCTGCCCCTCCGCCATTCACAGCGGCCTCCCTTTGTGGGAACGCCGCGCTATCAGAAAGACAGGTGGAAAAAATGAAGCTTTCATTTTTCAATTTTTTCCGCAGAAAGAAACAAAAAAAGGCGACTGAGGGTCCTTCCTTTCCTCAGTGGAACCGTCCATCGGGACGAAGGAACCGGCAGTCCCTGGATAATGACCACGCTTTTTCAGCGTCTGCCGCGCATGAACACAGTCGCCGGATCCTAACCTTGGAAAGGGATCGCGGTGCTTTGAAGCGCGGCCAGCGGCGCAGCCGCGTCTTGTGCCTTGCTATGGTCTTATTTGTCGGTGCCATTATCCTGCAGCTTGTGAACCTGCAGTTCGTCCAAAAGGATTTTCTTGCCCACTGGGCCTTGAATCAAATCAGTGGGGAAAACCTTGAAATTGTCCCCCGTGGGAGCATTGTAGACCGTAATGGGGAAGAACTGGCCGTAAGTGTTGTTTCCCGGTCACTTGCCGTCAATCCTCAGGAACTGGTTGATGATCCTGACCGTTGGCCAAAGGGCCAGATGCCGGTTCGCGATGTGCGTCAAGTCGCTGCCAACCGCCTTTCCCCTATCCTGCAGATGCCCGCTTCAAAGCTCATGGAGCTTTTTACCGATAAGCAGCATATGTTCTTTTGGGTGAAACGGACCTTGGATCCCCATGTTGCTAAGGAAGTCTCTGAGGTGTTGGACGAAGAAAAGATCCCTGGATTCCATTTTATTGAGGAAAGTAAACGGTATTATCCCAAAGATAACCTTGCAGCGCAAGTCATCGGATTTGTTGGAATCGATGATAAAGGACTTGAGGGCGTGGAAGCTTCCATGGATACTTATCTGCGCGGCGTCAAGGAAAAGCAGACCAATTACACGGATGCCAAGGGCAACCTCATTGGACCCTCCGGTTTGAATGAGGTCCAGATCCAGCGGAAAAATACTGTACAGCTGACCATTGATGCGCGCATGCAGTTCATCTTGGAGCGCGGACTTGACGACGCCATCAAAAAGACAAAGGCGGCAAGCGCCGCGGCAATCCTTATGGATCCCAATACGGGAGAAATCCTGGGGATGGCAAGCCGGCCGACCTTTGATCCCAATCACTTTGCCGACGCCTCCAGCGAGGCCTATATGAACCGCGGTGTAGGAATCATTTATGAGCCTGGATCTGTCTTTAAACCCATTATGGGTTCGGCCGGTCTTATGGAAAAGATCATTACGCCGGATACACCCTTCCATGATGAAGGATCCATCGACGTTGGCGGCCGGCGCATCCGTAACTGGGACGGCCGTGGATTGGGCAATATCAAGTTCGAGGATATCATCAAGTTCTCCGTCAATACGGGCATGGCTTCTCTAGGACTCAAGCTCGGCGGAGAAAAGGAAACCGAGTATGCCAAGCGCTTTGGCTTTGGCGAGGCTACGGGAACGGATGTACCGGGCGAAGAAGTGGGAATCCTTTATAATCCGAAGGACATGGTCCCCTCTGACGTTGCCACCATGGGAATCGGTCAGGGGATTGCCGTCACACCGCTTCAGATGCTGCGGGCCATCTGCGCCATTGCAAACGGGGGGAACCTCGTCCGCCCTTATGTCGTAAAGAAAGTGACCGGACCTGATGGTAAGGTCATCAAGGAAAATAAGACCCAAGTAGACCGGCAGGTCATTACGCCGGAAGTTGCTTCCCAGATGCGGGCCATGATGGAGAAGGTTGTTTCTGAAGGGGGCGGCAAATCGGCCCAGATCAAAGGCTACAAGATTGCAGGCAAGACGGGAACCGCAGAAAAGCTTTCTCCTAAAGGCGGGTATATCCCCGGTGTCTATATTGCTTCTTTTGTAGGCTTTGTGCCTAGTGATAATCCTCGCTATGCCATGATCATCATGATTGACTCTCCAAAGGGTGCCTATTATGGGGCACAGGTCTCAGCGCCGATTTTCCGCGACACGCTGCAGCAGATCCTTGTGGCTCAAGGCGTCCAGCCGAGCAATAAGGCTGATCTTAAGACCATGGATTCCCTTGCGGAAAAGGATGGAGGAAAGGAAGGAACCCTGCCTAGTCTTGCTCCCAGTGGGGAAAAGACAGTTCGCCTGCCCAACCTCGCCGGCTGGTCCCTGCGGGAGACGATGGAGATCCTTCAAAAGGGCGGGCTTCAGCTCCTGCCCATTGGCAGCGGAATCAGCTTCAAGCAATCCCCGCCGCCAGGGACGACCCTCAATGAAGGGGATGCTGTAACGGTTTGGTTCCGGTAAAGCGTTGTCACAGTGGTGCTCCTTGTAGTAGAATAAAATTAAGTGGATTCTTATCAGACTGCAGCAGTCTTCTTGGAGGAAACTGTTGCAGTCTTTTTTATAGGGAGAGGTCTTCTCTCCTTGTTCCTGAAGAAAGGATGAATCAACGTGAAACGACAGCTTGTCCTTGAAGGTAAGCCCGTGGCTGACGCAATTCGCGAGAAATTGGTCTCCCAATTTTCCGAATGCGAAGCGACCTTGGCCACTTTTATCATAGGAAACAATGCACCAGCCCATGTCTATAAGCGGAGTCTTTTGAAATGCGCCGAAAGCCTGGGCGTCAGGACGCGGGATGTGGAATTGCCCGAGAGCGTGACTCAACAGGAGGCTGAGGCCTCCCTTCGTGCTCTCAGCGATGACCCGGCTGTGACGGGGATCCTGCCCCTTATGCCGGTACCGCCCCAAATCAAGCAGATGACGCTCATGAGCTGCCTTGATCCCAAAAAGGACATGGACTGCCTCCATCCCTTGAACAGTGGGGAATTCTATCTGGGCATCAGTCCTTGGGGTCCCTGCACGCCGCGGGCTTGTATTGCCCTGCTTGACTATTATCATATTCCCCTTGTAGGCAAACGGGTCGTCATGGTGGGGTACGGTGATGTGGTCGGCCGTCCGCTCACGCTCATGCTCGTCGATCGCCATGCGACAGTCACTGTATGCCGTTCCAAAACAAAAAATCTGCCTAACATTCTCAGTCAGGCAGATGTGATTTTGAGTGCTGTCGGCAAGCCAAACTTCATCACTGAAGATATGGTTCGCGAAAACTGCGTCCTTGTCGATATTGGGCTTTCTTCCCTTGATGGGAAAATGGTGGGCGATATTTCTGAAGGGGCAAAGCTCAAGAAGGCTGCTGCCTATACGCCCGTTCCTGGTGGGGTCGGGGTCCTCAGCAATCTTATGGTTATGGAGACCTTGACGCGGAACCTTTGATCAGCGGTCGTATCTTGTTTTGAGCTTATTCATGAATTTTTCCTTTTTGACCAGGAAACGTTCATGGGATCCTTGCCCAATGATTCCGTGTTCATCGGAAGCCGTGAGCTTAAAGGAAAGCTTGCGCCCGTTAATACCGACGAGAACAGCTTTAGCGGTTACCTGGCGGCCAACAGCGGTTGCCGCGTCATGGGAGATGTTGAGGCTGATGCCGACACTTGTCGTATCCTCATCGAGGAGGGGTTCTACCAAGTTGCAGGCAGCCTGTTCCATGAGGGCAACCAGGGCCGGTGTAGCAAAGACATCGAGACTGCCGCTCTTCATGGCTTTTGCTGTGTTTGTGTGCATGACCATGACCGTTGCTTCAGCAGCGGAACCAATCCGAAATTCTGTCATAACAATTCACTTCTTTCTGCAATGTTTTTAAAATCCATTCGTTATCATTGTATTCATTTTTAGGTGTTTAGGCAAGGGAGGGGAGCATTCCATCCTGTTTCCGCAAGGCGTGGAGATAGGGGCCTGCCTTTATGCTATAAGGAGGGAGAACCATGTTGTTCCACGATATTTTTGCCCATCATCCTAAGGAGCGGGAAGCCATCATCGACCAGGACCGCAGCGTTACCTATGGTGAGTTTCAGGATCTGGTGGAGCGCTGGGCCGCTTATTTCGAAGCCCTAGGTGTAAAAAAGGGAGACCGTGTCGGTCTTGTCAGCAAGAACTGTTTGGAATTCATTGTCACCTATTTTGCTGTCATCAAGGCTGGCGGCGTCATTGTTCCCATCAATTTTCAGCTCGTGCCGCGGGAGATTGCCTATATCGTCAAGGATACAGCGATGAAGCTTCTTGTCGTAAAGGAGGCGCTGCCTCTTGCAGAACCGCTGCAGGAGCTTTCTGCTCCGTCTCTGATGCAGATTACCTTTGATGAGCTCCATCATGCGCCAGAGCAGGAATTTGTGCCCGTGTCCCTTACGGAAACCGATCCATCGACCATCATCTACACATCGGGAACAACGGGCAAACCCAAAGGGGCCATGCTCAGTCACGGGAACCTTTACGCCAATGCCCGTGATTTTATGGAATCGATTCCATTGACGGCAGAAGATACGGCCTTGTGCGTCCTTCCCATGTATCACTGTTTTGCCTGGACCGTGTGCGTGGCCGGTCCCCTGCTCTGCGGCGGACGAATCGTTATCCAGGCGGTCTATCAGTTCAAGGCCGCCATGCGGCTTGTAAAGCAGTACGGTGTAACGATGTTTACCGGCGTGCCAGCCGTATATCGTCTCCTTCATGAGAGCCGCGATCTTGATTCTGTCGATTCTGTCCGTTATTTCATCAGCGGCGGGGCGCCTCTGGGCCTCGACCTTGCCCGCGGTTTTGCCCTTAAGTTCGGCCGTCCTGTCCTCGAGGGATATGGCCTTTCTGAAGCCTCGCCTGTTGTCTCCGTCAACCTGCCCCATAAGGTAAAGGTCGGTTCCATTGGTCCTACCATTGCCCACGTCAAGGCAAAGATCATCAATGCCCATGGGGAGGAAGTTCCTCATTTCGAACGGGGAGAACTTCTTGTCAAGGGCCCCAATGTCATGCTTGGCTATCTCAACTTACCGGATGCGACGGCTAAGGCCATTGAAAAAGATGGCTGGCTTCATACCGGTGACGTAGGGTACATGGATGAAGATGGATTTATTTTCCTTGTCGATCGCGTCAAGGACATGATCATTTCAAGCGGTGAAAATGTGTACCCGCGGGAAATTGAAGAAGTTGTAAGTGCCTATCCTGGCGTGGCGGAGTGTTCCGTCATTGGTATTCCTGATGCCCTGCGGGGCCAGGCCATCTGTCTTTATGTGGTTCCTCGGGAAGGGGAGACCATCGATAAGAAGGCCCTGCGCCAGTATCTGATTGGTCGCATTGCCCCTTATAAGGTGCCGCGGGAGTATTTTCTTGTCGAATCCCTTCCCAAAACAGCGTTAGGCAAGGTGCGCAAGAATGTCCTGCGCGATGAGACCGTGGCCATCCTATCGAAAAACAAGTTTGCCGGGAGGGCCCTGTGATGAAACGGTTCCTTATCCTTATGGCGCTTGCCGCGTCCCTTCTCCTATCAGGATGCGCCCGTGGAGAGATTACGGTAGAACTTTCCCGCTTAGGAGCGGCGGACCTTACGGCCAAGCTTGTCACGCTCCCCATCCTGCAGCCAACGGCAGAGACTTTTGAAGAGGACTTCAAAAAAGATGGCTATACGGTCCAAAAAGTCGATGAAGGTGAATATAAGGGCTTTGTCGCCCATCGTCATTACAACCAGCTTTCGGACATCAAAGAATCCAAGCTGCTGCGGACCTATGACTTTGAAACTTGGTCCCATGCGGCCCAGTATGCCGTGAAAAATAACGGGGCTGCTGGATCGGGGTCCGAAGATAAGGCCCTGCGTCCCGCCCTTCCAGCAGAACGGCATGCGCCTGTTGTGACCTATCATGGAGGGCTTCTTTTTGATACGGTGAGCGTTCATAAGACCGTCCAGCTCAGCCCCCGTGAGGCGATGAAAGATCCCCGTACGGCGGGGATCCTGCGCAGCATCATGGGTCAGTTTGACCTGCGCTTCATCCTGAAGCTGCCGACCCGCGTCGACAGTGCCAATGCAACGAGCGTCAGTGAGGATGGCCGGGTCCTTATGTGGCGTCTGCCCTTGGGAGAGGATTCCGATCTTGATGCCTCCGTGACCTATCTCAATCCCATGAAAGCGGCAGGCTGGATTGTCCTGATTGGGATCTTAGGTGGCTTAGGCTCTGTTTACTTCCGGAAACGACGCCGGGAAAAGGCCCTTGAAGCGTTAGAAAAGAAACAAAGCGATAAGACCAAGTTGTCCTGAAAGATCCGCTATCTGCCGTTTCTTTTGCATGACCGTCCAAATTCTGTTACAATAGAATTGATAAATAAAGGCAGTTGTGGGTTATTTGTATGGGTATTTCATAGGAGCTGGAGGGACAAATATGGCAACTGAATTTCTGGAATTAAAAAAACTGACAATTTTTGTAGGAGAGGACTTTTTCTGTGGAGATCGTCCATTCTACAAAGTCATGCTGGAAAAGGCAGCTAAACTCAAACTTGCTGGCTGCACGGTGTTCCGCGGCCTCCAAGGCTACGGAAGCCGTGTCCGCGGAAGGGAACGGCGGCTTCTCATCAGTGTTTCGGAGGCTATCAATCTTCCTGTAATCATTACCATTATTGATACGGAAGAACAGATTAAGCGCGTCTTGCCATTCCTTGAAAAGAACCTGACTCATGGTGTGGCAACCCTTGATGACGTCAAGATGCTAGCGACAGACTTTGTCAAGGAACGTTTTGAAAAACCTGTGGAAGAGCGCCGCGATCCAAGCCTTCAGGAATAAACCAGTCATCATCGGATGGCGTTACGTGTTTTTATATATGTGTATCGCTGGGGGGTCTCTTTGTCTTTTTGTATCAAGGAAAGTCTGCTGCAGAAAGATGAAGGCCCCATCATGGATGAGGCGGTTCCATAATTCATTTAGCTGGAAAGAACGTAAAAAGGCGGCCAAAAAAGGATCTTCTCCTTTCTTGACCGCCTTTTTTATTGGTTTGAAGCCAGTTTCTGGTCTTTATCCCCCCGGACAGGGATGATCAATTTCTGACCTGGCTGAAGGGCTGCTTTGCGGTCCAGCTTGTTGGCATCAATGATCCGTTCAATGACGTTTCGCACATCTTCGCCGTCTTCTGTATGGCGGCTTGCGATGGACCAAAGGCTGTCACCCGTGTAGACGGTGACCTGCTGTTTATGAAGAAAGGCAGACGGAGCGGCGTTCATCTGCAGGATTCCAAAGGGAAAAAAACCAATCAAAAGCACGAATAATGATCCAATCATCTGTTTCATCATCATGATTCCACCTCACGTTCATACATCATAAAACTGAACTACTGTTTATTTGTTTGTATGATATCATGATAAATTTCGTTTTTCAATAGCTAAATCAAAAATATGTTCGTTAAAAATAAAAAGATAGGAAGCGTGTTCATCTTTTTGGACTGCATGGATTTTTTGCCAAATTGGTCTTGACAAAAGAATAGGCAGCAGATCCAGTCGTGTCTGGATAGTGGGAATGCTTGCCTGCCTGTCTTGAAGAGGTCCCTATTTGTCACATTTTTTCCTTACTGATATGGTATAATGATAAAAAGACCATTTTTTGCCTTTGGAAGTTCATTTTTAGCTGCAGTTCCTTGGCAAAGCAGTCAGGAGGGATTTTTAATGATGGAAGATAAGAACCAGATGGCTCACCAAGACCCTGTCGATCAGGAAGATCTGGTGGAAACCGATGTCCGCCCCTTGGAAGAAAGGGAAAAGGAGGCCGTCAAGGGAGAACTTATTGAAACCGAGCAGCCCGTGGATTATGAAAAGGAAGCAGAATATATCTGCCGCTGGGGTGCTGCAAGGGCCAGCGTCATTGTCATGACCCCTTTCTTGGGCTCCCTTGCCCTTATGGCCAATGAAGTCTATATGATTACGAGATTAAGCGATCTGTATGGTGTGGAACTTGAAACGGGTGCCATTGCCGGTCTCATTGGCTCTTTGGGTGCTTCTTTTGTGGGACAGACCCTCTTTACCCTCATTCCATTCCCACCGCTTCAGGTACCCATGGCTGTTGCTATCACCTATGGTGTAGGGAAGGCGGCTGATGCCTGGCTGAAGGCGGGCCAGCCCAAGGATATGGACCGAATCAAGGAAATCTTTGAAGCCGCTCGCAAGGAAGGGATAGCGCGTTTTAAGGAATTTAAGGAAGATCCGACAAGGAACCTTCCCTTAGGAGATGAAACAAAGGATATGATGAAGGAAAAAGCAGGTCCGCTTTTTGATAAAATCAAGAATGCTGCCGATACGGCCACGGATAAGGTTACGGCTGCGGTGGAAGATATCCGGTCCAGCAAGGAAGGACCGAAAGGCAAGCTTGCCTCCGCAATGGATGCGGCAAGTGATGTAGCAGAGCAGGCCCGTCTCGCCCTTCAGCCTTATAAGGAAATGGCCCTGCGCTGGATTGAGGCCCAGACCTGGGATGAACTGCGGTCTGGGACCCTTGTTGTTCCTTATGAAGATCTCGAAAAAGGGATCCGCGAAGCCATGAAGGACAGTGAGTTTAGGTTCGGCGGCTGCCACTATGCCAAGGATGGACTCTTGGAACTTGTCGTGGAACATGGAAAATATGGCACCATCACCATCGATGCAGGAATTGAAGCGTTTGCCCTTACGAGCAGTGCTTCTTATGGGCGCTTCCGCATCCATGATTTTGCGGTCAGTGAGAACAAGATTGGTGAGCTTGTCGTAAAGCTTCTTGGCTCGCGCCTCATCATGAGTCTTGTCAATGCGGTCTTCAATATGAAGACCATCAGCAAGGATGACATTGTCTGCACTTACAGTGACAATACGCTGACGGTTGACTTTACAGATGTCATCAAAAAGAGCAAAGCAGCTCAGTTTGTAATCAAGGACCGTAATCTATTCGACATTGTTACCCTTACTGGCCTTGTCCCGGAAGAATCAGGACTCAAGGTATGCAGCAAGTGGACATTGATTAAATAATGACGAAAAAAGATAAAACCGCGGAAAATGTTGTTTTCCGCGGTTTTATTTATTTCTTTTTATAGAAAACTATTCCTAATTAAGTACATTCTCAAGGACAGTTTTTTTCAGAAAGTTTTAAAATATTGTAGCATTTGTGTGACAAAGGGACTATAATAAGAGGTAAGAAACGCGAAGTAAATTCGCAGAAGGGGGTTTATGTAATGATTAGCTTTTTTGTGTGTCTTGCAATCTTAATTCTCGGCTACTTCATTTACGGCGGCTATGTCGAGAGTTGTTTCCGTCCTCCTATCGATGACAGAAAGACTCCGGCATACAGACTGGAAGATGGTGTCGACTATGTTCCGATGGGAACGGGCCGTGTCTTCTTGATCCAGCTGCTGAACATCGCTGGACTGGGCCCGATCTTCGGTGCTTTGGCCGGTGCTATGTGGGGACCTGCTGTGTTCCTTTGGATTACCTTTGGTACGGTTTTTGCAGGCGGTGTCCACGACTTTATTTCTGGGTTGCTGTCTGAAAGAAATGATGGTGCCTCCATTTCCGAAATCGTAGGGAAGTACCTCGGCGATACCATGAGACATATCATGCGTGGATTCTCCGTTATCCTCCTGATCCTCGTCGGTGTTGCTTTCACGACGGGCCCTGCTGGCCTTCTGACCAAGATCACGACCCAGAGCTTCAACTTCTGGCTGGTTGTCCTGTTGATCTACTACTTCATTGCAACCTTCCTGCCGATTGATAAGGTCATCGGTAAGCTCTATCCGTTCTTTGGTTTCTGCTTGATCTTTATGGCTGTTGGTGTTGGGACCATGCTCTTTGCGAAGGGATATACCATTCCTGAAATCAGCTTCACTAACATGCATCCGAAAGGAACCCCGATTTGGCCGATCATGTTCATCACCGTTGCTTGCGGTGCTATCTCTGGCTTCCATTCTACCCAGTCTCCGCTGATGGCTCGCTGCATCAAGAGTGAACGTGAATGCCATAAGATTTTCTATGGTGCCATGGTTTGCGAAGGCATCATTGCCCTGATTTGGGCTGCTGCTGGTACGACCTTCTATGATGGTACGCAGGGCCTTGCCAAGGCTTTTGTTACCTATAAGGGCGCTGGCGGTGTTGTTTATGATATCTGCTCCGGCCTGATGGGTACGGTTGGTACAATCATTGCCATGATCGGTGTAATTGCTTGCCCTGTATCCTCTGCCGATACGGCTTTCCGTTCTGCCCGCTACACCATTTGCGACTGGTTCAAGATTGACCAGCACACGGTAGCAAGCCGTCTGAAACTTTCCATTCCTATCATTGCTGTCGGTGGGATCCTGACCCAGGTTGACGTGACCATCCTTTGGAGATACTTCTCCTGGACGAACCAAACCTTGGCTGTCTTCGTTCTCTGGGCTGGTGCCATGTACCTCCTGGCTAACAAGGGCAACTATGTGATTGCTTTGGTTCCAGGTACATTCATGAGCGCTGTATCCTGCACGTACATCCTCATGGCTAAGGAAGGCCTTGGCCTTTCGACCAGCATTGCTTATCCTGCTGGTATTGCTGTGGCTGTCATTGCAAACATCCTCTTCTGGAAGCGCGCAAAGAAAGTTGAACGCGGTGAAATCGACCTGGCTGATAAACCGGTTGAAGGCTGATTGAAATCGTAGGATCACTTGGAAGGCATTGCCTTCCAAGTGATTTTTTCATGTCAAAGGACCGGTACGGAACATATTGTTCCGTACCGGTCCTTTGATAGTTTCAGGGAATTGAACCTGTTATTTGACTTCGTGGATCCAGCCTTTGGGACCTTCAATTTCGCCCATCTGGATTCCGCGAAGGGTCTTATAGAGTTTGGTTAAGACAGGGCCCATTTCATCCATGCCGCTTTTGATATTGATGACCTTGCCATGATCGACAACGCGGCCGACAGGGCAGATGACAGCCGCAGTACCACAGAGGCCAGCTTCTGCAAAATCAGCCACTTCCGAGAAGGCTACGGGCCGATGTTCCACCTTCATGCCAAGCATATCTTCCGCAATGGTAATCAGGCTGCGGCGCGTGATGGACGGCAGGATGGAGTCAGATTTAGGTGTGACAAGGGTACCGTCTTTTGTGACAAAAAGGAAGTTAGCACCGCCCGTTTCCTCGACATAAGTGCGAGTAGCCGGATCAAGGTACATGTTTTCGTCAAAGCCTTTAGCATGGGCGGTCATATAAGCATGAAGACTCATGGCGTAGTTCAGGCCAGCTTTGATATGGCCTGTCCCACGAGGGGCTGCACGGTCAAAGTCGGAAACACAAATGGTGATTGGCTTGACTCCATTTTTGAAATAGTTGCCTACAGGGGTGCCAAACAAACGGAACTGATATTCATCGGCTGGCTTGACCCCGATGACGGAACCGGTTGCAAAAAGGTAGGGCCGCAGGTAAAGGGCTCCGCCTGATTCAAAGGGAGGAATCCAATCCTTGTTGGCACGCACGACTTCATCGACAGCTTCCATGAACATGGCTTCCGGAACAGGAGGCATTTCAATACGTTTTGCTGAATCTACCATGCGTTTTGCGTTCTGGTCCGGACGGAACGTAACGGTTCTGCCATCCTTGGTCTTGTAGGCCTTCAGTCCTTCAAAGACCTGCTGGCAATATTGAAGGATTCCAGCGCATTCGTTAAGGGGAACGGTGGGATCATCTGTCAGAGCACCTGGACCCCATTTCCCATCTTTATAGGTCGCTACATACCGTTTGGAAATTGGCATATAACCAAAACCCAAGCTGGACCAATCAAGTGATACCTTTGTCATAAGTCATTCAGATCCTTTCCAGTAACTTGTAACTTAATTGAATAAGTACCCGAATATAATAGCCATAATGTTATAATTTGTCAATTATTTAAAGACATATGGATGATTTTGTGTTCTAAAAACGATATAAATGACTTAATCTTTACACTATCCACAAATAAAGGACGAATGCTTTTCTGTATATAATGGGAAGAGACAATTCATCCCAAACAAAAATAAATGTCCGATTTCGCATTTTTGACACATATTTTTCATTTAGCTTTCATTTTCTGGGCAGTAAAATAAATAGAACAATCAGTGTTTCACTGGTTTTCATGAGCTAAATCAATGAGAGGGAAAGAAGGAATCTGGAATGAAGAAAAAGTCTTTGGTCATGACGGTTGCCGCTCTTGCCGCCTTTACTTCCATTGCAAGCGCAGCTCCCGCAACGAGTTGGGAACAGGGCCAATGGCAAGTTGATTTGGGGGCATCTGATCCCAAAGCAAAATTTGATGGACTGGAAAGCGATACGAAATGGAACTTTAATGGTGGTCTTGGCTACGCCCTTTCTGATAAATGGGCCTTGCGTTATGATTATCATGGGCTAAAGACCGAAGCTGGCGATTTCAAGACGGCCGGCGATGAAAATGAAGTCAACTTGATGTACAGCCTGGGACGGAACGCCGCCCTTTTTGCAGGCTGGGCCCGCATCAACAATGATTTCGATGGCAGCGTGGCACGAGGCACCTATGGGATTGACAGCTCTGACAGTGTTGTGAACAATGTGGCCCAGTTTGGTGCCATTGTGAAGGCTGACCTTGCTAAGAACCTCGCTCTGTACGCAGAAGGCGCTTTGGGAACGAAGAAGACTTCTATGTGGGAAGCGGGTCTTAGTTATACCATTGCCAAGGATTGGGATCTGAATGCTGGGTATCGTTACCTTGACACCAAGCTGGATGATGATAACAATATCAAATACAGAGGTTTCTTGGTCGGCCTGACCTATCGTTTTGGCGGGCATAAGGCAGAAGCTGCTCCTGTCGTGGAAGAACCGGCTCCTGTTGTGGAAGAACCGGTCCAAGAACCGGCCCATGTCTACAATGACTACTATCTGGACAGCATTCATTTTGCCTCTGATGATGATCAGCCACTTCCTTCTGAACGGGACAAGATGGACCATCTTGTCCAGGTTGCCAAGGATCATCCGGATTCTACGTTCAAACTGGTTGGGAATACGGATTCTGATGCTTCTGATGCCTACAATGAAGATCTTTCCAAGCGCCGTGTTGACCATGTCGCCCAGTACGTCTCCAATAATGGGGTTTCTAGCGATCGTCTGAAACTCAACTACAAGGGTGAAAAGGATCCGGTTGCTTCCAATGCGACGGAACAGGGCAAAGCCGATAACCGTCGTGTGGATGTGTGGGAACATAAATAATTTTATGCGGATCCAAATCCGTAAACGCGCCTCAGGAATTATTCCTGGGGCGTTTTTTGCTGCTATTTTTGTTCCATATGCTTCTGTCCTTAAAAGAAGGACGAAGAGACAAGTAATACCGGGAATATTCCTGTAAAGAATAGAACAATATTACATATAATGTGGAATGTTGCAAAATTTATGTAATAAATTTATTTACAAATAAGAAAAAAGTGGTATAGTAAAGGACATCTCAAACTTTGTATTCGGTATACAATATAGAGTCTATTTTATAAGGAAGAAGGTTCTTAGCATGGCAAGTTGTTTTCATCCGGTGACGCCGGAACTGCTCGATGATCTTAAAAAAGTGGTGGGGGAGAAATATGTTCGTTACGACGAAGATACTCTGGATCAGTACCAAACCGACGAGGAAGGCAATCCTCATTTTTTCAAAAAGCCAGAAGTCGTCGTTTTCCCTGGCTCTACAGAGGAAGTTGCATCCATTGTCAAACTTGCCAACCAATACCTTGTCCCCATTACGCCGCGGGCTGCAGGTTCCGGCGTGGCCTGTGGCGCCATTCCTATCTACCATGGCATGGTTGTAGAACTGGAACGGATGAACAAGATCCTGGAACTGAATGCAAATGCTATGTACGCGGTCGTACAGACGGGCGTCTATTGCGCCCAGCTGCAGGAAGAAGCTAAAAAACATGGCCTGCTCTATGCAGCTGATCCCTCTTCTGCATCTTCCAGCCAGGTCGGCGGCAATGTTGCAAACAATGCAGGCGGCAACAAGGCTGTCAAGTACGGGACGACGCGCAACCAGATCTATGCCCTCAAAGTGGTGACGCCGACAGGAGATATCGTTGATGTTGGGGCACGGCTGCAAAAATGCTCGACTGGCCTTGCTTTGGAACAGCTTTTTGCTGGTTCCGAGGGAACGCTCGGCATCATTACGGAAATTACGGTCAAGCTGCGTCCCCTGCCGCCATACAGTTTCAATATGGTCTGTGTATTCAAGACGGATGAAGAAGCCTTTGCCCTGCCCAATAAGATCCTTAAAGCCGGGGTTGATCCGACAAGCCTTGAATATATGGATAACGAGGCCATTATCATGACGGAAAAGTACCTTGATATGCACTTTCCTCATGCAGATGAAGGGGCCTGCTATGTTATCGTGACCGTTGAGACCTTTACGGAAGATGAACTTGACCGGAAGATGGAGCTGCTGTGTGATCTTGCCGAAGAAAATGGATCCATCGATGAATTTGAAGCTGACGAACGCATCTGGAAACTGCGTAAGGAATTTGCCGAAGCGGCCAGGGCCATTGATAAGATGTTCCAGACCGAGGACTTTGTGGTTCCTCTCGACAAAATTGGCGATATGACCAAACAAATTCCGGAACTGCGGGAAAAATACGGTCTTTATTGCGTAACCGTTGCCCATATCGGTGATGGCAACATCCATGTCCTGCCCCTTAATAAATATGGCCTGACACCGGATGAATGGTTTGAAAAGATCAAGGCTTTCCATGCCGATCTCTTCCCACGCGTCTATGCCCTGGGAGGAAAGATGAGCGGCGAGCATGGGGTCGGTTATAAGAAGCTGGAAGAGTTTGCCCGCAATACGCCGGAAGGGGAAGTGAAGATCATCAAGGCCATCAAACGGGCCCTTGATCCCAATAACATCATGAACCCTGGGAAACTGGTTGATATGAATGGCGACTTTATTGCTTAGGAAAAGGAAGAGGAACCACGGAGCAAAGCTCCGCGGTTCCTCTTTCTTTCGTTATTTCTTTGTTGGCGCAACTTCAATGAAACTTAGGTCGCTGCGGGAATCATGGCTTCCTGTCATCTCTCCCGAGACAGGATCGATGATGATGGCATTGACGTCGCCCATATACGGTTTAACGGTCAGGTGATAGCCCCGTGCCACGAGGTCTTTCTTTTGGGCCTCAGTCAGTCCGTTTTCCGGTTCCAGACGAATTTCATCAGGCTGCCACTGCATGTGGAAGCGCGGTGCCGAAACAGCTTCGTTGACAGGCATCTTATGGTCAATGACATTCGAAATGACTTGAAGAACAGTTGTAATGATGCGGCTTCCACCCGGACTTCCGACAACCATGAAAATCTTACCATCCTTGGAAATGATGGAAGGGCTCATGGAACTTAAGGGCCGTTTATAGGGGGCAATGGCATTGGCATCACCGCCAATGACGCCGTACATATTAGGTACGCCTGGTTTTGCCGAAAAATCATCCATTTCATCGTTGAGGAGGAATCCGGCCCCTTCAACGGCAACCCCACTGCCGTACCAGTCATTAATGGTGTATGTGACGGAAACGGCGTTGCCAAAACGGTCTGCAACGGAGTAATGCGTGGTCTGTGTGCCTTCCTTCAGGGGGATAAGACCTGGCTTTACAAGATCACTGGGTGTGGCTTTTTTTTCATCGATACTTTCATAAAGCCGCTTGGCGTAAGCTTTATCGGTGAGTTCCTTCAAAGGTACTTTTACAAAGTCAGGATCACCAAAATATTCACTGCGGTCAGCATAAGCGCGCCGCATGGCTTCGGCCATGATATGGATGGTTTCAGGCGTTTGGAATCCACTCTTTTCGATGTCCGCATTTTCCATGATGTTCAGGATTTCCGCGATAATGGGCCCGCCGGAAGAGGGTGGGGCCATGGAAATGATCTTGTATCCCCGATACGTGGTCTCACTTGGCTTCCGCCAGACCGGTTTATATTGGGCCAGATCAGCGGCTGTAATGAGGCCGCCATTTTTCTTCATATCCTTGACAATGAGTTTGGCTGTTTTGCCCGTATAGAAATCTCTCGGGTCATCGGCAATGCGGCGCAGGACTTTTCCCAGGTCCTTTTGGACAAAGATTTCTCCTTCTTGATAGAGACTGCCGTCCTTGTGGAGAAAATAGTTGCGGGAGGCTTTGTAAGGCGTGAAGCGTTCCGTCCCAACATCTTTCAGGGTTCCTGCCATATTCCGGGAAACGGCAAATCCTTTTTCTGCCATTTCGATGGATGGTTCCATGAGTTCCTTTAGACTCTTGGTGCCATATTTGTTCAGCATTTCAGTCATCCCGGCAACCGTGCCCGGTACGCCAACGGAAAGATAGCCCAGACGGCTCTTATTACTGTCTACATTGCCTTTTTCATCAAGGTACATATCCTTTGTAGCCTTTCCAGGGGCTGTTTCCCGGAAATCAAGGGCAATGTCCTCTCCATCCTTCGTATGGATGACTGCAAATCCGCCGCCGCCAATATTGCCTGCATTCGGATGACAGACAGCTAGGGCATAGCCTACAGCGACAGCGGCATCGACGGCATTGCCGCCCCGATCAAGGACATCCTGCCCAATCCGATCGGCAAGGGCTTGGGAGGAAACAACCATTCCTTTTCCTTTGCTGGTGACTAGGGGATTGGCCGGTGCCGTAAAAGCTGTCGTTGGACCCAAGAGTGAAAGTGCCATTGCCACGGCAGCAAGGGCTTTCTTTTTCGCTTTTGCCTTTGACCAAGTAATCATACAAACCTCCTTTTGGAAAAGAATCGGGAAAAGCTTCGATAAATCCATTATAGGGGACAAGATGGAAGGAGACAACAAACGGGAAAAAGCAAAAAACTCCTTATGGAAAGATGTATGAAAAGATACAGTGCGGCAGGGGAAAAGGACGCTGCAAGGGGTATGTTTTTCTTCCGGACCATACTATAATGGAAGAGCAGGATAGAGAAAGGAGTCGATCCTTATGGAATCTCAAGAAGTAGAAGAAAAAATCAAAACCCTTGCTAAGTGGGTGGGGGAAAGTCAAAACATTGTCTTTTTTGGCGGAGCTGGGGTTTCGACGGAAAGTGGGATCCCCGACTTTCGCAGTATCGATGGCCTTTATCACCAAAAGTATGATTTTCCGCCGGAAACGATTTTGAGCCATACGTTTTTTGAAGCGCATCCCGACGAATTCTATCGCTTCTATCATGATAAGATGCTCTGCCTTGATGCCAAACCAAACGCAGCCCACAAGAAATTGACCCAGTGGGAACGGGACGGTCGTCTAAAGGCTGTCATTACCCAGAATATCGATGGTCTGCATCAGGCGGCAGGCAGTCGGAATGTCCTTGAACTGCATGGCAGTGTACACCGTAATTACTGTCAAAAATGCCACAAATTTTTTGACGCTGCCTATATGAGAGCCCATGTCGGCATTCCTCGTTGCGACACCTGCGGCGGCGTCATCAAACCTGATGTGGTCCTTTATGAGGAAGGCCTTGATAGGGAAACCTTGGAGCGGGCGGTTTCCTACATCCGCCAGGCTGATATACTGATTGTAGGCGGTACGAGCCTTGTGGTCTATCCGGCAGCCGGCCTTATCCGATATTATCAAGGTAAGAAACTGGTCCTCATCAATAAAGGGACAACCGCCTACGATCAGGATGCCCAACTTGTCATTTCAGCAGCCATCGGAAAAGTCATGGAACAATTGCCTTGAAAAGATGATTTTTTCACGCAATTTGTGATATAATGGCCTAAAATGTCCTTTTGATTTGGGGGGTAATGTCGATGTTAGATTTGAAGTTTGTTCGGGAAAATCTAGATAAAGTGGCCGAGGCCATGAAGAACCGTCACACAGAAGTGGATCTTGATGCGTTCAGGAAGCTTGACCAAGAGCGCCGTGACCTGCTCCAGGAAGTGGAAGCGGATAAGAGCATGCGCAATAGCGTCAGTGCTGAAATCAGCAAGATGAAGAAAAATGGTGAAGACGCTTCGGAGAAGATCCTTTCCATGCGTACCCTTGGAGATAAGATTGCTGAAACGGACAAGAAACTCAAGGAAGTGGAACAGGGACTGCGTGACATCATGCTGACAATCCCCAATATGCCTGATGCCAGTGTTCCCGTTGGCAAGGATGATACGGAAAACCCGGAAGTCCGTAAATGGGGTGAACCGACGCACTTTGATTTTGAACCCAAGGCCCATTGGGATCTTGGGGAAGACCTGGGCATCCTCGATTCCAATCGGGCAGCCAAGGTTTCGGGCGGTCGTTTCTATTATTATCTGGGCCTGGGGGCCCGTCTGGAACGTGCGGTCTATAACTTCATGCTTGATCAGCACACCCAAAAAGACGGCTATACGGAAGTCATCCCGCCCTATATCGTCAATCGGGAGACCATGACCGGTACAGGTCAACTCCCAAAATTTCACGAAGATATGTATCGCCTTGAAGGGATGGAGATGTATCTTATCCCGACGGCGGAGGTTCCCTTGACGAACTACTACCGTGATGAAATTATTGACGGCGCCAAACTGCCGATTTATTTGACGGCCTTTACCCCCTGCTTCCGTGCAGAAGCCGGGAGCGCCGGACGTGACACGCGCGGCTTGATCCGCCAGCACCAGTTCCATAAGGTGGAGATGGTGAAATTCACTAAACCGGAAGATTCCTTTGATGAGTTGGAAAAGCTGACCCATGATGCCGAAGGGATTCTTCAGGCCCTTGGACTGCCATACCATGTGGTTTGCCTCTGCACGGGTGACCTTGGGTTCTCGGCCACCAAATGCTATGACATCGAAGTCTGGTTCCCCGCACAGAACAAGTACCGTGAAATCTCTTCCTGCTCCAACTGTGTAGATTTCCAAGCGCGTCGTGCCAATATTCGGTTCCGCCGTGACAGCAAATCCAAACCGGAGTTTGTCCACACCCTCAATGGGTCCGGCCTTGCTGTTGGACGTACGGTGGCCGCTATTCTTGAAAACTATCAGCAGGCAGACGGCAGTATCGTGGTCCCTGAAGTCTTGAGACCGTACATGGGCTGCGATGTCATTGCTAAACCCTAAGTCGGATGAAATGAATGGGATTCCTTTGAGGAAAGGAATCCCATTTTTGCTTTTTGTTGGGATAATTTGCTTGTTTTAGCTCTTAATAAGAAAGAGGCGTCCGTGAATATTTATTCATGGACGCCTCTTTCTTATTAAGAGAAAAAAGAAGAGTATAGCTCTGCTTCAATGAAAAAAGGAGTATAGGGGTGTATGCAAAAGACGTTATCAAGTTGTAAAAGATGGTACAGATTTAAAAATATTCATAAGCCCTTTTTCTCCTAAAGAGCTTTGGCTCCGTATGGAGCCGTATGAGGCCGTAAGAGATAGTATGAGGGAGTAAATAGAATAATTGCTTTTATTCATTTAATTTATAGGACTATCCAGCGATTTTCATATTTTTTCTTCAATCTCCTCAAATCTCCTTCAATTTCCTCTATTTTCCTCTTGTCTTTTCTGTGCTCTGTAGTATAATTAACAGCGAACTAAAATATGCGTCGCTGACGCCAGAGGGGGATGGATAGATGAACGAACAAGCTTTTTTTCAATTGAGTCAAGATGCAGTCAGCCGGTTAGCTGAAAGATACGGCACTCCTTTGCTGGTGCTTTCCTTGGAACAGATTGAAAAAAATTATGACATCCTGCGGACCCATATCCCGCAGATGAGAATCCATTACGCAATGAAGGCCAATCCGGATTTGAGAATCCTGGAGACCATGATTGATAAAAACGCTGATTTTGACGTTGCAAGTGACGGGGAAATCCGTACCTTGGCAAGCCTTGGTGTTCCGGGGGAAAAGATGATCTATGCCAATCCCATCAAGACGGAAGCTGGCCTCAAGGCCTGCGTCGATGCTGGTGTAACGCGTATGACCTTTGACAGTGAATCGGAAATCTGCAAAATTGCCAAATGGGTACCCCATGCGACCGTGCTTCTGCGCTTGCGCATTGATAATCCCAAGGCCCATGTGGACCTTAACAAGAAATTTGGCGCGCCGCGGGAAAAGGCCCTGTCCCTTATGAGACTGGCACGGCAGGCTGGCCTTGACATGGCTGGAATTGCCTTCCATGTCGGCAGTCAGGTTACAACGGCCGATTCTTATCTCCACGCCTTTGATGTTGTCCATGAACTCTTGGAAGAAGCAAAAAATGAGGGGTTTGACCTTCCCATCATGGATATTGGTGGCGGGTTCCCCATTCCGGAAACGGGTGTCCATTACAACTTGACGGCTATCTTGGATCAGATAGCAGCCCGCTTGCGGGAAGACTTTTCCGATAAGATCATTTGGAGTGAACCCGGCCGCTATATGGCTGGCACGGCTCAAAATCTTATTACCAAGGTCATTGGCGTCAATGAACGCAATGGTCAGGTCTGGTATTTCCTCGATGATGGTATTTATGGGACCTTCTCCGGCGTAATCTTCGATCAGTGGGACTACAAGCTTATCAGCTTCAAGGAAGGGGAGAAGATCCCGGCAACCTTTGCTGGCCCGAGCTGTGATTCCTTGGATATTATGTTCCGCGGCAAGATGACCGAACCCCTTGAAGTGGATGACTTGCTCCTTGTTCCTGTCTGCGGTGCCTATACATCGGCTTCAGCAACGACCTTCAATGGGTTCAAAAAGGCCCGTATGGTTATTTGGGAGGATGTACGGGATGAACTTGGCTTGGGAAATGAGCAGCTTTCCCTTGCTGTATAACCTTTGAACCGCAACCGGTCTCCTGCGGGGGGCCGGTTTTTTGCGCCTTGTTTTGAAAAACATGGTATAATGACGCATGGAAAGGATGGATTTCTATGAGAAAATTACTGCGCCCCTTCCTTTTTCTTGTTTGCACCCTGGCTCTTTTGGCAGCTGGATGCGGGAAAAAAGCGGCAGCGCCTAAGATTGAGCCGGTCCAGTATCCGGGCTGGATTGAAGTCAAATTGGATCCGGATGCCCGGTTTTCGGTTCCTTCCGTTTTTTTTGAGGAAACGGAAGCAATTCGGAAAAAGATGGAAGCTGAAGAAACAGATCCCTATGTAAAGGCCCTCCTTGAAAAGGATCGGGCCCAATATTCCAAAAAAGGAAGCATCGTCCTTGTGACAACAGATCAAGGAGCGGCTTTCCTTGAGGCCGGAAACCATGCGGCGCGAATTACGTTTCAAACCGTGGGAAGTCCTATGAAGCTTCCTCGGTATGGACAGAATCTAGGTATGGATGAAAAGGCCCTCCAGGAATTTGGCACAGCCACCATGGACGGCATAAAATTCAGTGATGGAAAGGGCCTTCCAGATGGGTATACTGTCACTTACAGTAACTGGAGCCCAATGAAGACGGAAATCATAAACGGTGTGGAACATCTTTTTACGGCCTACGATAAGACCATCCTACAGGAAGGCGTTCCCCTTGTGACGGTCCACACCCTGCGCTGGACCTTCCTCAATAATGACCGCATCCATATCTTGACGGCCTCCTATCCTAAGGAGGAGGAAGCCTATTGGAATGATGACGGGCGGAAACTTAGGAACATTGTGAGAACCCTTGCCATAATACCGTCGAAGTCGGCGGCGAAAGATAGTTTTCTTGATAAGGTCAAGGCCCTCCTTCCATAAGAAATCGTCCTTTTCTGATAAAGAACAAAGACCGCTGCATGAAGAGCAGCGGTCTTTTTGGATGGAAAAAAGAATCACTCAGCCAGAACGGTTTCCCTCATCTTCTCCTTGCGAGGGGATCCATAGAGCTTTTTCCCAATAAAAGCAATCAGATAACAGCAAACGGTATAGATGATGCCAAATTTCAGCATATCCATGGCTGTTCCTTTAACGAGGATAGCATACATGATGGGTGTGCTTACAAGCTCAATGACCTGCCGGATGGCGTAGGATAGGGAGTAGTCCGTCATAACAGGGGAGTCAAAATTGGGATCGCAGATTTTAAGCAGCGTGGCACCTGTCATCATGACGCCGGTATTGATGCCAAAACTGAGGATGCCCCGTTCAAAAGGATAGCTGTCAGGAAGGAAATATTGGAACATCTTGATGGTCGTATAGTAGACCAGAACAAAGCCCGCCGCAGAAATGACAAGGATGGGGAGAATATAATCCAAGACGGCGCGAATCGGCATGCTGGCGATGGCAGCGATAATGGAGAAGTCAGCAAAAATGCCGCAAATATGGTTCTTTATTTTAACGTCAATCATCCATTCCAAATGCAGTTTTTGAATGCCATAGTTGACGGCATACATGAGAAGCAGGGCATAGGGCCAAACAGGTACGTCCTGAAGTCCGATGATCTGATATTTGACAAATAGGCCGCGCAGATAATAAGCTAGTCCGCAGTCGGCAAGGATAATGGCAAGGTGAACGGTCAATGGTTCAATGGCAGCACTTTGGGTGGTCTCCCGTCCCATTTGTCCCTGCTTGTTTATTTCCTTTGTAAATCCATAGGTATCTTCTGTCGGGAGAGAGGCGGATCCTTTCAAAAAGGCCGTTTCCCCTTTTGCGGCAGCGCGGTTGATAATCATGACGCCTAGCAGGATCCCGCCAAGCAGGCCAATCGTGGCAAAGGTGGTAAGAACGCCTTGGGACAGTTCCCAGTAGCTGGCGCCTCCTTCCATGAGCAGACTCCCAATGGCCCCGGCCATACCGTGACCGCCGTTAAAGCCCTGACAGATTTCGTAGCCGAATTGGTTGTAGAATTCTAGACCGGGAATAAAGGCCATAAAAAGTAGGGGAAGTCCGACGCCTAGGATAATCTGAAAGCCAAAGGCTCCGCTTGCAATGCCGCTCACAATAGCAATCTTAGCGGCTTCTTTGCGGTTTTCTTGAGGATCGAGCCGTTTTTTCTTGACGAAGTTTCCCAAGGGAATCCCGGCAAACATGGGAACGACGAGAATCCCTGCAAGCAGGGACCACGTCTTGTTCCATTCAGGGGATATGGGGGAATAGCCTGTAAGACCAAGGACTTCAGGCCCTAAAAGAAGTCCGAGGAATCCGCCGATGACAGACGCGGGAACCAGGAAACGTCTGAATAGGGAAATCTTGGCTCGAAGATAGAGTCCGATAAGGAGCAGAACACCTAGGAAAGCAGTACTCTTGAGAAGTTCTTGCAGGATCTTGCTGGTCATGAAAAGGCCTCCTTTGATATAAAATACAGAATTATCAATTATATCGTATCAATAATTTACTACTTTGTCTATGATTTGTTTTTGTGTAATGGACGCAATATAAAATAAAGGCGAATTTACTATTCCATTCAAGTTAGACGGAGAATAAGGCTGCTTGTTACAAAAAAAGGTTATCATCAGCACAGTGTCCATGTTACAGGGAGTTTTTAAGAATTTTGATGTATAGGCATCTTTTGTAATGGAAAAAGTGCGATGAATGATGCAATTATCAGAATTATAGGGATAATTCGTTGCCATAGCGATTCAAATTATATATAATGAGTGTGTTCCTTAGTCAAGTGCTGGGGAAAAAGGAGGAATTCCATATGACGGAAATGCTGAAGATTGGTTTTGTAGGGACGGGCATCATGGGAAAATCCATGCTTTGTAACCTTGGAAAAAAGGGCTATGAAATGCATGCCTATGCTCGGCACCCTGAGAAGATTGCGGACCTTGAATCCGAAGGGGTTGCCCTTCATGAAACGCTTGCTGACTGCGTCAAAGCGGTCGATGTCATGATTTCCATTGTCGGTTTTCCTAAAGATGTGGAAGCGGTCTATTTCGGAGAAGGGGGCATCTTTAATAGTGCCCACCACGGACAATATATCATTGATATGACTACGACAAGTCCAACCCTTGCAAAAAAACTCTGCAAAAAAGGAACTGCCATTGGCCTTCATGTCCTCGATGCACCGGTTACAGGTGGGGATACGGGCGCTAAAAACGCAACCCTTTCCATCCTTGTCGGTGGTGAAAAAGAGGATTTTCAGGCCATGCGCCCTGTCTTTGAGGGGATGGGAACCAACATCAACTACATGGGACCGGCTGGTTCCGGTCAGCATGCCAAGATGGCCAACCAGATCATGATTGCCGGCACCATGAGCGGCATTTGTGAAGCCCTGAACTATGCAAAAAAGGAGGGCCTTGATCTGGATACTCTTTTAGCTGCCGTGTCCACCGGGGCGGCGGGCAGTGCTCAGCTCAATGCTTTTGGAAGCAAGATGGTCCATGGTGATTTCGCACCGGGTTTTTTCCTGAAACACTTCATCAAAGATATGAATCTCGCCGATGAAGAAGCGAGCAAGATGGGCCTTGCCCTGCCCGTTCTCAAACAGGTCCTTGCGGAATACCGGACCCTCGAGGCAAAAGGAATGGGGGATTTAGGAACGCAGGCGCTTTTTACCTACTACGCTGACAAAGAAAAATAAATCGAGGCGGGATGGTCTCCCCGCGGAATCCACTCCAGAAAGGATGAATCTACATGATGAAGAAAAAATGGTGTAAACTAGCAGCTCTTGCCCTTACCTGCGGCAGCCTTCTTGCAGCAGGCTGCGGTGGCGGCGGTGACAAGAAAGAAGCCGCTTCGGGCGGCAAGAAAGTTTCAGGCAATGTCATGGTCTATACGTCCATGTATCCTGATGTCGTCAATTCCCGTGTGAAACCAGCTGTTCAAAAGGCGTTTCCCGACTTAAAGGTTAATTGGTTCCAAGGCGGTACAGAAAAGATCAAGACAAAGATTGCCGGGGAAATCAAGGCAGACAAGATCAGCGACGACGTCCTCATGGTTGCTGACCCATCCTATTATATCTATCTCAAGGAAAAGGGTCTCCTTCTGGATTACAAGTCCCCTGAAATCAAACATCATATCATGGAAGTGGATAAGGATGGCGCTTGGACTTCCGTCCGTGTCTGCAATATGATTATTGCCTACAATAAGGATAAGATTGCAAAGGAAGATATTCCGACAAGCTGGGAAGACTTGACAAATCCAAAGTATAAAGGCCGTATTGCCATGCCGAACCCGCTTCTGTCCGGGACTGCTTATGTTGCTGTTGGAGCCCTTGCTGATAAATTTGGCTGGGAGTATTTTGATCGTTTGAAAGCCAATGGACTCCGTGTTGAAGAAGGCAACAGTGCCATCCAAAATAAACTTCTCACAGGTGAATATATGGCTGCCATCATCTTGGAAGAAAACGTGCTGAAACTCCAGCAGACCAAGAAGGAACCGTTGGAAGTTGTGTATCCGAAGGAAGGGTGCATCCTCATTTCTTCACCGATCGGCATCTTCAAAGCGACAAAGAATCCAGACGGTGCCAAGGCTCTTACGGATTGGTGGCTCAGCAAAGAAGGTCAGGAAGCCGTAACTGCTGGCTGGATGTATTCGGTCCGGGATGATGTGGAAAAACCGCAGGGATCCAAACATACGCTGAAGGAATTGCTCCAGAATGCCATTAAGGTAGATTGGGATAAGCTGACTAAGAATGAAGCCCAAATCAAGGAAGAATTCCGATCTCGCGTCCTCGATAGATAAAAGATCACCTTCCGCAGCCATCGGACTGTGAGCGGGGAGCTGGGGAACATCCTCTGGCCTCCCCGCTTTTTCAAGCGGAAAAGGAGTTTACAGTGAAACGATATCAAATGCCGCGCCTTGACAGTAAGTTTATGGTCATTGCGCTATCTGTCCTCATCCTTCTTTATTTCATTGTACTGCCTCTGGCTGTACTTATTATCGACAGCGTTGTTGTTGATGGACACCTGGACGTGTCGAGTTATCTTACTGTCTATGGACAGGCCGTCAATATGAGGGCCCTGACCAATACGGCGAAAATCTCTATTCTCGTCATGATTCTTTCCGTCCTGATAACCTTTCCTTTGGCCTGGCTTATCGGCCGAACGGATTTGCCGGGACGAAAAAAGTTCCGAACCATCCTTGTTGCCAGTTATATGATTCCCCCTTATGTTGGGGCCATTGCTTGGACGCAGCTTCTTAATCCTGATGTAGGATATCTCAATGCCCTATTGAAAACCATCTTTTCCTTGAGCAAGGCCCCTTTTAATATTTATACGGAAGGTGGACTTATCTGGGTCTTGACCCTCTTTTATTCCCCTTTTGCTTTTATTACCATTTCCCGTGCCATGGAAAAAATGGATCCCACACTGGAAGAAGCTTCCCGCGTTTCCGGCGCTTCGCCGCTTCGTGTCCTGTGGGATGTGACACTGCCGCTCATGGCGCCGAGTATCCTCGCCGGCGGCCTCTTGGTCTTCATTGGGGCTGGTTCTGCTTTTGGAATCCCGGCTATTGTGGGCATGCCAGGCAACATTGAAGTCCTGACAACGCGCATTGTATCCTTCGTCTATATGGGCAACGACAGCGGTATCCGCAATGCGACAACCCTTGCCGTATCGCTTATGATTCTTGCCAATGGTCTGCTCTTTTTCATGACTTGGTTCATGGGACGCAAGGATTATACGACCATTGGCGGAAAAAGCACCCGGCCAGCCTTGGTGGAATTGGGAAAATGGAAAGGTCTTGCTACTTTTCTTGTAGCCGTCTATGCTTTTATAGCCGTAATCCTGCCGTTAGGATCCATTGTCATTACAAGCTTCATGGTGAGCATGTCCAAAGGCCTCAGTCTTGATAATTTTGGCTTTGACGCATGGATACCGGTTCTTGAAAACAGTCAGTATCTCGATTGCATTTGGCGCTCTTTGGGGTATGCTTTCATTGCTGCAACGATTGGCACGATCCTTTCCCTTTTTGTGGCTTATCTATCGGTTAAAACGCACGTGAAGGGGCGCAGTCTCCCAGATCTGCTTGTGATGGTCGGCGGCAGTACGCCCAGCGTTGTTATTGCACTGGCTCTCATCATAACCTTCTCGGGTAACTACGGCTTAAACCTTTATTCCACCATGTGGATCCTCATTGTCAGCTATCTTGTGAAGTATATGACCATGAGTGTTCGTACCATTGCCGCTTCCCTAAGCCAGGTTTCTTCAAGTCTTGAAGAGGCAGGGCTGAACTCTGGTGCGGGCTGGCTTCGCATTTGTAAGGATATTATCATGCCGCTTATTGCTCCTTCCATTGTAGCGGGCTGGTTCCTCATCTTTATGCCTTCCTTTTATGAATTGACCATGTCGAATCTGCTTTATGGCAGTGATACCCAGACCATTGGTGTCCTTCTTTACGAACTGCAGACCTATGCTGATACGCAGAATGCTTCGGTTATGTCTGTTATCATTCTCATCATTGTTATGGTGGGGAACCTCATCTTGAACAAAGTGTCAAAAGGGCACATTGCCATTTAGCAAGGAGGAAAATAAATTATGTCTCAAGTCAAACTCGAGCATCTTTATAAACGTTTTGGAAATGTAACGGCTGTGGGAGATTTCAATCTTGACGTGAAAGATGGGGAGTTCATCTCGTTCCTAGGACCTTCGGGCTGTGGCAAGACGACGACCCTACGGATGATTGCCGGCTTTGAACGTCCCACGGAAGGCTCCATTATCCTGGGGGATACTGTTGTTTCCAGTGCAAGTGAAGGACTTTTTATGGCACCGGAAAAACGGGATATAGGCATGGTCTTCCAATCTTATGCTGTTTGGCCCCATATGACGGTCGCAGAAAACGTAGCCTATCCTTTGAAAATCCAGGGCGTCAGCAAGGCCGAACGGGACCGCCGTGTGGAAGAAGCCCTTAAGATGGTTCACCTTGACCAGTATGGAAGACGCTATCCCAATCAACTTTCTGGCGGGCAGCAGCAGCGCGTGGCTCTTGCTCGTGCGCTCATTGCACATCCTGGCCTACTCCTTTTGGATGAACCTCTTTCAAATCTTGATGCCAAGCTCCGGGAAAGCATGCGCTTTGAAATTTCGACACTCCAAAAAGAGCTGGGCATTACGGTTATTTACGTCACCCACGATCAATCAGAAGCCATGACCATGAGTGATCGCATTGTCGTCATGAATGGTGGCGAAATCCAGCAGATTGGACGCCCTTTTGATGTCTATACCCATCCTGCCAATAAGATGGTGGCTGATTTTATTGGTCTTGTCAATTTCGTACCTGCTGCGATGCGGGGTGATAGGGCCTTTATCAAGAATACTACCGTTTCTTTCCCTAATGAGGCGGGAATTCCTGAAGGAGATGGCATTATTGCTGTTCGTCCTGAAAATGTAAGCCTTTCCAAGAACGGAGGGATGCTTAAGGGGACGGTACGGCATCGTTTCTATATGGGGGATGCTGTTGACTACCGCATTGAGACCGCAGCCGGTATGATCCGCGTCATGACCCATGGCAGTGCGTACCATACTTGGAAAGATGGAGAGGAGATTTATCTTGATTTTCGTGATATAATTCTATTGGGTAACGAAAGAAACAACTATATTATCACTTGATTGGAGGAACTTTTCATGAAAAAAGAGATTGCTACCAAAAATGCCCCTTCCGCGATTGGACCCTATTCCCAGGGGATTGAAGCTTCCGGAACGACGGTTTATGTATCCGGTCAGATTCCTATCGATCCTAAGACGGGCGAGTTTGCTGGCGATGATATCGTCACCCAGACGAAACAATCCTTGACGAATGTCAAGAATATCCTTGCTGAAGCTGGCTGCAGCCTTGATGATGTCGTTAAGACGACGGTCCTTCTTGCGGATATCAAGGACTTTGGACCTATGAATGAAATCTATGGGGAATTCTTCAAAGGTGTTTGTCCGGCTCGTGCCTGCTTCCAGGTAGCGGCGCTTCCTAAAGGTGCCCTTGTGGAAATTGAGGCCTTTGCCGTTAAATAAGAGCTTTCGTTTGGCCGCTGCTTTTTGCAGCGGTCTTTTTTTATTTGGGATACATGTTAGTTAATCCTAATTTATATAACAATAAAGAATACATGAATTATTACAATAAAATGTAATGGAGATGAGCAAAAATTGAGGAACGTTTAGAGTTTCTCGTAAGAATCATCAAGATTTTGGCTTGTTTCAGGAGAAAGAAAAGGCTATAATGACAAGATAAAGAGATTCAAAACTAAAGAATCTCCTAATGAGTTAGCTGTATATTATCTTGGAGAGAGGTGCTATCTATGGAAAGAGAAGATTGGATGCATGTTGGTATGGTTGTGAGCGGTGCTGCTCTGGGGCTTGCGGCCCGTGTCTTTTTCAAGAGCAAATGCATGAAAAAAGCAGCCGTTGGCGCGACGGCTGCTGCCCTGCGCATACAGAAATGCGCTGAAAAAAGTGCGGCCTGCCTCAATGCCCAGGCTGATGACATCGTGGCCCAAGCCAAGGAAGAAAATCGTAAACGGGAAGAAGCGGAACTTGCTGAAATGAAGGCTAAAGAAGACGCCTTGACACCTGTGGAAGATAAGGCCTAAACCCCTATTTCCTAGGAAGAAAGGATGGGACAATCGTGAAATTTCAAATGATTCATGAGGTCCGGGACCGGATCCATGTTCGCTGCTTGTCCGCTAAAGGAGTCCTCTTCCGTGGGTTTGATGCCCGGCAGGGCGCTGTGATCCTTTCCCGCCTGGAAAGGATCAGTGGAGTTTACAAGGTTAAGCTTTACAGTGCATCGGGCGAAGTTGCGATTACCTTTGCTCCGGACAAGAGGGCTTCTCTTCGTCCTATTCTTTTGGACACCTTGGCCTATCTTGACCCCAATGATCCGGGCCTCCAAAAGTCCAGCAAGCATCAGGCGGATGCCCTGATCCTCAATCGGACCTACCGCAATCGTCTGATTTCCCATGTGACGCGTCATTTTGCCTGTAAGTGGTTCCTGCCCATGCCTGTGCGCATGCTCCGTGCCTGGTATCACACCCTAGGCTTTATCCGTAAGGGTGTCAAGAGCCTTCTTTCAGGCAAACTCGATGTACCGGTCCTTGATGCAACAGCCATTACGGCGGCTATGCTTCAAAACGACCTTGGTACAGCCGGCTCGATCATGCTGCTGCTTGGAATTGGAGATATCCTGGAAGAGTGGACCCTAAAAAAATCCGTTCATGATCTGGCTTCCCATATGTCCATTAACGTGGATACCGCATGGAAGGTCCTTGAAAATGGAACGGAAATCGAAGTGCCCTTAACTGAAGTGGAAAAGGGCGATGTCATCAGTGTCAAGATGGGAAGCACCATTCCCCTTGATGGGTTGGTGACGGGCGGTGAAGCCCTCGTGAACCAGGCCTCCATGACAGGTGAATCGATGCCGGTTCGTAAGACCGTCGATGGAACAGTCTTTGCTGGAACCGTTGTGGAAGATGGGGAAATCTGCATCCGGGTGACGGGAACGGTGGGGGATACTCGTTTTGACCGAATCGTTAAGATGATCGAGGATTCGGAAGCTTTTAAATCGAACCTCGAAGGAAGGGCCAATCATTTGGCTGACCGTCTTGTGCCGTGGTGCCTAGGCGGAACCCTCCTGACCTATCTGATCACGCGCAATGTTATGAAGGCCATGGCGGTCCTCATGGTTGACTTTTCCTGCGCGCTCAAACTTTCCATGCCGCTGGCGGTGTTGTCAGCCATGCGTGAATGCAGTACCTACAAGATCACGGTCAAGGGTGGCAAGTTCCTCGAAGCGGTGGCAGAGGCGGATACCATTGTCTTTGATAAGACGGGAACACTGACCCTTGCCAAGCCGAAGGTTGCTGACGTCATTTGCTTTGATGGTTACAGTCGGGAAACGGTCCTTCGCTATGCCGCCTGCTTGGAAGAACATTTTCCCCACTCTGTGGCCAATGCCATTGTGCGTCAAGCTGCCGATGAAGGCATCACCCATGATGAACTCCATAGTAAAGTGGAATACATCGTAGCTCATGGGATTGCTTCCCGTGTCGGGGACAAACGGATTGTCATCGGGTCCCATCACTTCATCTTTGAAGATGAGCACTGCCGTGTCCCGGAGGGTCAGGAAGACCTCTTCGAAAGCCGTTCCCCAGCTTATTCCCATGTCTTTATGGCATTGAACGGGGTCCTTATGGCCATCATCTGCATTTCCGATCCCTTGCGCCCGGAAGCTGTGGAGGTCATGAAGGCGCTGCGCCGCGTTGGCTTCCAGAACCTTGTCATGATGACGGGAGACAGCAAACGGACAGCAGAAAATGTAGCCGCGACGTTGGAGCTTGATCGGTTTTACGCGGAAGTCCTGCCTGAGGAAAAGGCTCAGTTCGTCAAAGCCGCCAAGGCCGAAGGACACCGTGTCGTCATGGTAGGCGACGGTATCAATGATTCCCCTGCCTTGTCTGAAGCAGACGCTGGGATTGCCATTGCCGAAGGGGCTGATATTGCCCGTGAAATTGCCGATATCACCATTTCGGCCCGCGACTTGCATCAGCTCATCGTTCTAAAGGAACTGAGCAACCTGCTCATGAAGCGTGTCAATTTCAACTATGATTTTGTTGTTTCCTTTAATGCCGCGCTGATTGCCCTTGGTGTAGCCGGTATCCTGCCTCCAGCGACAACAGCACTGCTGCACAATGGGTCGACCATTGCCCTCAGCCTTCACAGCATGACGAATCTCAAGAAATTTGTCTAAAAAAGCGGATAAAAGAGACTAAAAGAGCCTAAAAAGGGCCGATGGACGGTCCTTTTTTGTCATGAAAAAGCGGGCACCAGAAGAAAAACTTCTTCTGGTGCCCGCTTGTCAATCAAAGCAGGGAGAGACGCTTCTTGAGAGGCGGCAGGACAATGGAAAGGAGAACCGTTTTTGTGACAACGCCGACCGCGCACTGGAAGAGGCGGGGATACAGCAGGTTCATCATGGGTGTGTGGAAGAGTACGCTCAGCCAGTAGGTGTTGAGGACGAGGCTGACGCCGATTTGGGTAAGGAAGACGGCAAGCAGGATGGCTTTTCGGCTTAGGCTGCGACGAAAAATCAGGCCATAAATATAGCCATCGAGAAAGGAGGAGAGTGTAAAGCCGGGAAAGTAGGGCCCTACGGGGAAAAGAATTGCACCGATGAGGTCACCCAAGGCGCCTGTCAGGCCGCCGGCAAGGGGGCCGCCGATAAGGGCGGCGGCAGCGACAGGCAGGAAACTCAGTCCAATCTTCAAGTTCCATGTGTGAAGGGAGAGAAACCGGGCAAGGATGATTTCCATGGCCGTGCAAAACCCAATAAGGGTGATCCATTTGCCGGAATGGTAGGAATGCTTCTGGTCCATGGCAGGTTCCTTTCGTCAGCGAAGGGCTTCTTTCCTTTTCATGGCAAAGCCCAAGAGGTCAGAAATCAGGCGGGCGGCGAGGTATCCCGTCGTGCCTCCGATATCGTCAAAAGGCGGGGCTACTTCTGTCATGACAATTCCTTTGAGGTCGCTTGACGAGCCAATGGCTTCAAGGATATCGACCGCTTCATCGTAATTGAAACCGCCGAACATGGGGGAACCCGTAGCCGGCGCATAAACGGCATCCATCGCATCGATATCAAAACATACGACAAACTGTTTGGCAAGCCCAAATTCCTTGAGAATCCGGTCAATGCCCAAGCGGCGGACATCGCGGCAGGAATAGATTTGATCTCCATGTTCGCGGGCTTCTTCAAAATCATCGGGACCGCTGCTGCCAATGCCGCGGACACCCAGATGGAGGATTCGTCCCACATAGGGAAGCCCAGCGGCATTTCTCATGGGGGAGCCGTTAAAGAATTTCTGACCGTCAAGAGGTTTGGTCCAATCTAGATGAGCATCAATATGAACGATATCAAAGTTCCCAATGCCTTCCAGACCTTGCAGGACCGGGAAGTCAACGGCGCAGTCACCGCCTAGAACAACGGGAAGGGCCCCTTGTTTCTGGATAATGGAAACGGCACTTTCCAAGTTTGCCATGGTGCCTTTGAGGTCACCGGGGATATAGTCCACATCCCCACAGTCTACAACATGCCAACGTCTGGCATCCATATAGTACTGCTTGCGTTCCGAATCATAGGTGCCGCCCTTTTTGTAGGTAAAGCGGGTTGAACCCAACCGGATTCCGCGAGGGCCAAGACGGCAGCCCGTGCGGCCTTGGATAGCCAGATCGAAGGGGGCGCCAAGGACGGCAACATCAGCATTCAGATGATAGATATCTGTTGCCAGGTCACTTTTTGCAAAGGTCGCAATCCCTGTAGGGGCCATATTGAGAGGTTTTTGAAGGCTATAGTTATCCATATTTCATCATGCTCCTTTTAACTGCATCGCAGGTCTTTCTTTTGCTGTGCTCTCATTATAGGAAGTGGCGCAGGGGAAGTCAATGAAATTGGACACGATTTTGCAATATAGACACTATAATGAAACAAAATCATTGACAAGACAAATGACGATTTCCTATAATGAGGAAAAATCATGATTTATTTGGAAAGGAGCCTGCTCATGGTGGATCAATCTTCTTCCCCTTATGTCAATTCGGTACTGCATGCAGTCAGGATTCTTGAACTTTATGCGGCCCAGCGTCGGGAATCCCTGTCCCTTACGGGAATCAGCAGGGCCCTTTCCCTGCATAAGACGACTGTATATCGGATTCTGCGAACCCTGCAGCATGCCGGCTGGATTGAACAGTCCGAAAAAAGCGGTCAATACAGACTCGGAACGGGAATCCTCATGGTCGCCTCCGCTGTTTCTGTTCACAATACCGTAAAGGACCTCATTACAGAAGCCCTGAACGATTTGTCCGATTGCTTTAATGAGACCGTTGTCGTTTCGACGCTTCTTGGGCACCAAGGTGTCTGCGTGGATATGGTTCAGTCCCGGCACCGCCTTTCTGTCATGGGCCATAAGGGGTATATCGTGCCCCTTCATATTGGTGCGTCGGGTAAGATGCTTCTTGCTATGCAGGATGAAAGCCTTCGGGATACGCTCATTGGGGAGCTCTTTACAGAAAAGACCAAGCAGCGGATCCTCAAAAATCAGCTCCTTGCTATTCTCCAGGATGGCTATGCTGTTTCCCGGGGCGAAGTTGACGAAGGCGTGGCGGCTGTAGCTGTGCCCCTTCATTTGGGACAGAAGGGATATGTCATCAGTCTATCCGGGCCGGAAGCGCGCCTTGAAACAATTGGTCTTTCCCGCATCCGGGATACACTGCTTAAGACCGTCAGGAACCTGGAACAAAAAGGACGTATGCTGAAGTCATAACTCAAAAGGCTATGAAGGTGTCATTGCATCTTCATAGCCTTTTGAGTTATCTTATAGCCATTCCTGCAGGATATAATAGACCGTACCACCGCAGATGGTAGCAGCTCCCAAGGACTTTGCCCGAATGACGATGGGAGCAATGAAGAGGGTCGTTAACAGGGGAATATTGTCAAGGGAAAGATAGATCGCTCCATCTTTTAATAAAAGATCGGGGAAAACCAAAATCCCAAAATGGCAAGCGGGACAAAATGGAGCCACTTGGTAGATCAAAGGGGAAGTGTGCGGGTTTTGAGCAGTACCATAGGAAAGAAGCGGGGCAGGAACGTGGCAAGGGCCATGGCAAAGATGGCACCCATTGCATAGGTATTGTGTAGCTATTAGCAAGACGGAAGGATTCCCAAAAATCATTCATGGCGTGCCTCCTTTTTCCTAGTAAGGACAGTGAAGGAAATGGAGGCTGTTAGGTTTGTCAGAACGATGTGCAGCTTGAAGGGAATGAACGTTGAAAAAAGACAGATATGAGACCGGAGGCAATGCCTGCCGTGACAAGGATCCGTGAACCCACATAGTTTGACCCGATGCCAAGGAACATGGCCGTAAGGATATAGGAAACAAGGGCCAGGCACAAGTTGGAGAAAGATCCCTAAATAGTAGCCTAAGGAACTGGAAATGGACCGGTCCAGCATACTGATGAGGTTGATTGTTTGGTCCTCCTCCGGTGATCCGTCTTCATTACCCTTAACAGCTACTAGGTTGAAGGCAAAGCATTCATCCGTCAGTCCATAAGCAAAAAGGGGGGAAAGATCCCGCTTTTCTTGCGAACATAGGGGGCCAGGACTGATGTAAACAAAGCGTTTCGAAGACTGGTGACAAAGACCGTCAAAATGATGGATAAGAAGGAAGCCCCATCATCATGGCCATACCAATGAACTCGGGACTGTCGCCATAGATAGGGATCCTCATGGCAAAGAGGGTCGCCGGCATGAGTCCTGCTTTTTGATCAAGCCTGCTGCAGGCGAACCCCAGGACCGTGTAGCCTATGAGAATGGGTAGGCCTTTTTGGAATACATGAGCAGAAAAACAAAGCGAATGAAACACTTTACGATTTTGTTTGAGAGGAAGGAAATCTGTGTGGTCTAAGAAATACAAAAAAAATTTTACTTGCATTAAAAAAATAAATGAATTATATTTAATAAGTTAATTATTGAAAGGTCTTTTGAAGGAAAAGTTCCTCTTATGCTATAATATCTTTGTCGGATATTTTTGCAAAAAGAACCTGAATTATTCGGATAGAGCCTAGGATTCCTTTAATTAGACCCTATCCTCTTTCTTGACCGCTAAAGAATAGGAGTGAAGATAATATGGCAGAAATCAGACCGTTTCGGGCTCTGCGCCCCATTCCGGAACTCATTTGTAAGATTGCTGAATTGCCTTATGATGTGATGAATCAAAAAGAAGCCCGGGACATGCTTCGCCAAAATCCCTTGAGCTTTTTGCAAGTGACCCGTTCAGATGCGGCTTTGCCGGAATCTATTGCGGAGGATGATCCCCAGGTTTATGAAAAAGCAAGGGAAAACCTGGAGACGTATATCAGTCGTGGGGAGATGATCCAAGATTCGACACCCTGCTACTATATTTATCGGCAGCAAATGGGTCCTTATATCCAGATCGGCCTTGTGGCAGTCGCTTCACTTAAGGAATATGAAGACAAGGTCATCCGCAAACATGAACTTACGCGGGAAAAGAAAGAACGGGATCGGGTTCAGCATATCCTAGCGACCAAGGCCCAAACGGGACCTGTTTTTCTTGCTTACAAGAGCAAAGGACAGCTTTCTGCTTTCCTGTTGGACTATATGGGAAACCATACGCCGACCTATGACTTTACCGGAGAAGATGAAGTTCGTCATACCCTGTATATCATGAATGAACCGCTGAAGGTCCAGGAAGTGACTCGTCTTTTTAGGCAGGTCCCGCAGCTTTATATAGCCGATGGCCATCATCGCTGTGAAGCAGCCTATCAAGTCGCCAAGCAATTGGGCGCTCGAAAAGGTCAGACGGGAACCGAGGAATACAATTATGTCCTGTCAGTTATCTTTCCGTCATCCATGCTTCATATCCTGCCTTATCATCGTTTGATTCGCGACTTGGGCGGACTTACGGCGGAAGATTTCCTGAAGAAAGTGAGTGTTTCTTTTGACGTGGAGGACCTGACACGGCCTGCTGAACCATCTGTTCCCCATACATTTTGCCTCTATCTTGGCGGCAAATGGCGGCGTCTCACGGCCAAAGAAGGCACGTATGATGCCGCTGACCCCATTAAGAGCCTAGATACCAGCATCCTCCAGGACCTTCTCCTTTCGGCAATCTTGGGCATCAAGGATCCTCGAAAGGATCCCCGTCTTGATTTCATGGGCGGTATCCGAGGGCTGAAAGGTCTTATGGATGCCGTAGACAGCGGCGCCTTTATGGCTGCGATTGCCATGTATCCAACGACTATGGAAGAACTCATCCGCGTTGCCGACGCGGGACTGATCATGCCGCCCAAATCAACTTGGTTCGAGCCAAAACTGCGGGATGCCATGACCATTCATTTGATAGGAGATGAACAAGATGGGAAGAATCTTTAATTTTGGTGCAGGACCCTCCATGCTCCCGCTGCCTGTATTGGAACAGGCCCAAGCAGAACTGCTTGATTATAAGGGAAGTGGTATGTCTGTTATGGAAATTAGTCATCGCTCTGATCTTTTTGAAGACATCAACCATGAAGCACAGAAAGATATCAAGACCCTTTTGCATCTGGATGATAATTGGAGCGTCATGTTTATGGGTGGAGGCGGTACGCTGCAGTTTTCCATGATCCCTATGAACTTCCTGATGCCAGGGAAAGTCGGTGCCTATGCCGACACGGGCAATTTTGCCCATAAAGCCATGTTGGAAGCGGACAAGATTGGAGAAACGGCCGTTGCCTATTCAAGCCGCAGCACCGGTTATGATCGGGTGCCCAAAAAGGGCGAGATCCAGATGCCTCATCAGGCGGCATACCTTTATATCAATTCCAACAACACGGTCTATGGAACAGAATATCATGAATATCCTGAGACGGGACATGTGCCCCTTATTGCAGATTTTTCATCCGATTTCCTGAGCCGTCCTGTCCCTATGGATCGCTTCTCCCTCGTTTATGGCGGGGCCCAGAAAAATATTGGACCTGCCGGCGTGACTGTCGTTATAGGGAAAAAGAGCTTCCTGCGCGGAAGGGACAGCCGCCTTCCCCTTATGCTGAACTACGAGACGTTCATGGATCATGATTCGACCTATAATACGCCGCCTGTCTACGGAATCTATATCGTCGGTCTTGTGGCCAAATGGCTCCTTGCACAAGGGGGGCTGGAAGCTATGGCGGTCCGCAATGCCAGAAAGAGCAAGATCGTTTATGATGTAATCGACGCTTATCCTGACTTTTATGTAGGTCGGGCCCAGAAGGATAGTCGGTCCCTCATGAATGCGACCTTTAATCTGCCCACGTCGGAGCTGGAAGCCCTTTTTGTGGAAAGCGCCGCCCAAAATGGGATGGTGGGCCTTAAAGGGCACCGCGTTTCCGGAGGAATCCGGGCTTCTATGTATAATGCCATGCCGCAGGAAGGATGCGAAACCTTGGCTGCTTTCATGGATGATTTCTATCGGCGCCACCGCTGATTATGTTGATCAAAGACCTCTTACGTACAGTTTCCGTACGTGGGAGGTCTTTGATGTCCCGCGAAAAGTAAGGACCGCGGAACGTCGATGAAACCTTGTTGGGGCGTGCGGATTTTTGTCATTGACGGAACCTGATGTATCTGTAATAATAAAAGCAACAATTGATAAAATCGATAATTATAAGAACTTTACGACAGCAAGGAGGTGCTCCCATGAAAGGATATGCTATGTTGAAAATCGGTGAATCCGGATGGATCGAAAAAGAACGGCCTGTCTGCGGTCCTCTTGATGCGATTTGCCGCCCTATCGCGGTTGCCATCTGTTCTTCCGATGTTCACACCTTATGGTCCGGAGCCATTGGCGAACGGCACAACATGATCTTGGGCCATGAATGCTGCGCTGAAGTTGTAGAAGTGGGCAGCTTGGTCAAGGATTTCAAGCCGGGGGACCGGGTCCTTGTTCCGGCCATTACGCCGGATTGGAGTTCCGCCGCTGCCCAGGCTGGGTGGCAGCAGCATTCAGGCGGTATGCTCGGCGGTTGGAAATTCTCCAATTATAAAGATGGTGTCTTTGCTGATTTCTTCCATGTCAATGATGCGGATGGCAACCTGGCCCATCTGCCGGAGGGCATGGATCCTGTTGACGCATGCATCATGTCTGATATGGTTCCGACGGGCTTCCACGCCGTCGAACAGGCTGATGTCCAGTTTGGCGATACGGTCCTTGTCATCGGTATTGGTCCTGTGGGCCTCATGGCGGTCCGTGCCTGCGCCCTGAGAGGGGCCAGCCGTATCATGGCGGTGGGGACGCGTCCTGTCTGTATGGAAGTGGCCAAAGCTTATGGGGCTGATGAATTTATCAGCTACAAGGATGGCCCCATCTTTGCACAGGTCTTGGAACGGACAAATGGCGCCGGTGTGGACCGCGTCTGCATTGCCGGCGGCAACGTGGATACCTTCAGCGAAGCCATCAAGTGCCTGAAGCCAGGCGGACGGATTGGCAACGTTAACTACCTCGGTTCCGGAGACTATGTCAAGATCCCTCGCGTGGAATGGGGCGCTGGCATGTCGAACAAGACCATTTCCGGCGGTCTCATGCCGGGCGGACGGCTGCGCATGGAAAAACTGGCGAGCCTTGTCACGAGCGGTCGCCTCGATCTCCATAAGGAAGTCACCCACGTCTTTGAAGGCATGGATCACGTCGAAGAAGCGCTCTTTATGATGCGCGATAAACCGCGGGATCTCATCAAACCGGTCGTCATTTGGAAATAATAAGCAGCAAAGGGGAGGGGATGGGGCCCTCCTTTTTCCATCCAGGAGGCTATCATGAAAGTCCTTATTGTATCCGGATTCCTCGGCGCTGGAAAAACCTCCTTTATCCGCCATATGACGGACACCCTCCTTGATGTGGATTTTGTCATTTTTGAAAATGAAATTGGCGAAACGGATATCGATGTCAAGGTCCTCCAGGAGGGGGAACGGAGCCTGAACGTCTATGAAATGACGGAAAACTGCGTCTGCTGTACGGGAAAAGCTGATTTTCTCACAAACCTCATGACCATCCTTTCCGCCCTGGACCCGGAAGTCCTCATCGTCGAGCCCACAGGAGCGGCTAGACTCAGCATCCTCATGGCAGCCATCGAAGGGCTTTTCTATGACGCCATCGACCTCCTGCCTCCCATAACGATTGTGGACGCAACGACCTTCTTTATGGAAAAGGACCGCTTCAGTGATCTTCGCTTGGAACAGATTCGCCATGCCTCCGTCCTCATCCTCTCAAAATCAGAGCATCTGGAAGAAAGCGAGATTGCCCGCTTCCACAAGGCCCTCCATGAGCTTTCTCCCGAGGCAGAAATTATAACAGGCGACTACACGGCCCTGCCGGACGCTTTTTTTCGGCGCCGTTTGGAGCGGCAGCGGAAAAAAGAAAATCCTGGGACCTGCGGGGAAAAAGGGGAAGAAGCTCACCACAGTCATGGCCCTGGACACACTCATGAGGACTGCCATCACGAGGAAAATCCTGTGGAAACGGTTACCTTGACGGACGTTTTTGTACGCCATCCTCTTTATCTCATGCGCTTTTTGGACCTTGTGACCAAAGGAGCTTTTGGCAGGATTCCCCGGGCCAAGGGGTATCTTCCCTGCGGAGGGGACTGGGTCCGCTTTGACCTCGTGGAAGACCACTGGATGATTTCCGGCTTTTCCCCGCAGGAAGGCGCGAATGTCACTCTTATTGGAAAAGAACTTGATGAAGGGGCGGTACGCGATTATTTTGCAAATATAGCCGATTGATGACCAAGAAACCTCCTGGGCCTAACAAGCCGAGGAGGTTTGTCACATGAACGTCACTTGACAGGAACGGGCAAAATCCGCTACAATCGAAATGTACCCATACGGGGTATGCTTTTTTCAACTCAATTAGAAAGTGTGGGAAACCTATGAAAAAAATCTTGCTTGTCCTTCTTGCTGTTGTCGTCCTTATCGGGGGCACCTTGATGGGTAGTTACAATGGGCTTGTCAGTGCCAATGAACAGGTAACGGGCCAGTGGAGCCAAGTAGAAAACCAGCTCCAGCGCCGCAATGATCTCATTCCCAACCTTGTGAATACGGTTAAGGGCTATGCCGCTCATGAGACGCAGGTCTATGCCGATGTGGCAAATGCTCGGGCTAAACTGGCCGGTGCGCGGAATGTCTCTGATGCCGCGGCAGCAAGCGGAGAACTCGATGGGGCCCTGTCCCGTCTTCTTGCCATTGCTGAAAACTATCCGGACCTTAAGAGCAATACGAACTTCCTTCAGCTCCAGGATGAATTGGCAGGGACGGAAAACCGCATTGCTGTAGCCCGCCGTGACTACAACCAGTCCGTCCAGACCTTCAATGCCAAGATCAAATCCTTCCCGACAAACATCCTTGCTGGTATGTTTGGTTTTACGGACCGGGATTATTTCAAGGCTGATGAAGGGGCCAAGACGGTTCCGCAGGTGAAGTTCTAAGGTCATCGAGGGAAGGAGACATTCCCATGAAAAAGAAACTCTTATGGCTGCTCCTTGTCCTCCAGGTGATTTTTTTCCTGCCTTGGGGTTTGGGGCAGGCCGCCGGGATTCCGCCCAAACCGGCGCGGGATATTTATGTCGTCGATGAGGCAGGCGTCCTTTCCAGTCGGACGAAACAGATCATCCTCGCCTATAGTTCCGCCCTTGCCAAAAGGACCAAGACACAGGTCGTTGTCCTTACCGTGCCGACCCTTGACGGGGAAAGCATAGAAGACTATGGGCTTTCTGTTCTGCGCGAATGGGGCATTGGCGATAAAAAAGAAAATAATGGCGTTCTCCTTCTTGTAGCCACCAAGGACCGAAAGAGCCGCATTGAAGTGGGCTATGGTCTGGAAGGCGTCCTTCCTGACGGCCTCACAGGGCGAATCCAGGATCAGTACATGCTGCCTTCCTTCCGTAAGGGTAATTATGACGAAGGAATCCTGAACGGCTATTCCGCCGTCCTCCAGACCGTGGCGAAAGGCTATGGCCTGAGTGTCAAGGACCTTCCCGTAGAAGGAACGAGCCAGCCCCAGCCCCAGGAACAATCGGAAGGTCTGCCTTTTTTGACGCGGCTTATCCTTTTTGGGGGTATTGTGCTGCTCTTTTTGGTGGACCGCCTGCTCTTTGGCGGTGCCATCTTCCGAACCTTGCTCTACCTTTTCTTCTTTCGCGGCGGTGGCCGCGGCGGTGGCTTTGGCGGGGGCGGCGGCTTCGGTGGAGGCAGTTTTGGCGGCGGCTCCGGTGGGGGCGGCGGTTCCAGTCGTAGCTGGTAACAAAGAAACGTACTCATGGATTTCCACGGGTACGTTTTTGTCTATCTGGGAATGGGTTTTTGGACAAATAAAAATGACTGCCCAATAGAGCAGCCATTTTTAGGTTTGACTTATTTGTAGGTCAGTTCCTGATAGCCAATGTAGCAGGTTGCCGGGTTCAGCAGGGCTTCTCCCGTAAAGGCATCGGTTTCAAAGGTGGCTTTGTAGACAACAAAGGGGGTGCCATCCTTATCATCGGTTTTTTTCGTGACGACGATGTTGCGGGCGTCAGCATAACGAGCCTTGATGGCTTCCTTGACGTCTTCTTCCGTCTTCGAAACGGTGACACTGCCAGGATAGTTGGAGCTCTTGACTTCGACTTCCTTGACTTTCTGGGTGGCTCGATCGACTTCGACTTCATAGCGTTCCAAGGTGTCAGGATCCAGGAATTCCAGCTCGAATTCATTGTCATCAGTCTTGGCACTGACAAGTTTGGCCGCTGCAGGAACGACTTTCTGGGCGTTTGTTACAGCCGTCTGTTTGGCTGCAATCGTAGTAGAAACGCCAGCAGCAAAGGCGGGGACGGTGCCAGCAAAGGTACCGGAAAGAACAGCAGCAACAGCCGCGGTTACAGCATATTTTTTCATGTTCATGGATATACACTCCTCTCAAATCACATGTAATTATTATACGATAAGAAAGATGAAGGAACTATGAAAAGCTGAGAATTTCACGAATTTGACGCAAAGACAACGAAAATAAGAAATTATTATGTAATATTTATTACAAAATATTAGAAGCGGAAATCTCTTTCCCCGTGAATGATTTTATCTAGGTAAGCTTGGCAGGTACTCCGAACCTGGGGATTGGGAATCTTATCCAGCTCCTTTGCAATGACGTCTTCTCCCTTTTTGCGAGTATCATCCGAGGCGTAGTCTACAAGATACTCTTTCAGCGTAAGGAGGGCATTTGGCTGGCAACAGTTGGAGATTTCCCCTGTCTTGGCAAGGGACATGAAGCGATCTCCTGTTCGACCGGCTCGGTAGCAGGCCGTACAGAAGCTCGGGATGTACCCGTCCGTCAGGAGCCAGTTGATGACTTCATCCAAAGTTCGATTGTCGTTCACTTCAAACTGGGCAGAATCTTCTTCCTCTTCTTCGGCATAACCGCCGACACTCGTACGGGAAGCCCCGCTGATCTGGGAAACCCCGACTTCGATGACGGAAGCACGGGTTTTGGCAGATTCACGGGTCGATATGATGATACCTGTATAGGGAACCGTGATACGAAGGATGGCAATGATTTTTTTGAAGAGGTCATCGGAAATGGAGTTGGGGAACGCATCCACGGAAATATCATCAGCCGGACGAATGCGGGGAACGCTGATGGTGTGGGGGCCAACACCGAAGACGGCTTCCAGGTGTTCCTTATGCATGAGAAGGCCGGCAAAGTCATACCGATAGTTGTTGAGTCCATAAAGGACACCGACTCCAACGTCGTCAATCCCCCCTGTCATGGCACGGTCCATGGCTTCCGTGTGATAAGCATAGTCATGCTTGGGTCCATGGGGATGCAGGATTTCGTAATTTTTCCGATGGTAGGTTTCCTGGAAGAGGATATAGGTGCCAATGCCTGCTTCTTTGAGCTTACGGTAATTTTCCACGGTTGTCGCGGCGATGTTGACATTGACGCGGCGAATAGCCCCGTTTTTATGTTTGATACTGTAAATAGTATGGATACTTTCAAGAACGTATTCAATCGGATTGTTGACAGGGTCCTCGCCTGTTTCAAGGGCCAGGCGCTTGTGCCCCATATCCTGCAGGGCCGTCACTTCCCGGACAATTTCTTCCTGCGTCAGTTTCTTCCGGGCGATGTGTCGGTTCTTGGCATGATAGGGACAGTAGACACACCCATTGATACAGTAGTTTGAAAGATAAAGGGGCGCAAATAGGACGATGCGCTGACCATAGATCTTATCCTTGATCTTACGGGCAAGGTCATAGATGGCTTCCGTCACGTCCGAGTCCTCGCTCTTAAGGAGCACGGAGGCTTCCCGATGGCTCAGGCCTTTCAGGTGGCTGGCTTTTTCAACAAGGGACAGGCAGAATTCCTTGTCTTGACTCTTTTCGTCAGCATAGGCGAGGGTTTCCATGATTTCCTCGTGGTTAATGAATTCATCAGCTTTCGAGGAGGCGGGGTTGTAGGGAATGGTCATAGTGGATGATTCTCTCCTTTGGATGGTTGATTTCCCAAACAGTGGTGTGGGCACAAAAAAAGCATGCCAAAAAGGCATGCAAACAGAATCGGTCCATTCACTGCCTTAGTACTTGGGGGTCCTTGTACGCAGGGAGTTTTTGTTATTTTACTGCAAAAATAAAAGTTATGCAACAAAAAGAGGTTGTGAAAAATGAACGGTGCACTTTTTACAGCCTCTTTTTTTACGGCATTGTTTCCATTCTTAAGCAGTGGGGGCACGTAATGGCAGCGAATCGGATTGATTTTTGCTCCGAGTAAGAAAAGAGGATTATCAGGACAAGGCGACGTCAAGGACCATCATGACGGAAAATCCTAAGGAAAAGCATAGGACACCAATGTCAGAGTGGTGGCCTTGGCTCATTTCCGGAATGAGCTCTTCGACGACGACATAGAGCATGGCACCGGCGGCAAAGCTCAAGAAATAAGGCATGAGAGGAATGATCTGCGTGGCAAAGTAAATGGTTAGAACCGCGCCGATGGGTTCAACAATGCCCGAGAGGATACCGTAGAAAGCCGCTTTTTTAAGGCTCCAGCCTCGTTCGTAAAGGGGCATGGAAATGATGGCCCCTTCCGGTACGTTCTGGATGGCAATCCCGAGGGAAAGGGCGAGGGCCGCGGACAGGGAAATGAGGGAATTGCCGCTTGCATAACCGGCGTAGACGACACCAACCGCCATTCCTTCCGGAATGTTGTGAATCGTGACGGCAAGGAGCATGAGGAGAGTCTTATCGAGTTTTGTCACAGGGCCTTCCGGTTCCGTACTCATCTGGTGCAGATGGGGGATGGCATGATCTAGGATAAGAAGAAAGAAGACCCCAATCCAAAAGCCAATGAAGCTTGGCAGAAAGGCCCAGCGGCCGAGGGCTTGTGAAAATTCCAGAGCCGGTGCGAGAAGGCTCCAGAAAGAAGCCGCCGTCATGACCCCGGCCGCAAATCCCGTGAGCGCCCGGTTTACTTTTTCGCTGAGTCCTTTTTTCAGGAAAAAAACGAAGCAGGCGCCGAGGCTTGTTCCCATAAAGGGGATGATGACGCCCCAGAAAACAGAACCATTCATGGCTTAGCCAAAAAGGCGGGAGAAGAAGCCTTTCTTTTCATAAGGCTCGGTCTTCATGCCTTTATAGGTGTAGCCTGTCTCATCAATGGCCTTTTTGATCACGGCTTCCTCGACAGGGGTTTCTGTCACAAAAGTGGCTTCTTTCTTGGAACGGGAAGCTGATACGTGGGCGGCATGGGGGAAAGCGTGCCGAATCGTATCGGCAATATGGGCTTCGCACATCCCACAGGACATGCCTTCAATATGGATGATGTTTTTTACCATAAGGGTCACTCCTTCTTTAGATTGCAAGAAAAGTTAGTTATACCTAACAAGAGTATAGTATAGCCAGCCTGCCCCTTTTGTCAATTGGGAACCTTCGAAAAGGACAATAAAAAACCGTGGAACGTCTGTTCCACGGCTGAATTCAATTGGTGGCCCCGGAGTGATTCGAACACTCGACCTTTTGGTTCGTAGCCAAACGCTCTATCCAGCTGAGCTACGGAGTCATAACCGAACAGTCATTATTGTACTCGATGGTCTTATTTTTGTCAACGCTTTTTTTAAAATATTTTCCTGGGTCAGTATTCCCTTGCAAAGGGTTCCCTGTTTTTTATCGGCAAGCCGTTTTCTTGGCCTTTTGTTTCTTTTGTTACTTGCTATGCGCCTAGGCCCGTATTTCATAGGGAAAAGGGGCTCCTCGTGGTAATTTTACTGGCTTTATTGTATAATAAAACCCTACATTTCCATTATTTTTATGTTTTTAGGAAGGATACAATCATGTTATTTACGGATAAAGCTAGGATCTATGTAGAAGCAGGAAGCGGCGGCGACGGAGCTTCCAGTTTTCGGCGTGAGAAATTTGTCGCTCACGGCGGTCCTGACGGCGGTAACGGCGGACGCGGTGGGAGTGTTTATCTGGTAGCCTATAAGGATCTCAATACCCTTGTTGATTTTCGCTATAAACGAAAATTTGTTGCTTCCCGCGGCGGCAATGGTTCGGCCAAAAACTGCACAGGTCCCAAGGCTCCCGATGTGGAAGTCAAGGTACCGATGGGCACTGTTGTCATTGATGATGCAACGGGGGTCGTCTTGGCGGACCTTTCCCACGAAGGGGACCGTTTCCTTGCTGCTAAGGGCGGACGCGGCGGTAAAGGCAATGCCTGCTATGTGACAAGTACCAAACAGGGCGTGACCTTCGCGGAAAAAGGTGAGCCGGGGACTAAAGGTTGGCTGCGCCTAGAGCTGAAACTATTGGCCGATGTCGGTATGGTGGGCTATCCCAGTGTGGGCAAATCAAGCATTGTTGCCCGTGTTTCAGCGGCACGACCAGAGGTTGCGGCCTATCATTTTACGACGCTGACTCCTGTCCTTGGCGTGGTGCGCCTTGATGAGGAAAACTCATTTGTCCTTGCCGATCTGCCTGGACTTATTGATGGGGCCAGCAAAGGGGTCGGTCTGGGGCATGACTTCCTGCGTCATATAGAACGGACGCGGGTCATCCTTCATATTGTCGATACAAGCGGCAGTGAAGGACGTGACCCTGTGGAAGATTTCAAGAAAATCAATGAGGAATTGGCCCTTTACAGTGACAAACTGGTCAAACGGCCCCAACTTGTCGTTGCCAATAAGATGGATTTGCCTGGAGCAGAAGAAAATTATCCTGCCTTGGAAAAATATGTTACGGAAAAGGGCTATCCCATCATGAAAGCATCAGCTGCAACGGGTGATGGATTGCGTACCGTCATGTATAAGGCTTTTGAAATGCTTCAAAAGGCCCCGCGGGACGAGGAGATGCTGGAAGTGGGGCACCTCAAGGAAGTGGATCCCGATTCATTTGAGATCCTTACGGATGCAGAGGACGCTGATTTTGAAGTCAAGGGCAAGAACATTGAGCGCCTTGTGGCCATGACCAATTTTGATAACGAAGAAGCGGTGTACCGGTTCCAGCTCATCTGGCGCCGTCTCGGCATTGAAAAGGCCCTGAAGGAAAAGGGCATTGAAGAAGGACAGTCAGTCAAGATCGGTGACATGATCTTTGAGTTTGAGGATCGTTACTGAGGGTCCCCAACGCAGGTATCCCAAACGAGTAGGAATAGGAAGGTGAGCAGATGGAAAGGGAAAAACTGGCAAAGGCAAAACGGATTGTCATCAAGGTAGGTTCGAGTACCATTACCTACCCCAATGGCAAGGTCAATTACGAAAAGATTGAAAAGCTGGCAAGGATTATGGCGGATCTGCAGAACAGCGGCCATGAAATGATCCTTGTTTCCAGCGGTGCCGGTGCTGTTGGCGTTGGCCGCCTAAAATTTGAGGGAAAGCCCAAGGACATGCCAGGTAAACAGGCCTGCGCCGCCGTGGGACAGGGTATTTTGATGCATATTTATGAGCGGCTTTTTGCCGAGTATGGCCAGACCGTGGCCCAGGTCCTCCTGACCCGTGCGGACACGCTTGACCGCCATCATTATGCCAATTCCCGCAATACCTTCCAAAAACTGCTTGAATGGGGCGTCATTCCGGTTGTCAATGAAAACGACGTTGTCGCTATTGATGAGTTCAAGATTGGTGACAATGACAATCTTTCCGCCTTGGTAGCCGGAATCGTCGACGCTGATGTCGATATCCTTCTTTCTGATGTGGACGGTCTTTATACTGCCAATCCTCAGAGCCATCCTGATGCCCGCCTCATTTCGGAGGTGCCCGAAATCACTCCGGAACTGGAAGCCATGGCCGGCGGTGCTGGTTCCAAGAATGGGACTGGCGGGATGATTACGAAAATTCAAGCGGCAAAGGTCGCCAATTCTTCGGGGATTGCCCTTGTCATTGCTTCCGGGGAAGACCCGGAGGTGCTGCGCCAGATCCTTCGGGGAGATGCCGTGGGGACCCTTTTTGTTCCCCATATTTCTCATCTCCAGGCCCGGAAACAGTGGCTGGCTTTTGGCGCTAAGGTGGAGGGTGCGCTCATTGTCGATGCTGGCCTTGAAAAGGCCCTCAAGCAAAAAGGCAGCTGCAGCATTCTTCCGGTCGGCATCAAGGCTGTCAGAGGGGACTTTGAAAGCGGCGTGACTGTTAGCGTGGCTGATGAAAAGGGACATGAACTGGCTCGGGGACTTGTAAACTACGATGCCCAGGAGATCCGTAAGATCCTTGGGAAAAAGACGGGCGATGTGGAATCAGTTCTGGGCTATATCCATACGGATGAAGTCATCCACCGAGATAATCTCGTCATCATGTAAGGAGGCGTGACCGTGTACGAACAGGGAATGGTCCGGATGCAGGCTGAAGGAGCAAAAGAGGCTTCTGTTACTCTTGGCCTTTTGTGTGCGGATGTAAAAAATAAGATCCTTCTTGCCATGGCTGAAGGACTCATGGCAGAAGAAAGGGCAATCCTTGCTGCCAATGCCACTGATATGGAAAATGGACGTCAAGGCGGGCTTAAGGATTCCTTCCTGGATCGGCTGCTGCTCACGCATGAGCGGCTGGCCCAGATGGCCGAAGGCATTCGGCAGGTTGCAGACCTTGAGGACCCCGTGGGAAAAGTCCTGAGCGGACGGACGCTTTCCAATGGCCTTACAATCACAAAGGTTACCGTCCCTCTGGGACTGATTGGCATCATTTATGAAGCTCGCCCCAATGTGACGGCCGATGCCATCGCACTCTGCGTGAAAAGCGGTAATGCCGTGATCTTGAAGGGGGGCCGGGAAGCCCTCCATTCCAATAAGGCTGTAAGCGATGCCCTCATTGCAGCAGGCCGCAAGGCCGGTCTTCCCGAAGGCGCCGTCCAGTTTATCAATATTCCAGAGCGGGAAGCGGTCACGGAACTGATCCATCTCGACGGTCTTGTCGATGTGGTCATTCCCCGCGGCGGTGCAGGACTTATCCGCACGGTTGTAAGCGGCGCCTCGGTGCCTGTTATCGAAACCGGATCCGGTGTCTGCCATACTTATGTGGATAAAAAGGCCGATGTGGCTATGGCCGTTTCCATTGCCCTCAATGCCAAGGTCAATCGGCCCAGTACATGCAATTCCATGGAAACGCTTCTTGTCCATAAGGAAATTGCGGATGCCTTTATGCCGGCTATGGTGAAAGCTTATCAAAAGGCTCATGTGACGATGATTGGTGATGATCGGGCCTTGGCTTATGAAAAAGGCATGATTCCTGCTACCGATGAAGATTGGGCCACGGAATACAATGACCTTCGCCTGAGCATCCGTATCGTTGATTCCATGGAAGAAGCGGTTGCCCATATTCGCCGCTATGGAACGGGGCACTCTGAAGCCATTGTGACAGACGATTACGAAACAGCCCGCCGCTTCCAGCAAGTGGTTGATGCGGCCTGCGTCTACGTGAATGCATCGACACGGTTTACGGACGGGTTCCAATTCGGGTTTGGCGCGGAAATCGGCATCAGTACGCAGAAACTCCATGCTCGCGGCCCTATGGCCCTGCCGGAGCTGACGACAACCAAATACCTGATTTGTGGAAATGGACAGATCCGTTCGTAACGGAATCTTTTACAATCCTTCATGATTTCTTCATGAAGGATTGTTATCATAAACCCAGTATGTGGAGTGGGGAGCAGGACCTTTTTCCTGCCGGGAGGAGCCTTGGTCCAAGGGTTCCTTCCGCTTACAGTAAATGAGGTGGGGAATAACGTGGATTTTTTGAAGAAACATCGTATCCTTGTCGGCTGTTTGGCCGTTCTTTTGGCAGCCGCGGCAGCTGGCGGCCTCTGGTACAAGGACAAGAAAGCCAAAGAGGCTTTGGCACAGATCCGTACGGACACGGTGAGCCGGGAAACAGTACGCCAGACTGTTTCGGCTACAGGCGCACTGAGTGCCCAAGACAATGTTGAAATCAACTCGAAGATTACGGGTCGTATCGTTGCGGTCTATGTCAAGGAAAATCAGCATGTTACGGCAGGACAGCCGCTCTTGAAACTTGATGATACGTCCCTGATGAAGACCCAGGTGATGAAAGAAGCTACTCTGTCAGACCGGGAAGCCACTTATCGGCGGGATGCGCAGCTTCTCGAGGAAGGCGCCATTTCCCAGAGCGTCTTTGATACGGCCAAGGCCAATTATGATTATGCCAAGGCAGACTATGAACAGGCTGTTTCAAATACCAACGATACGATCATTACGTCCCCGATTGACGGGTATGTCATTGGCAAACCGACTCCTGTAGGACAGACGGTATCGCCCGGTGTTTCGACGCCGCAGGTCATCATGAATGTAGCGACCTTGGATAAGATGCAGATTGAGCTCATGGTCGATGAATCCGATATTGGCCAGATCAAGGACGGCCAGACAGTTGAGTTTACCGTTGATGCCTATCCTGATGAAACGTTTAAGGGAATCATTTCCCTCATCAGCCGAAGTGCGACGACAACTAACAATGTCAATTACTATACTTGCTATGTCGATGTTGACAATGTGGACAACAAGCTCCTTCCGACCATGACGGCACGGGCCAATGTCATCATCGGGGAAGTGGATGATGCCCTTTCCATTTCTTCCAAATGCCTCTTTACCAGCGGGGACAGAAAGTATGTGAAGGTCCTTGATCGGGCGTCGGGCACAGCACGGGAAGTGGACGTCAAGGTCCTTATGCAGGGTGAAGACCGGATTGCGGTGAGCGGTGACCTTGAGGAGGGCGATGAACTTGAAGTCAAGACTGTGACCGTTAAGACGCAGCAGCGCGGAGGTCCTCCCATTTGATGAAGGGAGGAAAGCGAATCCATGAACGTCATTGAACTAAAGGATATTGTAAAAAGTTATGCGATGGGGGATACGACGGTTTATGCCCTGAACCATCTTACTGTCAGTTTCGAAAAGGGTAAATTTACTTCCATCGTAGGGCCTTCAGGAAGCGGGAAGTCGACGTTGATGAATGTCTTGGGCTGTCTTGACCGCCCGACATCGGGGGAGTATATCCTCGAAGGTAAGAATATTGCCCGTTATACAGATGATGAACTGGCCCATACGCGCAATGCCCGCATTGGCTTTGTGTTCCAGAGCTTCAATCTCCTGTCCCGCCTGTCGGCTGTAGACAATGTGGCTCTTCCCCTGATCTACGCTGGGGTCGATCTCAAGGAGAGGACCGAGCGGGCCGAGAAGGCCCTTACTGAAGTGGGGCTCGGCGCGCGGCTTTACCATAAACCCAATGAGATGAGCGGTGGGCAGCGTCAGCGTGTCGCCATTGCGCGGGCGCTCATCAATGACCCGGCTATCATCATGGCCGATGAACCGACAGGAAACCTTGATACCAAATCAACCTTGGAAATCATAGATATCTTTGAAAAATTGAACCATATGGGCAAGACCGTCATCATGGTTACTCATGAACCGGAACTGGCTGATATGACGCAGCGCATCCTGACCATCCGGGATGGGAAGCTCATCAAGGATGAACGGAGGGAATGATATGCTGAAGGAATGCATCAAGATGGCCTTCGAAGGCATGCTTTCCAATAAGCTCCGGACTTTTCTTACCATGCTGGGCATCATCATCGGTGTCGGTGCTGTCATTGCCATGGTTTCCTTGGGCCTTGGGATGCAGGAAAAAGTCAAGGAAAACATCTCCAGTATGGGAAGTAACCTGCTCATTGTCATGAGCGGCGGACGTACCGCCAATGGACAGCGGATTGCCAGCGGCAGCGGGGCACATTTGACGTATGATGATGCTAAGGCCATTGAAAAGAATGTCGATGGCATCAAATACGTGGCGCCTGGCGTACAAAGCAGCTACCAGCTTGTTGCGGGAAACCAAAACTGGAATACGCAGGTCCAGGGCATGACGCCTAATATCATTGACATCCGGAACTATACCATCAAGACAGGCCGTATGTATACGGAAAAAGAACTGACGAGCCGTGACAGGGTTTGTGTTATAGGACAGACGGTTGCAGACAATCTATTCCCCGAAGGAGATCCTGTAGGGAAAACTGTCCGTATCAATAAAGCCCCTTTTAGGGTTGTTGGTGTCCTAAACAGCAAAGGACAATCCTCTATGGGGCAGGATCAGGATGATGTGGTCTTTGTTCCCCTTACTACGGCTATGCAGCGGCTGATGGGCATTACTTATATCCGAAATATCACGATCCAGTGCGAGAATGAAAATACGATTGAACAGGTCCAATCCGATGTAGTCACGCTGCTGCGGCAACGCCACAAGATCCGTACGGGCGAAGACGATGACTTTAGTGTTCGGAATCTGGCAGAAATCATCAAGACCGCTCAGGAAACGACGGAGTCCATCACCTTGCTTTTGGCTATCATTGCGGCCATCAGTCTTCTTGTCGGCGGCATCGGTATTATGAACATCATGCTTGTTTCCGTAACGGAACGGACGCGGGAAATCGGTATCCGCAAGGCCCTTGGGGCGACCTACCATGATATCTTGCTGCAGTTCCTCGTTGAATCCATGGTCATTGGTGTCACGGGCGGAACGACGGGCATGATCCTAGGCACAATTGTTTCTGTCATTGCCGCGCGGATCATTGGCTGGCCGATTGTCATTTCGGTCCTTGCAACCATTATTTCAGTCGTCTTTTCTGTTGGAATTGGTCTTTTCTTTGGGCTTTATCCTGCCAAGAAAGCGGCTCTTCTTGATCCGATTGACGCGCTTCGTTATGAATAAGAGAGAATCAATCCTTATGGAAAAAGCCCGCGGTTTCTGGGCTTTTCTCCACACACCAAAGACCCGTTTTGATTTAAAGGATCGCGGCAAAGCTTTTTGTTATTTTGTGATCCTTGCAGTCATTTATTATTTTATTGTCCGTTTATTGGGATACTGAATCCGCTCTTGCAAGCGCGGGTAGATAAAACCCTTTTCGCGTTGCCTGTGGGAAAGGTGAAAAAACCCCCGATGAATTGTATAAAAATTGACAGTTTTATGAATCCATTCCTTTCGGGGAATGGATTTTTTTGAATTAGTAGGCAAAAGAATCGGCGATACCGTATAATAAAGAAGTCGATTTAGAACAGTTCCGTATTAGTGTGGTAAAACAAATGGTGCGAAAAAAATTTCGCAGGGAGAGGACCACTTTTAAAGGGACTGTCCGAGCGGTTAGGTTGTTATTTTTGGGAGGTGCAGTTACATGAAGGTTGATTTGAACTCTGATCTTGGTGAAAGTTTTGGCGCGTATACGATTGGTATGGATAAAGAGGTCATCCCCCTGGTCACAAGTGCCAATATTGCTTGTGGTTTTCATGCCGGCGATCCGGCGGTCATGCAGAAAACCATTGCCCTTGCCCACGAAAACCGGATTGGATTAGGGGCTCATCCCGGTTATCCCGACCTTGTCGGCTTCGGCCGTAGGACCATGGCCGTCAGTCCTAAGGACGTTTATGCCATGGTGGTCTATCAAGTGGGTGCCCTGGCTGCTTTTGCCAAGGCGGCTGGTGGACGGCTGCAGCATGTCAAACCCCATGGAGCCATGTACAATATGGCGGCCAAGGATGCTGCCCTAGCAGAAGCCATTGCCCAGGCTGTCTATGATGTCGATAAGGACCTGATCCTTTTTGCCCAGCCAGGAACGGAAAGTATCAAGGCGGCAGAAAAGATTGGCCTTCTTACGGCTGCGGAAGTCTTTGCTGACCGAAGCTACCAGGAAGACGGCACACTGACGCCTCGGTCCAAACCCGGTGCAATGATTACCGATGAAGACGCGTCCATCGCCCAGGTGCTTTCCATGGTCCTTGACCACAAGGTGACCTGCCTGTCCGGTAAGGTCATTCCCATCAAGGCTGACTCTATCTGCGTACATGGTGATGGCCCGAGGGCTCTTCTCTTTGTGCAGAAGATTCGTAAGGCCCTTGCGGAAAAAGGTGTGGAGATTGCCCCCGCTGGTTCGTTTTTGCGGTAAGGTTGGGGCCATGGGTCCTTCCTGATTCGATCCTTGCTTTTGAATATTAGCTGAAAAGGAGCAACCAATATGAAAGAATCCAACCTCAGCGTCCTTTTGGGCGCCGCCTTTCTCATGGCAACCAGTGCTATTGGACCGGGGTTTCTCACGCAGACAACGGTCTTTACAAGCCAGCTCAAAGGGAGCTTTGGCTTTGTCATCCTCGTCACTATCATCATCCATGCGATTACCCAGCTCAATGTGTGGCGCATCATCGCCGTTTCCAAAAAACCAGGTCAGGATATTGCCAACGCAGTCCTGCCGGGTCTTGGCTACTTCGTTTCGGCCCTTGTCGTTGCCGGCGGACTTGCCTTCAACATCGGCAATATTGGCGGTGCCGGTCTCGGTATGAATGTTCTTTTTGGGATTTCCCCTGTTGCTGGTGCTCTCATCAGTACGGTTATTGCCGTTTTTATTTTCCTTAACAAGGAAGCGGGGCGCCTTATGGACCGCTTTGCCCAGATTGTCGGAGGCTTGATGGTGCTCCTTACGATCTATGTGGCGTTTACGAGCCACCCGCCCATTGGGCTTGCCCTTTCCAATACCTTCATGCCGGAAAAAATTGACGTCATGAGTATTATAACCCTTGTTGGCGGTAGTGTTGGCGGCTATATCACCTTTGCCGGCGGTCACCGTCTTCTTGACGCGGGGATTTCCGGTGAAGAAAACTTGGACCAGGTCAACCGCAGCTCCCTCATGGGCATTGGAATCACGAGCCTTATGCGTATCCTGCTCTTTTTAGCTGCTTTGGGCGTCATTGCCCAAGGACTGACTCTTGATCCAAAGAACCCACCTGCTTCTGTATTCCAGCTGGCAGTGGGAGATGTGGGCTACAAGATCTTTGGGATTGTCATGTGGTCAGCGGCCATTACGTCCGTTGTAGGCTGCGCCTATACGTCTGTGTCCTTTATTCGGACCTTCAGCCCTGTCCTTGAAAAATACCATCGTTATCTCATCATTGCTTTTATCATTTTTTCGTCCTTCATCTTCTCGTTTATTGGTCGCCCGGTCACGGTCCTTGTTGTGGTTGGCGCACTCAATGGACTGATCCTTCCAATTGTGCTGGGCGCCCTGCTCCTTGCGGCCCGAAAAAAATCCATTGTGGGAAGCTACCAGCATTCTTCATTCCTGTTCTATGCTGGTTGGGGCGTTTTCCTGGTCATGCTCTACATGGCAGGACAGACCGTCATGAAGATGCTGCCAAAATTGTTGGGCTAAGGAGGAAACTTCATGGAATACGATGCGAAAGAACTTGTTTGTCATCCCCGTTTCCAACCTATTGGGGAGGCCGCGTTCATGGTCAGTTTTGGCGATGCCATCCATCCTGAGATCCTGCGCTGCGCCAGTGCCCTTGTAGAGGCCTTAAAGGACCATCCCTTTCCGGGACTTCGGGAAGTGGAAGCATCCTATACGGGAGTCACGGTCTTTTATGATCCCTTGATTCTATCGCGCACAAGTCATCTTGCCGAAGACAGCCGCCTTTCCAAGGGTTACCGCGAAGCCAAGGCTTGTGTGGAGGCGCTTTTGAAGGATCTGCGCTTTGGCGAAGCATCGGTGCGGGAAAAGGTCCGCGTTCCTGTCTGCTACGGTGGTGAATATGGGCCTGACCTGGAATATGTAGCCGAGTACCATAAGATGACGCCGGAAGAAGTGGTTTCCATCCACACCAGTGGGGATTACCTCGTCTATATGATTGGCTTTGCTCCGGGCTTTCCTTATGTAGGCGGCTTGCCCCCAGAAATTGCAACACCACGGCGGGATACACCGCGTCTTGTCATCCCTGCTGGCTCCGTAGGGATTGCGGGCTCCCAGACGGGGGCGTATCCCTTTGAAACGCCGGGCGGTTGGCAGCTCATTGGTCGTACCCCGTTGGATCTCTTCCGTCCCTACGACTTGGCTCATCCGAGCATGCTTGAAGCGGGGGACCGCATTGAGTTTTATTCCATTACGCCGGAAGAATATAAGGAACTTAAGGAGAAAGAGGAAGGAGGCCGGCCACAATGAGAATCCTCGTTAAAAAAGGCGGACCCCTGACGACCCTCCAGGACCTGGGACGCTACGGCTATCAAAAATTTGGTGTTCTTGTCAGTGGGGCCATGGATGATGTATCCTTGCGCCTTTCCAATCTGCTCGTCCAGAACGATCCTGGTGAAGGGGCTTTGGAAATGACCATGAGCGGGCCTGTTCTGGTACTGCCGGCAGGGCTGGTTTTTGCCCTGACCGGTGCCGATATGAAAGCGACCTTGGGCGGTAAGCCTGTGCCCCGTTATCGTCCTATCTATGTCCGTAAGGAGGCCATCCTGACCTTTGGCTTTGCCCAGACCGGCAGCCGGGCCTACCTCTCCGTTGCAGGCGGGTTTGACGTGCCTCAGGTCATGGAAAGCAAGAGTACCTATCTGCGGGCTAAAATCGGCGGAGTCAAGGGCCGTCCCATCGATAAAGGGGATGAACTTCCTATCGGAACCATTGGTCCTCATCAAGCAGCGTTTGTGGGAAGAATGGAACGCAGCGCCAAGGAAGGAGATTCCTTTGTCACGGTTCCCTGGTCCATTGATGGCAGCTTTGTCTTTGCTAAAGGCCCCATCCGCATCATGGAAGGGCTCCAATACGATTGGTTCACAGAGGAAAGCCAGCGCACCTTTGTGACGGAACCCTATACCATTACGATGCAGGCAGACCGCATGGGATATCGCCTCGAAGGTGTGAAGCTCACCTTTAGGGAAAAACGGGACCTTATTTCTGAACCGGTCACCTTTGGTGCCATTCAGGTTCCGGCTGACGGCAATCCCATCATCCTTATGGCGGATCGGCAGACGACAGGCGGCTATGCCAAGATTGGTCAGGTGGCCTTGGTGGATTTGCCGCGTCTTGCTCAGATGAGGCCGGGTGATAAGATCTGCTTTGCATGGACCACCCTGACCGAGGCAGAAAAAAGCTATGCCAAGCAGGAAACTTATCTGGCGGCACTTAAGGACTCCCTTGCGGCAACCTTGCAGAAAAAAAATTAACTTGAAGGGGAACCCCGCTGCGGCTGGGCTCCCTTTTCAAGTCTTTGTCTTTTTAATTTCCACAGGAGGGTAGCTCATGAATGAAACTATCTTTTTAGAAGAACTCAAGGAACTTGTAGCCTTGGAATCGTTCAGTCGGGATGCGGTTGGTACGGGTAAGGTAGCGGCGTGGATCAAAAAACGTCTGGATGCGGCAGCTTGGCGGACCAAACTGATTTCTGTCGGTAAGGAAGTGGGGCCTATCTTGCGTGCGGAATGGGGCAAAGGCAAGACCTATGATGTGCTCTTATTAGGTCATATGGACACGGTCTTTCCGGCGGGCACTGCCGTGGAGCGGCCTTTTTCCACGGAGGGGGATGATTTTAAAGGACCTGGTGCTTCAGACATGAAATGCGGCGACCTCTTCATGGTCCATTTGGCAGAAGACCTGGCCCGAGAGAAAAGCTCCGGCCATGTCCTCCTTCTTTTCACGCCGGATGAAGAAATCAGCTCTGTTTATTCCCGTCCTGTCATTGAAGGGGAAGCCAGAAAGGCAAAGGCCGTTCTCGTCATGGAGTCAGCGCGCCCCAATGGGGATCTTGTCAAGGAACGGAAGGGCATCAGCAAGTACCGACTTATCTTTGAGGGGATTGCAGCCCATGCCGGCGTCAATCCCGATCAAGGGGCCAGCGCTGTTCATGAATGTATACGCTGGGGCCAGCAGATTGTTGGCCTTGCCAATCCCCAAAAAGGAACAACCGTCAATATTGGCACCATTATGGGAGGAACCGCTGCTAACGTGGTCGCGGACCACTGCGAATGCGTCATTGACGCACGCGTCAAGGATGAGGCAGAAGGGCATCGCATCGATGAAGCGCTTCGTGCCTGGGCCAAGACGCCTTTTGATGACCGCGTCAAAGTTATGGTCGAGGGGGGAATGAAACGACCGCCCATGAACCCTTCGGAAAAAACAGAGGCCCTCTGCCGGAAAGCGGAAGAAGCCGCAAAAAAGGTGGGCCTCTCTTTTGGTTGGACCAAATCCGGCGGAGGCAGTGACGGCAACCTTACCGCTGCCCTTGGAATTTCCACGATCGACGGATTGGGACCCATTGGCGGCAAGGCGCATTCCGTGGATGAATATGGAAAGATCAGCAGCATCATGCCGCGTTATGCTTTTGTTAAAGCGCTCATTGACAGCCTTCTTTGAGAAAAGACGGTCGTAATCTGTATGGGTCTGAGAAAAGGCCCTTGTTTTCGCCTTTTGTTCTCATAGGTCCTAGATGAAGGGGCCCTGTCCGGCCCCTTGTTCTTGATTTCCTGTTGATTATGCCTTGAAAATGGAATGTGATGGCCTTCGGTCTGCCCCTTTGCCCATTAAATGGGGACGGTGGATCAACTGGCGACAAGGAATATACAGCGCCGATAAAACAAAGTGAGGGTAAAGGCTGGGGGAATATCCATGCATCTGTTTTTCTTTGGCTGTTTAGAAGACGCGCTGATTGTTTTTTGGAAAAATACGAAAAACCGCTGCAGCATAAGCCACAGCGGTTTTTTGCGTTTCTTTCGTCCCTTTTCTCCCAGCAGAGGCAGGGACCCTATCGGGTATTCGATGGTTTTGAAACAAGATGAGACAGGATCAGGGAATAAACCGTGCTTAGAGGAACAGACCGGCCCCCGGCCCAACTGGCAGGCCTGCCATCATCCAAAGAGCCATCATGATGGTCCAGAAGCAGAGAAAGCTCATGGAATAAGGCAGCATCATGGAAGTGAGGGTCCCAAGTCCGGCATCTTCTTCATATTTATTCATGAAGACGACAATCATGGCAAAATAGGACATGAGGGGAGTAATGATATTGGTGGAAGAGTCCCCAATGCGGTAGGCAACCTGTGTCAGGGCAGGGGAAAGACCGAGCCGATACATCATGGGAACGAAGATGGGGGCCATGATGGCCCATTTTGCCGATGCAGACCCCATAAAGAGGTTAAGGAAGGCGGACAGGAAAATGAAGAGAATAATGAGTGGGAGCCCTGTAAGGCCTGCTGCTTCAAGCGCATCGGCACCTTTGAAGGAAACAATGAGGCCCAGGTTGGTTTTCCCGAAGTAGGCAATGAACTGGGAGGCGAAGAAAGCAAGAACCATGTATCCGCCCATGGATTTCATGGCTTCCGTCATAGCGGCAACAAGGTCATGTGAGGTGCGGAGTTTGCCCGTCGTCCAGCCGTAGGCAGCGCCCGGGATGAGGAAGAGAAGCAGGATGGCTGGAATGAGTCCGTCATGAAGGAAGGCTTTGAGGGTCAGGACCCCATCTGGTTCAGGACTGCGGAAAAGGGCATTGGCTGGGAACATCAGGAGTCCCATAATCAGGACGTAAATGATAAGAGCGATGGTGGCATTGCGGAGAGCTTTGTTTTCAAGGTCTGTGACAGGGGCGTTGTCCGGTCTGTATTTACCGGTGTAGGTGCCCAGGTTCGGTTCGACAATCTTATCCGTCACGATGGTTCCTATAAGGGTCAGGACGAAAGTCGAAGCAGCCAGAAAGTACCAGTTGCAGGTTGGGTCAAGGGTCATATCAATTCCCGCTGCCTTGAGGGCTTGGTTGGTAATGCCGGTCAGGAGGGGATCCGTCGTGCCGATGAGAAGGTTTGCAGAAAAGCCGCCCGATACGCCGGCAAAAGCGGCTGCCATCCCTGCCAGCGGATGCCGTCCGGCCATGGCAAAGATCAAGGCGCCAATGGGAATAACGATGATATAACCTGCATCAGAGGCAATGTTGGACATGATCCCGGCAAAAAGCACAATGGGGGTGAGGAACTTCGGGTTAGCGTTCATGAGAAGCTTTTTCAGGGATGTATTGAAGAGTCCCGTCCATTCAGCAACACCGACACCGAGCATGGCTACAAGGACTGTTCCCAAAGGGGCAAATCCGGTAAAGTTCTTGGTTGCAGAGTTGAACATGTAGCGCAGGCCATCCGGGGTGAGCAGGGACACGGCTTTTTTGGTGACTTCGGCCTTGGCACGGGCGTCAAAATAGGTGACGGAGACGCCTTGGGCAGCAACAAAATGGGATATGATGACGACGATGACCGCTAAAAGCAGAAAGAGCATGGCAGGATGGGGCAATTTATTGCCGATGATTTCAACTCCTTTTAAAAAGCCGCTGATCTCTTTCTTGTTCTGTGTGTTCATTTTTTCTTTTTCAGACATTTTTTCTCTCCTTGGGTACATATGGAACAAGGGTCCATAAGAGGATTTCCTTGTTCTGAAATGTGAATCTGGATGATGATATGAGCATGATAGGCACGTTGTTCCAAGTGATGAGACAATTCCCCTCTGTCTCAAGAACCTCCTTTCCGTAAGTTTTGTATCAGTTCCAATCTTATTTTACCAAAAACTTAATAATATGAATAGTGCAAAAATAAAAAACCTAAAAATAATAAGGAAATGAGGTTTTATACTGGGAAAAATTTTACGTAAAATGAAGGTGGAACCGGCAAAGGCACCTAAACTGTGGTATGATAGAAGGAAGCGAAAAATCATTCCATTCGATAATTATTCAAAGGTGAAGGGGGCAGCAAATATGCGTGATACTTCCTTGGTTTTCCCCCTGGATGGACAGGGCAGGATCCTCTTGGGCCGCAAGAAACGGGGTATGGGCTATGGTAAATGGAACGGCTTTGGCGGCAAGATGGAAATCGGCGAATCCATGCGGGAATGCGCCCTGCGGGAACTATTTGAGGAATGCGGTCTTTTTGCCGAGGAAAAGGACCTGATCCTCGTGGCAGACCTATATTTTGATCAGCCGTCTGATGGGAATTGGTCCCATGGGGGCATGGTCTATGTACTCAAGAAATTTACCGGTACTATTGAAGCCAGCGACGAAATGGAACCTCGCTGGTTTTCCTTGGAAGACCTGCCTTATGAGGACATGTGGGAAGCGGATAAAACGTGGATTCCCTTGATTCTTCAGAATAAACAGGTTCGGGGCACCATTGCTTTTGCTGAAGATGGCAGCACGGTCCTTGATGCCGTTTTCCGGGAGGTTCATCTTGACAGTCGAAAATGAGTGGGTTCCCGCCCTTTTGCATTGGTTCGATGAGACCAAACGAGACCTTCCTTGGCGAGCCAATCATCCTCGTGATCCCTACCATGTGTGGGTCTCGGAAATCATGCTCCAACAGACGCGGACGGAAACCGTAAAGGATTATTATGTTCGCTGGATGGCCGCTTTTCCTACCGTAAGCGCTTTGGCGCAGGCGTCTGAAGAGGAGGTCCTCAAATTATGGCAGGGCCTGGGCTATTATTCTAGGGCTAGAAACCTCCATAAAGCGGCAAGGGAAATCGTCCTCCAATATCATGGAATTTTTCCCGATACGCTGGAGGCGGTGCGTGCCCTGCCCGGCATCGGTGACTATACGGCAGGTGCCATTTTATCCATGGCCTTTGGACACGCTGTCCCCGCCGTAGATGGCAACCTGTTGCGGGTAATGGCCCGTCTTTTTGGGATCTCGGATGATATCCTTTCCCTTAAGGGCAAACGAATCATAGGACGAATCGCTCAAACCGTCATTCCTCAAGACCGGCCGGGAGACTTCAATGAAGCATTGATGGACCTTGGTGCCACGATTTGTATTCCCCGCGTCCCGCGCTGCGGATCTTGTCCTCTTAAAGATTTCTGTACCGCATTCCTGGAAAATCGGACCAGCGAGCTGCCAGTCCGCAAAAAGAAAAAGGTACCGACCATTTATGAAGTGACAAGTCTTTTCATCCGTAAGCAAGGAGCCCTGCTTCTTCATAAAAGACCGGAAACAGGTCTCCTTGCTTCCTTATGGGAGCTTCCGACCTTCCTCGGCAAGACGGAAAAGGAAAGCCGAAAGGAAGCGGAACGGATGCTTGGAACAGTTGAAGGAAAGATAATCTGGACCCATCGTCATGTCTTTACCCATCAAATTTGGCAGATGACGGTCTACTTAGGAACGATTCCCTGCAGCTTGCCCGATCCCTCTTATGTGTGGGTCGATGAAGGGACCCTCGGGACCTTGCCCCTTTGTGGACCCGCAGAAAAATGTCTTGCTGCTTGCCTTCCAGGAGTCATACTTACGCGGTGAACTGCAAAGTACCCTTATGGGGTATACAAGCGCGGATTCATATGATATAATACGTCTTAATCCATGATATTATTTTTTTAGAATAAGAAGGTGATCACTATGAATGATTCTCCTCATCAAGATCATTCCAAACGTGTCTTTTATTATTACCTTGCGGCCATCCTCATCATTCTCGTTATCAATACGATCATTACGCCCATGTTCTTTAAACCTCGCGTCCAGGAAGTTACTTATACCAACTTCCTGAAGATGGTTGATGAAGGCAAGGCTTCCAAAGTAGAAATCAATCAGAACCGCATCGCCCTTCTGTGCAACAAGGATGGTAAAGATGAAATCTTTGTCACGGGCCGCGTTGAGGATCCAGAACTTGTCAATCGTTTGGTCAAGGCTAATGTGGAGTTTTCCCAGGTTATCCCTCGGGAGGATTCGCCGTTGACCAAATTTTTCAACAACTGGATTTTCCCCTTCCTGCTCTTTATGGTCATTGGTCAGCTGATCATGCGGTTTTTGGGCCCTAAACTGGGCGGCGGCAATATGATGAGCTTTGGTAAGAGCAATGCCAAGGTCTATATTGAAGCCCAGACGGGAAAGACGTTCAAGGATGTAGCGGGTCAAGACGAGGCGAAGGAAGCCCTTCAGGAAATCGTGTCCTTCCTGCATGACCCATCCCGCTACCAGGCCATTGGGGCAACCATGCCGAAGGGCGTGCTTCTTGTAGGCCCTCCCGGTACGGGTAAGACTCTTCTTGCCAAGGCTGTTGCCGGCGAGGCCAAGGTTCCCTTCTTCTCTATTTCCGGTTCAGAATTCATTGAGATGTTCGTTGGTATGGGGGCAGCTCGTGTCCGCGACCTCTTTAAACAAGCTCAGGAAAAGGCTCCGTGCATTGTCTTTATCGATGAAATCGATGCCATTGGCAAAAAGCGTGATAATGGCGCCTTTGGCAGCAACGACGAACGGGAACAGACCCTGAACCAGCTCCTTTCTGAAATGGACGGTTTTGACGGCAGCAAGGGCGTCATTATCCTTGCCGCGACCAACCGTCCGGAAGTCCTTGATAAGGCCCTCCTGCGGCCGGGCCGTTTTGACCGCCGTGTGCCCGTGGAACTGCCGGACCTTAAGGGAAGGGAAGCCATTTTGAAGGTTCATTCCCATGATGTGCGGATTTCCCCTAATGTGGATTATCATACGGTTGCCCTTGCTACAAGCGGTGCTTCCGGTGCGGAACTTGCCAATATCGTCAACGAAGCTGCCCTTCGCGCCGTTCGTATGGGCCGTACGGAAGTCATCCAAGAGGATCTTGAAGAATCTGTGGAAGTGGTCATTGCCGGGGCCCAGAGAAAGGGTGCCGTGATTTCAGAGAAGGAAAAGCAGCTCATTGCCTATCATGAAATTGGCCATGCCCTTGTGGCTGCAAGTCAGACCGCATCGGCACCGGTCCATAAGATCACCATTATTCCCCGGACGAGCGGTGCCTTGGGGTATACTATGCAGGTTGACACAGAGGAAAAGGTCCTTATGACGAAAGAGGAACTCTTCAACAAGATTGTTACCTTGACAGGGGGACGATCTGCTGAAGAAGTTGTCTTCAACAAGGTCACGAGCGGTGCGTCCAATGATATTGAACAGGCAACAAAACTTGCTCGGGCCATGATTACCCGGTTTGGCATGACCAGCGACTTTGATATGGTCGCCCTTGAAACCGTGAATAATGCCTACCTGAGTGGTGATACCTCCCTTGCCTGCGCGCCGGAAACGGCCGCCCGCATTGATGAAGCTGTCTTTTCAGTTGTCAAGGAGGCCCACCAGAAGGCCCGGACTATCCTTGAGACCCATAGACAGAAGCTGGATGAACTTGCCCAGTATCTTTTGAAGAAGGAAACCATTACGGGCGATGAATTCATGGCCATCCTGAAAGGAACGGACCCAGCCTCTGCTGCAGCCGAACAAGTTCCCAACAGCCCCCAAGAAGGGGCGTGAAAAAATAAGCTGGCCCTGCCCTGCAAGGGACGGGGCTTTTTTTCTGAAACGACGCCTTCTGACAAACGGGGACAAGTGTGATATAATAAGCGAACTACCCTACGGAAAGCCGAGGGAATCCTCCGATTAAAAGAAGGGAACACTATGGAATTTTGGAAGGAAGAGAGCAGTCTCTACCAAATCATAAAAGATCACCTTGATCAGGAAGGGTATTTTGATCCCGACCTCATTGAAGATCAAAATTTTGTCGACACGTATGCGGTCCTGTTTCGGGAACCGGGAACAAGCGACTCTTACATGGCCAGCATGCCCGACCGACCTCAGGAAGAGGTGGGCTCTGTTATCGCCGGAGCCCTTGCGGCGTATGCGAAAAATCCCGACTCCAAGGCTGAAAAGGAGCTCTATGCTTCCATCTCGAGCGTTCCATTTATTATCTATAATGATTACCTTGTCGACCTGTTGTCCACGCAGGAAATCCCTGACGCCCTTTGGAACCTTTGCCATCGCTGGCTCTATCATGCCTTTGCCCCGGAGGTCCTGAAACTTGCCATTACCGTGACCGGTCTTCATCTCTTGAACGAGGAGAACCTGAACGAAGTGGAACGCCTCCACAAGGATCTCATGCTTCTTGCCCGCTGTGAGGAACTGACAAGCTTTGTGGTCTATGCCATGGAACTGGGGCATCTCCTTGAAAATGAGGACCTGTGGGAGATCTTGACCCATACGCGGGGCTGGGGTCGGGTCTGTGCTATGTCGACCTATGATTTTATTACGCCGGAAGAAAAACATTGGCTTCTCCTCCATGGCTGTGATCTCACGGTTGATTATCCTGCAGTGGCTCTTCTTGTCATCGAGAAAAGCAATTTTCTCGAAATGCTTGAAAAAGAACGGATGGATGATGAAACCTTTGATGCCGTGCTTCACACCATGGTTGATTATCTCGATTTTTTAGTCAATTTTGAAGCACAGCCAGTGGAAGGCGGGGTGGATAAGGTCCTCGAACTGCCGCCTCTTTCCTATAGCCACGTTCTGGAACGGCTTCTTGAACACGCTAGGCAGCATCAGACGACCCTCGAACAAGTGGCAGGTCTCATGAGCCTTCGGGAAGAACTGCAGGAAATGATCGATCATGAAAATTGGGATTATCTCAGCATGAATCAGTGCCATCTTTATGTGGGGACCTTGGACGGTGTTGTTATGGGACGGGACTGGAAGAAGATCCTTCCCAAGGAAATCCTCTCAAAAGATGGATCCGTCAATATCCTGCCTCTGCAGCTGGCAGATATCCTGGGCATAGACATCCATACCCAGGTATGGAACCTGCTTAAGAAAGATCCCATGCGAACCCTCCTTTATCCCTATTTGCTCCAGTCGGGCAGCAAGGCACGTCTTGAAAAGGTCACGGATTTTGCTATGCTTCATCTGGATGCATATCTTCAGGATGAACGGCTTGTCATTCCTCTTCTGCGAGGGCTTATGAGTGTTCCCCCTTGGGGCGGGGACATTATTGCCGAGTGCTTGAGCTCCCTCCACGAAGGAGCCCGCAGCGTGGCTGTGGAGGTCCTTGAGGCTTGGCCCGATAAGAAGTGGAACGGGAAATTGCAAATGGCGCTTGTCAGGGCGCGGGAACTGACAACGCAGCCCATTCTTCGGATGCGGATTGACGAGCTGCTCAACCACAAGACCCTGGAATTTGAGGATTTTGTCAATTATATGAAAGACCAGAAAGGGCTGGAATGAAAAAACGGTGCCGTAAGCACCGTTTTTTTATTCCAGGATTTTTATTTTTGTGCTCTGCGGGCAAATTGGACGGCTTCATGGGAAATGAGACCGCCGCAGGTATTGCCCAGGGCAATGACAAGGATTCGTCCCAAAGCGGCTAGGTCCATAGCGCCTGCTGTAAAGTAGTAGAACATGTCGGCAATGCTGTGTTCATAGCCGCTTAGGATGAAGACGGCAATCCCCAAAAAGATGGCGGCGTATTTTCCAATGGCGTGTGGAAAGGAACGACAGCCTTCAACTGCAAGGAAAACAAAGATGTTGCACAAGAACCCCAGAATGAAAAGGGAACCAAGACTGTCCGCATTCTTGACGGCAATCAGGACGGCTGCGGCTTTTTGTGTAAAACTGAAAAGCCGCGTACCTGACAGCAGGAGGGCCATCAGGCCGGCACCAATAAAATTGCCCCCTAAGATGACTGGGTACTCCCAATAGCTGCGCCAAGACCGTTCCCGGGCATAGCAGACCTTGCCTGTAAAAAGATGGAACCGGCATTCACAGACCGCAAATAGACCAATCGTAAAGAGCAGGGCGCCCAAGGCCTTACTGGTCTGCTGTAAGTATACCGCCCCGCCAAGGCCGATGGCAAAGCCTGCGCAGACCGCGGAACGGAAAAGTGTGAAGGGACTCATTGACGCTCCTTTAGGCTTTGCGAACCGAAACATAAATGAGAGAAACCGGCTTTTTGAGGGCGAGGACGAAGGCATCTGACCTGTCATCGCTGACATAGAGCGTGTCCCGCGTCAAGGAGTGTTCATTCAGGGTACTTCCCGTGAGGTCCTTTGCGTCTATAAAGGGAACGTAAAGAAAGCGGAAATCGGCAAGACCAAATTTTTTTGACGCATTGATGACGCTATAGGCGGCATGCATGCCTTTTTTATACATGACATTGAAATCAATGGCTTTTCCGATGGAATGGGTATGGTAGGCTCCATCAAAAAAGTCTTCTTCCAGGGGGGCAAGGGTCACCTTTTCCCCTGTTTCTTTGTAGGTGAGGGTAAAGCCTCCTTCAAGGGGCGTAATGATGCGTTGGTAATCCGGCAGAAGGGTGAAATCGGATGCTTCAAGGTCTACCGTCGCGGAACTGATGCGAAGGTCAAAGCGACGTTCCTTGTAGGAGCCATCACGGGGAAATAGGTAGAATTCAGTTGTCGTTCCGCCCGACCAGGTCGTCGAAACGGCGTCTTTTCTGGAAATTACTGATACTGTCATCGGGACACCTCGTTTCTTTATGGTAACCATTGAAAAGCAGGAACAGCCCTGCTGTGCTGTCGCTTCCATGCTATTGTGGAACCGTCAAATTTTAGTCAAAAGAAGTTTTTTTCGCTTTTTTTATTTTTCAGACGTTTCTTTGTCGGTCCCATCATAGAATGAAGTCGTTCAGAAAAAAGCCGTCCCTTTGGGGAACGGACATAACAGGTAAAATCTTATGGAGGTGCTCAAATGGCTAAAAAGTTGGTTGAATTTGTTCCGAATTTCAGTGAAGGCCGTGACAAAGCAAAGGTAGAAAAGATTGTTGATGAAGCCCGCAAGATTTCCGGGCTGAAGATCCTGGATTATTCCAGCGACCCTGACCACAATCGTTCCGTTGTTACCATCATCGGGTCTCCTGAAGCGGTAACGGAAGCTGCCATCAATATGGCAAAGGTAGCCATTGGTTTGATTGATATGCGTGAACATCATGGGGCTCATCCTCGTTTTGGTGCCGTTGATGTTGTTCCCTTTACACCGGTTATGGGCGTAACCATGGATGAATGTGTCGAAATCGCCAACAAGGTCGGTAAGGCTTATGGTGAAATGGGCATTCCTGTCTATCTTTATGAAGATGCCGCTACGAGTGAAGGTCGGCGCAACTTGGCTACGGTCCGCAAAGGCCAGTACGAAGGCTTCTTTGATAAGATCAAGGAACCGGAATGGAAACCGGATTATGGCCCCAGCGAAATGAACGCTGTAAGCGGTTGCTCCGCCGTTGGCGCCCGCGTTCCCCTCATTGCTTTCAACGTCAACCTGCATACGCCGGATGTTGAAATCGCTCAAGCCATTGCTAAGAAAGTCCGCAATATCGGCGGCGGTCTTCACTATGTCAAGGCCATTGGCCTGAAGCTGGAAGACCGCAACATGACCCAGGTTTCCATGAACCTTGTCAACTATGAAAAGACCGCTGTTTACCGCGCCTTTGAAATGGTCAAGATGGAAGCCCGCCGTTATGGCGTTGCCGTAGCTGGTTCTGAAGTCATTGGGACGGTTCCTATGAAGAGCCTGCTTATGGCAGCTGAGTACTATCTCCAAATCGAAAACTTCGATATGGACGAAATCCTTGAAAAACGTCTGCTTGATGCAGAAGAATAAGCGGCCCGTATCTAGGAAGGGGGAACTATCGTGTTTAGCGATATCGAGATTGCACAAAAAAATGATATGGAGCCAATCAGTAAGATTGCTGAAAAACTGGACATCCATCCCGAAGAACTGGAACAATATGGTCACTATAAAGCAAAGATTTCCCTTGATGTACTGAAACGTTTGGAAAAGAAACCCAATGGGAAATTGGTCCTGGTAACGGCCATCACGCCCACCCCTGCTGGGGAAGGTAAATCCACAACGAGCATTGGCCTTGTCCAAGCCCTTAACAAGATTGGCAAAAAAGCCATCGTAGCACTCCGCGAGCCTTCCTTAGGCCCTGTGTTTGGAATTAAGGGCGGTGCTGCTGGCGGCGGCTATGCGCAGGTTGTTCCTATGGACGATATCAATCTGCATTTTACGGGGGATATGCACGCTATTACGGCTGCCAATAATTTGTTGTCTGCCATGATTGACAACCATATCCATCAAGGCAACGAACTGCGGATCGATGCCCGTCAGATTTCTTGGCGCCGCGTCATGGATATGAACGACCGAGCCCTCCGTCACGTTGTTGTCGGTCTAGGCGGCAAACCCTGCGGTTTTGTGCGCGAAGACGGGTTCATGATCACTGTTGCTTCCGAAATCATGGCTATCCTTTGCCTGGCCCATGATATTGAAGACCTGAAGGAACGCTTTGGCCGTATTGTCATTGGCCCGGACCTTGATGGGAACCCGGTCTACGTTCATCAATTGGGCTGCGAAGGGGCTATGGCCATGCTCATGAAGGACGCCATCAAACCGAACCTCGTCCAGACGCTGGAACATACGCCGGCTATCATCCATGGCGGTCCATTTGCGAACATTGCCCACGGATGCAACTCCCTTCTTGCTACCAAGATGGCCCTTAAACTGGGTGATATTACCGTTACGGAAGCTGGTTTCGGTGCTGATCTTGGCGCTGAAAAATTCCTTGACATCAAATGCCATTATGGCAATATGTATCCTGACGCGGTTGTCGTTGTTGCTACAATCCGTGCCCTCAAGATGCATGGCGGCGTCAAGAAAACGGAACTGTCCCAGGAAAACGTCCAGGCTGTCAGCGATGGGTTTACGAACCTTGCCAAACAGGTCGAGAATATGCGCGGCTTTGGACTGCCGGTCCTGGTTGCCATCAATAAATTCGCTACGGATACACCGGCCGAAATCGATATGCTCCTTAAGAAATGCGAAAGCTACGGTGTGGATGTCAGCCTCAACGAGTGCTGGGAAAAAGGTGGCGAAGGCGGTATCGACATGGCAAACAAGCTGGTTGATCTGCTCGAACATGATACGTCCAAACCGGTTGAACTCTACGATGTAAACGATACGATTCCGCATAAACTTGAAGCGATTGTGACAAAGGTCTATGGCGGTGATGGGGTTGATTTTACGCCTAACGCCAAGAAACAGATCAAACTGCTCGAAGATTGGGGCCTTGATAAACTGCCTATCTGCGTGGCCAAGACCCAGTACTCCCTCAGTGACAACCCGGCCCTTCTGGGGGCACCCAAGGGGTTCCGGATCACTGTCCAGGATGTCCGTGTTTCCAATGGGGCTGGCTTCATTGTCTGCCAGACAAGCAATATCATGGTCATGCCAGGCCTGCCGAAGAAGCCGGCTGCTCTCAATATGGACATCGATGCATCAGGCAAGATTTCGGGTCTCTTCTAACATAACAGTAGGAAACGAGGAATCAAGATATGGAATTAAAGAAAATGACGGTGGAGGGATTCGTCCAGGAAACGAGTTCTTCTTCTCCCGCACCGGGCGGCGGCAGCATTGCTGCCCTGAATGCGGCTTCTGCTGCAGCCCTCATCGAAATGGTCGCTCATCTGACCCTTGGCAAGGAAAAATATGCAGCTGTGGAAAAGGAAATGAAGGAAGTGGCTGAAAAAGCAGCTTCCCTCAAGAATCAATTCCTGGCCCTCATTGACGAAGACAGCAATGCCTTCAATAAGATCATGGCAGCCTTCAGGATGCCTAAAGGGTCGGACGAGGAAAAGGCTGTTCGCAGCAAAGCCATCCAAGAAGCCACTAAGGGCGCTGCTCTGGTTCCTTTTAAAGTTGGTGAAACGGCGAATGAACTCTTTGCCCTGGCTGATGTGGTCATTACGCGCGGTAACACCAATGCTGTCACGGACGGTGCCGTGGCTGCGATGAACACTCGGGCCGCTGTCCGCGGTGCCTTCCTTAATGTCAAGATTAATTTGGGAAGCATTAAGGACCAGACTTTTGTAGATGACCTTAATGGTAAAATGGCCGCCATCGAGAAAGAAGTCGATGGGAAGGAACAGGCCCTTCTTGGCAAAGTCAATCTCTAAAAATAAAAGAACTGCCGCAGTGGTTGCGGCAGTTCTTTTTGTATGGAAAAACGGGTTCTCCGCCTTTCTTTTATTGTGCTTAATTGGAAATCCCGTTACAATGAAAAAAACAATGCAAAAAGAGGTGAGCCTATGACATCAATCTTTGACCTGGCCATTTTTCTTGGCGGTGACGGTGTTATTTTTCAGGTATTTTTTGGCATGGCCTGGACTGGACAGCGGGACGCGGCCTTTTATGTAGGTCAGAAAGTGGGGAGCCTGCCAGGCTTTATTTGGAATGCAAAGGATATGACCCTTTCCTATGAAGGAGAAACGTATGGCTATACTTCCTTTGGTATCCCCCAGGGAACTTGTTTCCTTATAAAGAAGGAAGACATTCAAAAAAAGCTCATGGCTGCTGCTCTCGATGCCTCACCGGATATTATCCAGCTCTACACCAAAAGCGGCGGCATCTCCTTTTTCAATCAAACGAGCCGCCGCTTCCTGGGAATTCCCCTTGAAGACAGTGTGGAAGGACAGGCTCTCCTTGATGTTTTTTCCTTGGATCCGGATTACAGTTCTGTCTTTACAGCTCTTAAAAGCGAAAATCCCGTCCATCACCGCTACGACTCCTACAAGTCAACGACTGGAAAGGAGCTCATGACCGTTGTAGAAGCAGAACCTGTCTTTGACGAAAAGGGCAGTCTGATTGGGGCCTTTTCCGTGGAGCGGGACATGAAGTCTGTCAAGACTCAGCTACAGGTTCTTCATGAAGTGGAAGCCATCCTGATGCGGCATCTGACAGAAGATTTTACCGTCAAAAGTGATGTCCACTACACCTTTGACGATTTTATCGGGTCTTCAAGCGTTCTTCGGGAAACCCTTCGCCTTGCCCAGAAAATGGCGCTTCGGGACATGAACATCCTCATTGAAGGGGAAACGGGGACGGGAAAGGAAATCCTTGCCCAGAGCATCCATCAATATAGCTCCCGGAAGAAGGAAAAATTTATCGCCGTGAACTGTGCGGCTTTTCCGGAAACCCTCATTGACAGTATGCTCTTTGGTACGGTCAAGGGTGCTTTTACAGGCGCCACGGATAAGATTGGTCTCATCGAAGCGGCAAATCACGGAACCTTGTTTCTCGACGAAGTGAACTCCATGAGTCCTCTCATGCAGGCAAAATTGCTCCGCGTCCTGCAGGAAAAGACGCTGCAGCGGATAGGAAGTACCCGTTCTATTCCCATTGATGTCCGGATCCTTTCCTCATCCAATGAGGATGTGTATCGCTTAAGTCAAGAGGGGAAGATGCGTCAGGATCTTTTTTATCGTTTATCTTCCCTTATCCTTGAAATTCCGCCTCTCCGCAGACGGATGGAAGATCTGCCGGAGCTCGTCCAATATTTTATCGACCACCATCCACATCTGACGGCTCAGCCCATCCATGAACTAACGTCCAAGTTTTGGCGCCGTCTTTTGGAACATGATTGGCCAGGCAACGTGCGGGAACTCTTTCATATCTTGAGCTATGCCATCAGTGTATCCCAAAATGGCATACTCGATGAACGTGATTTTCCCTCTTATTTTCTGCGTCATTCCGCTCCTTTGGAACGAAAGGAAACCGGACGGGAAGAGATGGATCCGGTTCCTGCAGCAGTGGGAAGGACCTTTGCCGAGCAAATGGACGATTTTGAACGGAACCTTTTGTGGAATACCTATCTATCCTGCGGGAAAAACGTAACAAAAGCAGCGGAGGCCCTAGGTCTTACGCGGCAAAATTTCCAGTATCATATGAAGAAGTTCCAGGAAACGGAAAGCGGGGATAGGCTATTAGATAAATAGAAATATTGGCGCCAGAAAATCTTGCTGCAAAAAATTCTTCTAAGAAAAAAGTAGGAAGCGCTTGGAATGATGGGAAAATGAATTCATGCCAAGCGCTTTTTGTACAAGATCTGCAAGATAAGTAACAGAACCTATTGGCTTGGCAGACCCCTGAACTCTTTTTTTAGTTGGCATGGCTTTTGCAATATACTTTAGTAAAGAAATGGCTGACTTAGCCAAAAGAAGAGGGAGGGTCATGGGGCATCCCGTCCGCTTTCTTGGTAAAACCTTGTATGTGCCCTTGGAGGTTGAAAGATCATGGATGGAAAGAAGGAAAGAGCTGTACGCTGGGATGTGTTCATTCCCTGCTTCCTTGTGATTGGCGGCGCCGCCATCTTAGGTGTTGTCAATAATGCATGGCTGACAAAAGTTACGTCCGCTATTTTTGGCTGGTCATTGGAAACGTTTGGATGGCTCTATCAATGGGTCGCTTTAGGGACGTTGCTCCTCATTACAATCTTGGCATTTTCTCCCCTGGGCAAGATTCGCTTCGGCGGGCCCCATGCCAAGGCAAAATTTTCCTTTGGCGCTTGGTTTGCCATGACGCTTACCGGTGGAATTGCAACTGGCCTCATTACCTATGGTGTCAATGAACCTATCATTTATTTGGGAAATATCTATGGTGAACTGGAAGGCTCGGGGATTGAGCCCTATTCCCAAGAAGCTGTCTTTTTTTCCATGGCCCGCTGCTTCTATAACTGGACCTTCATTCCCTATGCCATGTATGCCTTGAGCGGTGTGATCATTGCCTACATGTATTACAATCGGCATGAAGAACTTTCGGTCTCTGCTTCCCTAACACCTTTATTCGGGGAAAAGGTGACAAAAGGCGTCTTTAAGTCCGTTGTCGATACTCTTTCCGTCCTAGCCATTGGTCTTGGTCTTGCGGCTTCCTTAGGCGCGGGCCTTGCCCTTGTTGGATCTGGCCTTACCGCCGCTTATGGTATCAGTCAGGGTCCTTCTGTCTGGATCATCCTGACGGCTATTATTACGGCGACGTTCACAATTGCTTCGGTTCTTGGCATTGATCGGGGAATCAAGTGGCTGGCCAACCTGACGACAAAGATTTTTTATTTGCTGCTTTTCCTGCTTATTATCATTGGCCCGACGGTTTATATCTTGAACCTAGCCAATGTAGGTGTGGGCTACTGGCTTGACCGTTTTTGGACATGGGGGCTTGATCCCTATATTGCAGGCGGCAAGGCGCTTGTGACCTGGTGGACCATGTATGACTGGGCCATTTGGATTGCCTATGCACCGCTCATGGGAATTTTCTTTGCCATGAGCGCCTATGGCCGCACCGTTAAGCAATTTTTGCTCATCAACTGGATCTTGCCGGCCGTCTTTGGCCTTGTTTGGTTTGCCGTTTGGGGCGGCACCGCTCTTGATTGGCAGCTTTCCGGCCGTGTTGACATCGTAGGGGCCATTAAGACCGGCGGCGCCGTGGCTGGGATCTGGACCTTCCTTCAGGCAATTCCTTTGGGATCGCTCCTGGTTCCTGTTATCATTGTCACACTCATCGCTGCCTTCTCTACGACGGCCGATACGATGTCCACGACGATTGCCGCACTTTGCACGGCTGGTGCCCGTCACGATGAGGAACCGGCTCTTTGGCAGAAGGTGGTCTGGGGCGTTTCCATCGGCGCCATTGCCTGCATCATGGTTGCTTTTGGCGGCGGTGCCCAAGGAGTTGACGGGGTCAAGTTCCTTGCAGCCTGTGGGGGATTTGTGGTTCTAGCCATCTTTATTCTTCAGGTACTGGCTGCTGTCAAGGTCTTCTTCTTCGACAATCAGACGAAAAAGGATATTGTAGACAGTGTTGACCAAGTAGAAAGGGAAGGAAAGTGATCGTATGGGAGCGATTTGTCTGGGCAAACACCTCTGCCTCAATCAATTTATAGACATTGTTCGCCGTCACGCCAAGGTGGAATTTTCGGCAACTTATCGAAACCGGGTCAATGCGTCCCGGGCTTTGGTGGAAAAATGGGTGGATGAAGAAAAAGTCATGTACGGGGTGACAACCGGTTTTGGTGCCCTTTGCACCAAAGCCATCGATAAGAAGGAAACGGCCCAGCTCCAGACCAATATCATCCTTTCCCATTCGACATCTGTGGGGGCGCCCCTTTCAGAAGAAGTGGTACGGGGCACGCTGCTTATGATGCTCCAGAACTTGGGACAGGGCTATAGCGGTGTGCGCCTGTGCGTATTGGAGCAGATCCGGCAGTGCCTCAATCTCGGAGTGATCCCCTGGGCCCCGGGGGAGGGAAGTGTCGGCTATTTAAGCCCTGAGGCCCATATGGCCCTTGTCCTTACGGGGCGAGGGAAGGCGTGGTCAGGCGGGGAGCTTTTATCTGGTGCGGAGGCGCTTAAGAAAGTCGGCCTTTCTCCTCTTGAACTATCAAGTAAGGAGGGGCTTGCGCTCGTTTCGGGAACGACATCACCGACTGCAATGGCAGCCATCGCTCTTTATGATTTCCTTAAGGCGGCCAGAACGGCTGATGTTATTGGCGCCATGAGTGTAGAAGCCCTCGAGGGCGTCATGAATGCTTTTGATGAGCGGGTCATGTCTGTGCGCCCTCATCTAGATCAAGGAAAAACAGCGGAAAACGTCAGAAATTTTCTTGCTGATTCTGCTGTCATCAAAAAGGCGGCAGGAAGCCGGGTTCAGGATGCCCTTTCGCTGCGCTGTATTCCCCAGCTTCATGGAGCAGCAAAAAAGACATTGAACGACGCGCTCGTAAGCATCGAAACGGAGATCAATTCCTGCTGCGACAATCCAATTATCTGGCCAGGGAAGAAGGACGCTGACGTTATTTCAGCCTGCAATCCGGATTCTTCCTACGTCGGGCTTGCCATGGATTCATCTGTTATCGCAGCCACCATGCTGGCAAAGATGTCGGAGCGGCGAAACAATCGTCTGATTGATGGCAGTCTTTCAGGTCATCCATGGTTCCTGATCAAAAATCCGGGCCTTAATTCCGGTCTTATGATTCCTCAATATACCCAGGCTGGTCTTCTCAACGAAATGCGCATCCTGTCAACCCCGGCAAGCATTGACAATACACCGACTTGCGGCAATCAAGAAGATTACGTGGCCATGGGGTATAATGCAACCAAAAAAGCGCTCATTGCAGCAGAAAAACTTGAATATATCCTTGCCATTGAACTCCTGTCTGTTTATGAGGCCCAGCCATTTGTTCAACCTGGTATCAAGCGGGGAAAAGCGTCTGCTAGGATTTTAGCGGAAATTGGCAAGAAAGTACCCGTCATGGAAAATGATATGTTCCTTTATCCCCATATCGAGTGGCTGCGGGATATGATCCATGAAGGCAGGATCATCGACTGGGCAGAAAAAGGGATGGGAAAGAAACTGAACTGAAACAGAGGACGACTGTTGATACGGGACCACAAAGAAATGATGCGTTCATTTCTTTGCGGTCCTATTTTTGTGTGATATGCTGGGAGCGGTATAAAAAGCAGGGAGAAGGAGAAAGTTTACGTTCTTTTTACTCATTGATTGATGAAACATTCCTTCTATATGGAAAAAGGGGCACCATTACTTATGACGTGTATGGGCATCCAGAACGAAAAAATGCTAAATAAGGGAGTAAAAATGGACTTTATAAAATTTAAAGAAAATTAAGAGGGAAAATAGAAAAGAAAATAAACTCTTTATTATTCGATATGATATAAATAAAAATATAAGTAATACCTATTATATTCGTAATTTTACGTTTGAGAAAAAGCAAATCATCTAAAATGATAAACTGTATACAGAATGCAGTTATAAAGAAATAATGGCTCTGTGAGCCTTTTGTGACGGTAAAAGTGCTTTAGCGTGGTATATCATTGTCTTTCGTCAAAAAAATTCGGCTTTTTGCAGAAAAGAAAAATAACTGACAACAAAAATCTTTTTGACGTTTTTTTGTCAGACACTGACTAAAATGAAAACGTAAATTAACAGGAAGTTGAGCAGGCAGCTTCCCGATGATTTGATTGGTACGGAAAAACCAAAATGAAAAGGAGTTGAGGATTACATGGATATTTTGACCAACCCAATTGTCATATCTGTTGTTGTCATGTCTGCCCTCTGCTTGATGAAAATGAACGTACTGCTGGCCATCCTGATTTCCGGTGTCATTGCTGGATTGACGGGCGGCATGGATCTTCCCAAGACATTCAGCACCCTTATTGCTGGGATGGGGGGAAACTCGGAAACGGCTTTGAGCTACATTCTGCTGGGAATCTTGGCCGTTGCCATTGGCCGCTCCGGGTTGGCTGATATTGCAGCCCGCAAGATTGCAAAGGCTGTCGGCACAAAGAAGATCCTTTTCTGCTTCACCATTGCTTTCTTTGCCTGCTTCTCCCAGAACTTGATTCCTGTTCATATTGCTTTCATTCCTATCTTGATCCCGCCCCTGCTGCACGTTATGAACAAAATGAAGCTGGACCGCCGTGCCGTTGCCTGTGCACTGACCTTCGGCCTGAAAGCTCCGTATGTTTCCCTGCCTGTTGGGTTTGGTCTGCTTTTCATGACCATCATCAAAGATCAGATGGTTGCCAATAAAGTGGATGTAGGAATTGGAGATATTTCTTCCGTTATGTGGATCGGCGGTGCTTCCATGCTTGTGGGTCTTGTCTTGGCCGTTATGCTCTATGGCACGAGAGACCGTGAATATGAAGATCTGCCCATTGCTGGTGCCAATGAAATTTCCGAAGAAGATGTCAAGATGTCGGCTGATTGCTGGAAGGCCCTTGCTGCTGCCATCGTTGCCTTTGTTGCCCAGCTTCATTTCGAATCCCTGCCGATTGGTGCTTCCTGTGGACTTCTTGTCATGATCCTTACGGGTGCCATCAAATGGAAAGAAATCGACAAATACGTTGATGGCGGCGTTGCCATGATGGGCTTCATCGCTTTCGTTATGCTCGTAGCTGCTGGCTATGCTCAGGTCCTTCGTGAAACCCACTCTGTGGAATCCCTTGTCAATGCGACGACGGCTGTCATCAACACCAAGCTGAGCGGTGCTATCGTCATGCTCCTTGTTGGGCTGCTCATCACTATGGGGATTGGGACTTCCTTCGGGACCATCCCGGTTGTCGCCTCCATTTACATTCCTATGGGCTACAAACTTGGTTTCTCGACTGGCTCCATCATCCTGCTCATCGGTATTGCTGCCGCTTTGGGTGATGCTGGCTCCCCGGCTTCTGACTCTACCTTGGGCCCGACGTCCGGTCTGAATGCAGATGGTCAGCACAACCATATTTGGGACACCTGTGTACCTACCTTTATCTTCTACGATATTACCCTGCTGATTGGCGGCGTCATTGGCGCCATGATTCTCGGGTAAGGCTTTACCTGGCCGGCTGCCCCTTCCCTGCAAAGAGGCAGCCGATTCCTTTGGAAATTCTCTCTTTTGTAATGCTGGATCCATACATTCCATAAACCATGTGCTTATCTTGTAAGGAGGATGACGAACAATGCTGTTGAAAGATGTAAAGAACATTAAAGAAGTAGTCCTGACCGGAAATGACCTTTCCCTCGAAGAATTGGTGGCTGTCAGCCGCTACGACGCCAAGATCAAGGTCGATCCTGACGCTATTGACCGCATCAAGGCTTCCCGTGCCCTTATCGATGATATCGTAGATAATGAAAGAGTTGTTTACGGGGTGACAACCGGGTTCGGTTCCCTTTGCCGTGTTTCCATTTCCAAGGAAGACTGCAGCCAGCTCCAGGAAAACCTCATCCGCACTCATTCCTGCGGTTATGGCAATCCCCTGTCCCGTGAAGTGACCCGCGCTGCCATGCTGATCCGCGCCAATGCTTTGGTCAAAGGGTACTCCGGTATCCGTTTGGAAACTTTGAATGTTCTCGTCGATATGATCAACAAGGGTGTTCATCCCTATATTCCCGAAAAAGGGTCCCTCGGGGCTTCCGGTGACCTTGCTCCGTTAGCTCATATGGTCCTTCCGATGCTTGGATTGGGTGATGCTGAATATCAGGGCAAACTGATGAGCGGCAAGGAAGCCATGGATCGCGCTGGGATCCCGACCATCCGCCTTGTTGCCAAGGAAGGTCTGGCCCTCATCAATGGGACTCCGATCCTGACGGCTATGGGTACCTTCGCCCTTTGGGATGGCATGCTCCTTCTCAAGCAGAGTGATATCGCTGCTGCCCTTACGATGGAAGCTAACCGCGGCATCATTGATGCTTTTGACGAACGGCTCCATACGATCCGTCCTCATCGCGGCCAGCTTGATACGGCCTACAACATCCGCAGCCTCCTGAAAAACTCTACCTACGTTACCCATCAGGGGGAACTGAAGGTTCAGGATCCGTACTCCCTCCGCTGCGTACCGCAGATCCACAGCGCCAGCAAGGATGCCCTGGGCTTTGTCAAAGAAAAGGTTGATATCGAAATCAACTCCGCTACGGATAACCCCATTGTCCTGCCTGATGGCGCAGTCATCTCCGGAGGCAACTTCCATGGTGAACCGATGGCCCTTCCTTTTGACTTCCTTGGTATTGGTCTTTCGGAAATTGCCAACGTTTCGGAACGTCGTTTGGAACGGACCATCAACAACTCCCTCAGTGGGTTCCCGTCCTTCCTCGTTGCTCATCCGGGCCTGAACTCCGGCTTCATGATCACCCAATATGCAGCCGCTGCCCTTGTCAGTGAAAACAAGGTTCTTGCCCATCCGGCATCGGTCGACTCCATCCCAAGCTGCGAAAATCAGGAAGATCTTGTTTCTATGGGCGCTGCGGCAGCCCGCAAAGCGGGAGAAATCTGCTTCAACGTCCGCCGCGTGATTGCAACGGAAATCCTCGCCGCCTGCCAAGCTATCGACCTGCGTGCTGGTGAAGGCTTCAAACTGGGTGATGGTACACAGGCTGCTTACGACACGGTTCGTAAGACCAATGCCTTCATCGCTTATGATAAGGATATTGAAATGTTCAAGGAACTCGAAAAGATTACGGACGTCGTCAAGCGTGGTGACATCCTTGAAGCCGTTGAAGATAAGGCAGACCTCAAGTTCTTCTGATCCATACTTTGAACCGGAGTTATCGGTTACACAAGAGCAGCGGCCTTGGGCGGCTGCTCTTGTTCATAAGGCGGAAAAGTACTTCCTTTTTGGACGGTTTTTCTGACGGTGAAGCGTTTTTCCGTCAAAAAACAGTCGGAAATATTTTTAAAATGATTTTCTTTGACTGTTCAAATTCGACGTTTTTTAGATGATGAATCGATAGAATAAGGTCGTAAACGAGATGGGGGAAAAGCCCCGTTCATCAGGATATCGTGTGAAAGAAGGAGTGGTTACGACATGAAAAATGCTGATATCGCAAAGGCAATGACAATCAAACTGGAATTCCCCAATGGACTTCCTCCGAAGAAACCTTTCCAGGAAGGCATCCGCAGAGCCCCTGACCGCGGCTTCCGCCTCAGCCCTGCCCAGACTGAACTGGCACTGAAAAATGCCCTGCGCTACATTCCTGAAGAATATCATGATGAACTCATCCCAGAGTTCCTCGAAGAATTGACGACTCGCGGCCGTATCTATGGCTATCGTTTCCGCCCGGAAGGCCGCATCTATGGCAAACCAATTGATGAATATAAAGGAAAATGCACGGAAGGCAAAGCTTTCCAGGTCATGATTGACAACAACTTGGACTTTGAAGTTGCCCTCTATCCGTATGAACTGGTCACCTATGGTGAAACAGGATCCGTCTGCCATGACTGGATGCAGTACCTTCTGATCAAACGCTACTTGGAAGAAATGACACAGGATCAGACCCTTGTCATGGAATCCGGTCATCCCCTGGGCCTCTTCCGTTCTAAACCGGAAGCTCCGCGTGTCATTATTTCCAACGGTATCATGGTTGGCGAATATGATAACCTCCATGATTGGGAAATCGCCGAAGAAATGGGCGTTGCCAACTATGGTCAGATGACTGCTGGCGGCTGGATGTATATTGGCCCTCAAGGGATTGTCCATGGGACCTTCAATACGATCCTCAACGCCGGACGTATGAAACTGGGGATTCCAGAAGATGGGGACCTGGGCGGCAAACTCTTTGTCACGAGCGGCTTGGGCGGTATGAGTGGCGCTCAGGGCAAGGCGGCTATCATTGCTAACTGCGCAGCCATCATTGCTGAAGTCGATGCATCCCGCATCAAGACCCGTCTTGATCAGGGCTGGATTACGGGAGTCTCTGATTCCATTCCGGAGGTCATCAAATTGGCTCAGGATGCAATGGCTAAAAAGGAAGGCAAAGCCTACGCTTATCATGGGAACATTGTCGACCTTCTTGAATATATCGCTGACCATGATGTCCATGTTGACCTTGTGTCCGACCAGACCAGCTGCCACAACGTATATGACGGCGGATACTGCCCGCAGGGCCTGACTTTTGAAGAACGTACGAAGATGCTTGCCGAAGATCCCAAGCATTTCCGTGAACTCGTTGATAAGACCCTCCATGCCCATTACAATGCACTGAAACGCATTACCAGCAAAGGAATCTATTTCTTTGACTATGGCAACTCTTTCATGAAAGCTGTCTTTGATTCCGGTGTAACGGAAATCTCCAAGAACGGCGTTGATGATAAGGACGGCTTCATTTGGCCGAGCTATGTCGAAGATATCATGGGACCGCAGCTCTTTGATTACGGCTATGGCCCGTTCCGTTGGGTCTGCCTGAGCGGCAAGCCGGAAGATCTGCATAAGACCGATATGGCTGCCATGAGCTGCATCGATCCGAACCGTCGCTATCAAGATCGCGATAACTACATCTGGATCCGCGACGCTGAAAAGAACAAGATGGTCGTTGGTACCCAGGCCCGTATCCTCTATCAGGATGAAATCGGCCGTGTCAATATTGCCCTCAAGTTCAATGAACTGGTCCGCAAAGGTGAAATCGGTCCTGTCATGATGGGACGTGACCATCACGACGTATCCGGTACGGACTCCCCGTTCCGTGAAACGAGCAACATCAAAGATGGCTCCAACGTTATGGCTGATATGGCCGTTCAAACTTATGCGGGTAACGCGGCCCGCGGCATGAGCCTTGTTGCCCTCCACAATGGCGGCGGCGTCGGGATTGGTAAAGCCATCAATGGCGGCTTCGGCCTTGTTCTTGACGGCAGCCACAGAGTTGATGAAATCATTCGCAGCGCACTGAGCTGGGATGTTATGAGCGGGGTTGCCCGCCGCAGTTGGGCCCGCAACGAACATGCTATGGAAACGGCTGTTGAATTCAATGGTACCCGCGCTGGGATTGGGCACCTGACGATTCCTTACTTGGCTGATGATAAGAAGGTCAAGGAGGCTGTTGCCAAGGTATATCCGACGGCTCATGTCATCAAAGATTGAGTTTCCCTTCGATTCCTCTTCAACTTCATCATTTTGGTCGGGAGATTGCTGCCTTAAGGCGGCAATCTCTTTGACGATATGATGGGGGAGTCTTCTCCCCCCTCTGAAAAAGGAGCCCACTATGACGAAAAAAGTATTGATTCGCAATGCATCCCAAATTGTGACGCCCCAAGGCCATTCGGCCTGCTTTGGCAAGGCAATGGGTGATGTCAAGGTCTATGAAAATACTTCCATCTTTATCGAGGATGGAATCATCAAAGGAATTGGTGACCCAGCCCAATGGGAAAAGGAAGTTCCCCGGGAAAACCAGATCGATGCTGCTCACAAAGCGGTCCTCCCCGGATTTGTTGATTCCCATACCCACCTTGTTTTTGGCGGATATCGTCCAGATGAATTTCTCTGGCGTATGGGCGGGATGAGCTATATGGACATCATGAACCGCGGCGGCGGAATCATTAACACCATGAAAGCAACTCGGGAAGCGTCGGAAGCGGAACTTGCCGATCATGCCATGGACCATCTCAAGAAGATGCTCGCCATGGGTGTGACTACGGTCGAAGCCAAAAGCGGTTATGGGCAGGACTACGACACAGAAATCAAGCAGCTTCATGTGACGCGGAAGCTGAATGCTTCCCAGCCGATTGAATTGGTTTCTACCTTCCTTGGGGCCCATGCGGTCCCGCCTGAATATAAAGGGCGCAGCAAAGCGTTTCTGGATTTCCTCCTAAAGGAAGTCATGCCTGTTGTCAAAAAGGAAAACCTTGCCGAATTTTGCGATATTTTCTGTGAAGAAGGGGTTTTCTCCGTTGACGAAAGCCGTCAGTACCTTAAGAAAGCCCGGGAGATGGGGTTCAAGCTCAAGATCCACGCAGATGAGATCGTATCCCTTGGCGGTTCGGAACTTGCTGGTGAACTTAAAGCCACAAGTGCAGATCATCTCCTTCACGCGTCCGATGCAGGCATCAAGGCCATGGCTGAAAATGGTGTCGTTTCGACCCTTTTGCCGACGACCGCGTTCTGCTTGCGTGAACCTTTTGCCCGGGCTCGGGAGATGATTGACGCGGGTTGTGCCGTGGCGCTTGCAACGGATTTCAACCCGGGAAGCGGCTTTACCTTCTCCGTACCGCTCATGCTTGGCCTGGCTGTGATCTATATGCATATGACGGCCGAGGAAGCCATTACGGCCCTTACTTTGAATGGGGCTGCTGCCGTAGGGAGAGCTGACCGGATTGGGTCCATTGAAGTCGGTAAACAGGCAGATCTGACGATTCTTCAATATCCTTCCTATAAGTTCCTCCCCTATCATACAGGCGTCAACATTGTAGAAAAAGTCATCAAGAAAGGTGAGCTCGTTCATACGGCTTCCGTTTAATCAAAGGAGGCTCCTGCTTTCGGGTGGGAGCTTCCTTTTTTGCCTTTTTGCGCGGCGCAAGGCTTTTGTATGCTGCTTCTCTAAAGACGTAAGGAAAAGCTTCGATCATCCAAACTGCAAATTGCGGAAACGGTAGGAAATAAGCCAACGTTACGACCGGATTCCTTTGTCATATCGGCGTTTTTATATTATAATGGAGGAGACTTTGAGTAATGACATCTGATGCGGATGCGTGCCGGATGATTGGAGGGAAAGGGATCATGGCGCATACTCTTGAGGCGCGTTTTTTAGGCGCACCAGTAATCAAAAAAGATGGGCAGGAAGTCTTTTTTCCGTACAATAAAGTGAATGCCCTCGTATATTATATTCTCGTCAAAGGAACGGTCATGCGTGATGAGCTGAGTGGAATCCTTTGGGGGGATAAATCCGATGCCATTGCTAGGAAAAATCTCCGCAATGCCATTTATGAAACGAAAAAGCTCTTGGGACCCAATGTCTTTGTCTCCCCACGGAAGGCGATTATCAAGGTCAATCCGGACATTGACTTTAAGGTGGACGTTACGGAATTTGAAAGGGACCCGGGCAACCAGCTGGACCTTTACCAAGGAAGTTTCCTCCAAGGTTTTTATGTGAAGGATTCCCCGGAATATGAATCCTGGTATCTTACGGAACGTGACCGTCTTGAAGGCCTTTATCTGGACGTTCTTTTTCAAAAGCTCAAGGAAGCTGTTGCCATTGGCAACATGGCCAAAGTCACGCGCTACGGCCGGCAGCTCATTACCCATAACCCCTATGATGAAAGCATCTATATCCTCTTGCTGCGTACTTATTGTGAGCAGGGCAATATGCGGCAGGCGTTGGAGCTTTACGATGAGATGAAAAAACTCTTCCGTGAAGAACTCCAGAGCAGCGTACCGCCGGAAATTGAAACCATGATGAAGGAGGCTTCGGCAAAAGAAGCCAAGGGACATTCCACCTTGAGCAGCCTGGGACCGAATGTTTTGGGGCGGGAAAAAGAAACCCAGCTGCTTCGGAACCAACTGGATCGCTTTGTGAGGGCGGGGGAAAACACAGCCATATTCCTTTATGGCAATGCGGGCAGCGGCAAGACCCTTGTGAAAGATGCGGCTTTGGATCAGCTGCCTCCGGAATTTGCTATCGTCCAGACCAATTGCTTTCAGCCGGAACGCAATATTCTCCTACGTCCGTGGACAAGCATCCTTGATGCGCTGCGCAGCCTGATCCAAAAGGAACATATTCGGGTCTCCACCATCGATCCCAACCGGATCTACAAACTTTTTCCACAGTTTGACGTGACGGATGGACATGAATCAGGTCTTGGCGAAATCAAGGAAATGCTGAAATTTGATGCCATTTTCCATACCTTTTATTCCCTTTTGGAAGAAGTGGCGGCTGCAAGACCGTTCGTGATTGTTTTTGAAGACCTGCAGTGGATGGATCCCTTCAGTCTGTCGCTTCTGACAAGCCTGATCCTTCATCAAAAATCCCATCGCTTCCTCTTTTTTCTCACGGCTCGCAGCAGTGAGGACAAGGACTTTCAGCAATTTGTCTCAACCGTTTCCATGTATGAAAAAGTGCACCGTGTGGAGCTTTTGCCCTTGACGAAGGACACGGTCAAGGCTGTCAGTGAAGCCTCCCAACCGGGCGTTCCCCTTACAGACGACATCATTAGTCAACTCCTTGCGGATTCGGAGGGCAATCTTTTTCTTCTCAAGGAATACCTTATGGCCTTGAAAACGACGGGGAGCCTCGACAACTTGACGGAAAATGTTCGAACCATTTTCCGCAATGGCTGTGCTGCTCTGTCCGATGAAGAGCGCAAGATTCTTGACTTCATCGCTCTTTTCTACGACGGCGCGCCGCTGGCCATGATTTCGGAATATATGCACCTCAATAACCTTCAGGTCCTGGAAAGCCTGGAAGTTCTGGAAAAAACAGGCTTTATCAAGGCCATTCCCCAACAGCCGGAAGTGCTCTATGAAATCATTCAGCAGAAACTGGCAAGTTATGTCAAACAGCAGATTTCACCGGAAAAATGGCGGATCCTTCATAGCTACGTGGCCGGACTTTGGGAAAAACGACTCACTCATTCCACTCAGGATATCCGGATCTATCGCCATCTGGAATATCACTATAAGGAGTCGGGGGAACTGGTGAACATGGGGCGCTATAAGCTCAAGACCCTCATGTATTACCTCAATTTCAGCAATGAACTGTTTCCTGTCCTTGACGTGACCGGCGGTGTGGAAGAAAGCCGGCTTGAAAGCTCTTCTTTGGAACTGCACCTGGATGAACTGGTGAGTGAAGTCGATGAGATGATGCACACCATCCATCGGACCTATGGGGAAACCAGTGAGGTCAAGGACCTTGATATGACTTACCTGCACCTTATGGGCCGCCATTATATCCGGACCGGTGAATATGAAAAAGGGGTCCGGAACATCTTGAGCCTTGTGGAGATTGCTTCCGAGGTGCGAAATCTCGATTATCTCCTTATGGGCTACAAGCAGATGATTTACTACGACATCCAGATTGGCAATACGGAAGAGATGCGGAACTATCTGGAACTTGCTCTCAATGTAGCCGATGAGTGCAACTATCATAAGGAAATGGGTATTCTCCTTCGTCTCAAAGGGCTTAACATGATCATGCAGGGGAATTTCTCTGAAGCGGAACGGCTCCTCAAGGAATCAATTTCCACTTTCATGGTGACCCAGAGCGTCCAGCGGCGGTATGCCCTGAATATTGCTGGTGCCTATAATTATTTGGGTGAAATCCGGCGCGGCATGGGCCGTTACCAAGAAGCCCTTGACTACTATGACAAGGCCATGGAATACGCACGGGACCAGGATGCCTACAGCTCTTGGGTTGTCTTTTCCTGTAATGCCGGTGTCGTTTGTTATGCCATGGGTCGTTATGAGCAGGCTGAGAAATATTTTCGCCAGGCCTATAAACTCTTCCCCCGTTATAATTTCTGCTGGCGCCATCCAATCGTGGAAGCCTATCTGGCGCTGCTTTCCATGCGCAAGGAGCAGGAAAAGGAGGCTGAGTGCTTCCTAGATGATGCTGTGCAGAAACTCAGTAAGATGAATAATCCCCGGGAAGCGGGCTATGTCTATATGGCAATTGCCCTGATCAAGCATCAGTATCCCCAACGTTCCATCAGTATCCATTACCCGGGAAGTATGTCCAGCTATGCGACCAAAGCGCTGCAGGCCCTTGACTCCCATCGGGATGCTTGGGAACGGCAGCAGCTGGAAAGTCTGTTTTGTATTACACGACGTTCCTAACGCGATTTGATTGATCACCAAGAGGAGGAAAAAACATGATTACTTTGAAACAAGCAGTGGAAGTCCTGGATGCCCAAGTGGCCAGTGGGGAAAATCTCCTGAACCGGGAAGTAAAAATGGCCTGCGGCAGTGATATGATGAGTGATGTCCTGGCCTATGCCAAGAACAAGGCAGTGCTTTTGACGGGACTTCTCAATATCCAAGTTGTCCGTACGGCTGATGTCAGCGATATTGCTGCCATTATTTTTGTTCGTGACAAGCATCCTGAAAGCGATGTTCTCATGGCCGCCAAGAGAAAGGATATCCCCGTTCTTTACACGAAGTGCACCATGTTCGAAGCTTGTGGCCGTCTCTACAGTCTGGGACTGCGAGGCTGCACCGCGAAGGATGCGGAGAGTCGCTGACGTGGAAAAGGAATATCCTGTTGTAAAAGACGATTTCGAACGGGCCGGTGCGGCGTCAATTTCCATCAAGGAAATGCTCCAGCAGCTGGGGCTCTCGCCGGAACTTGTGCGCCGCGTTGCCATTGGAACCTACGAAGGGGAAATCAATTGTCTGATCCATGGCGGCGGGGGCAAGGTCCTTGCGGATTTTTCGCCGAAAGCCATTACTGTAAGGGTCATCGACCATGGTCCGGGGATCCCGGATGTACAGAAGGCCATGCAGGAAGGCTGGTCCACGGCTTCGGAAGAAATCCGTGCCAAGGGATTTGGGGCCGGCATGGGTCTTCCCAATATGAAGAAAGTATCCGATGCGTTTGAAATCCAGACAAAGGTAGGGGAAGGAACTACGGTCATCATGACCTTCCTTTGTCAGTAACGAGAAAGAAGGTGACCCTCTGTGGATCGTTCCTATTTGAATTCCGTTCGTGTCGAAGAGGACCGTTGCACCGGGTGTCTCCTCTGTGTCAAGAAATGCCTTGTCCAGGCCATCCGGGTCCGGGATGGCAAAGCGGTCATTATTTCCGACCGCTGCATTGACTGTGGGGAATGTATCCGCTGCTGTCCGACCCGAGCCATTGCCGCTTTGGTGGAACCTTTGGAGGAATTGAAAAGCTACAAGGTCAACATTGCTTTGGCAACACCGTCTTTCTATGCCCAGTTTGATGGAAACATTTCTGCATCCATCCTTTGGCAGGGACTCAAGGAAATTGGGTTTGACAGTGTTTTTGATGTGCCCCTTGCCGGGGACTATATCAGTGAGGAAATCGAAGCCTATCTTGATTCCTATGAAGGGTCCTATCCTGTGATTTCCTCTGCCTGTCCTGCTGTGCTCCGCCTGATTCAAACAAAATATCCGGAACTCATCTGTCACGTTGTTCCAGCCCTTGCACCGGCTGAAGCGGCCGCTATCTATGTACGGCGTGAAACCATGAAGCGCTTGAATCTGGTGCCGGAGGATGTAGGCATATGGTTCCTTTCTCCCTGTCCCGCGAAGGGCACGAATATCCATCAGTCGGTGGATGTAGCCCATACGGCCGTAACCGGCTCTTTTACACTGGCATCCCTTTATGGACCTCTTTCCGTTGTCATCAGTGAGATCCGGAAAGAAAAAAATGAACTGCCCCAAGCTCTCGTGGGAACCAGCTATGAACTGCTTTGGGGCACCGAGCGAGGAGAACTGCTTTCTACGGGATGCCGTCATGGACTCAGCGTGAGCGGACCGGAAGACGTGGATGAGGTCCTAAAGCAGATTACGTTGGGGAGTCTCACCGACGTTGAATACGTCAGCTGCTATATCTGTGACGGTGGCTGTGTCGGTGGGCCCAGTGTGGCCGTCAATAAATTTGTCGGGACAAAGAACCTTGAAAGACGGGCCATGCTGCGGCATGAACGGGAGCGGGAGGACCGCAGGGAAGCGATGCAGGCCGCCCGCATCTGTGAAAATTTCCCAAGGTCCAAGGACTTTATCAAGTCCCTCCAGGCAAAACCGGCTCCGCCCCTTGACCCTGATTTTGGGACGGCCATGGAAAAGATGGAGCGGCTGACGGCCCTTGCGGAACGGCTCCCCGGCCTTGACTGCGGAGCCTGCGGGGCGCCAACCTGCCGCATCTTTGCAGAGGATGTCATTCGGGGCTTTGCCAAGGAGGAAGACTGCATCATCCGGTCGCGCCAATCTCGAAAGAAATGACGGCTGGGGTGTCAACTCATATTGAAGGCAAAACTGAGAAAACTTATGGGCTGAAGGGAAAGAGAATGAGAACCCATGCGGGCTTGAAAAACGTGTGGGAAAAATGCGCTTCCCCTTTGCTTGCAAGTTGTCAGAAATCTTGCTATCATCTACAATGCAGTGCCTTGAACGAAAACCGTTACATTGCCTTTCTTGGATATATAAGAAAAATCCCATGGGGGGGCAAGCTTTTTCCTATAGGCTATTTGGTGAAAACAACTAGTCAGTTTTTGCAATTTATGTTACAATGACTCTGTTTTAAATATTTAGTAAATTAATGAATTTTTAGATTTTCGATACAGATCCATAAGGGGGTATCGCATTTGACTACTAGAGAAAAAATCGATGATATGCTGCAGCGCTACGAAACAATAGAAGCTGGCGGCGGTGCCAAAAGAGTTGCCAAACAGCACGATTCCGGAAAGATGACGGCTCGTGAACGCATCAATTCTTTTTTGGACCAAGGCAGTTTTGTAGAGCTTGATAAATTTGTGGAACATCGTTGCTCCAATTTCGGCCAGGAAAAGAAATACTTGCCTGGTGATGGGGTTGTAACTGGCTATGGTACGGTCAATGGTCGTACAGTCTTTGTCTTTGCACAGGACTTTACCGTCGAAGGCGGTAGCCTGGGTGAGATGCATGCCAATAAGATTGCCAAGGTTCAGGCCATGGCCTTAAAAACGGGTGCACCCATCATTGGCATGGCGGATTCCGGTGGGGCCCGGATTCAAGAAGCTACGGATGCCCTTGCTGGCTTTGGGAAGATGTTCAAGCAGAACACCCTTTCTTCCGGTGTGATTCCGCAGATTTCGGCCATCATGGGCCCTTGTGCCGGCGGTGCTGTTTACAGCCCGGCCCTGACAGACTTCATTTACATGGTGAAAAAGAGCTCCAAGATGTTCATTACCGGTCCGGAAGTCGTCAAATCCGTAACCGGCGAGGATGTTGGTCAGGAGGACCTGGGTGGAACCTTCACGCACAGCACCCGCTCCGGCGTGGCTGATTTTGCGGCGGAAAACGATGCAGACTGCTTGGAACAGATCCGGTATCTTTTAAGCTTCCTGCCTTCGAACAACCGGGAAAAGCCGCCGGTCTATGATACAGGTGACAGCGCGTTCCGCATGGATGAATCACTCAATACCATCATTCCTGATGGGTCCCATATGCCGTACGACATGTATAAGATCATTCGCAGTATCGTCGATAACGGTGAATATGTGGAACCGCATCGTATGTATGCCCGCAATATCATTACCTGTTTGGCCCGCTTGGACGGAAGTACGGTCGGCATCATTGCCAATCAGCCGCGTATCATGGCTGGCTGTCTTGATATCAATGCTTCCGATAAGGCGGCCCGCTTCATTCGCTTCTGCGATTCCTTCGGGATTCCCCTCATCAACATTGTTGATGTACCGGGCTTCCTGCCGGGAACAGATCAAGAATACGGCGGCATCATCCGTCACGGGGCCAAGATGCTGTATGCTTACTGTGAAGCCACGGTTCCCAAGATTACTCTTGTGACCCGCAAAGCTTATGGTGGGGCCTACCTTGCCATGTGCGCCCAAGATCTTGGCGCCGACCACGTCATTGCTTGGCCGACAGCCGAGATTGCCGTTATGGGTCCTCAGGGAGCTGCTAAGATTATTTTCCGTCATGAGGAAGATGTCGAAGCAAAGACGGAGGAATACATCGAGAACTTTGCAACACCTTACTATGCGGCTAAACACGGGATGGTCGAAATGGTCATTGAACCGAAGACGACCCGTCCGACCTTGATCAAAGCGCTGCGTATGTTAAAATCCAAGCAGGAAGACCGGCCAAAGAAAAAACACGGTAATATTCCTCTGTGATTTTGATATAAACCATTACCTACGAAAAGGAAAGAGAGGTGACATTCATGACAGAGAATCCTTGGCTCATTGCGGTCATCAACATGACCATCGTATTTGGTGTGTTGATCATCCTTGGAATCCTGATGAAAGTGATTTACTGGATCGATCCGACAAAAAAAAAGAAAGCGCAGCCTAAGAAAGCTGCCGTCCCAGTAAAACCGGCTTCCAATGCCGCTCAAAAGCGCCAAGAGGAAGAAAAGGTAGCTGCCATCGCAGCTGTCCTGGCTATGATCCAGGATGAGGATGACGCAGTTGCTGCAGCACTCATGGCCGCCATTGCCGAACACAAACGGAAGATGGAACCGATGGCGCTGCCTCATCACTACTTTTGATGAATAGAAGAGGGACTATTCACCAATCATTCGCCATTAGGCAAACAGTTCAGTTACATTTTTAAGGAGGGTTTTCTCATGAAAAAATTCAATGTCAACGTTAACGGTACGGTTTATTCTGTAGAAGTTGAAGAAGTCGGCGGCACCGTCGCTGCTGCTCCTGTTGCTCCTGCTGCTCCTGCTGCTGCTCCGGCCGCTGCTCCTGTTGCTGCCGCTGCTCCTGCTGCTGCTCCGGCTCCTGCTGCCGCTCCGGCCGCTGCTCCTGCTCCGGCTCCTAAGAAAGAAGCTGCCGCTGCTCCTGCCGGTTCCATTACGGTTGAAGCTCCGATGCCTGGCAAGGTTCTGTCCGTCAACGTCAAAGCTGGCGACAAAGTTGAAGCTGGCGATGTCCTCTTGATCCTTGAAGCTATGAAGATGCAGAACGAAATCATGGCTCCGGAAGATGGTACTGTATCTGATGTCCGCGTCAGCGCTGGCGATACGGTTGCTACTGGCGACGTGATGGTTGTTCTCTAATCTCACGCCACCTATATCAAAGGAGGACGTTTAGATTATGGATGCTTTTCTGGTAGCTCTGAAATCTGTCCTGACGGACAGTGGTTTCATGGCTTTTACAGCGGGCAATGCCATTATGATCCTGGTTGGGTGCATCCTGCTTTACCTGGCCATCGTCAAGGGCTTTGAACCGTTGCTGCTTACCCCGATTGCTTTCGGGTGCCTTTTGGCGAATATCCCCAGAACCGGGTTTGAAACCGATCCTGGTGTTATGAAGCTGATCCTGGCTGGTATCAAGTATGAAGTCTTTCCACCGCTCATTTTTATGGGTGTTGGGGCAATGACGGACTTTGGTCCGCTGATTGCTAACCCGAAGACCTTGCTTCTTGGTGCTGCTGCTCAGGCTGGCGTATTCGTGGCTCTTCTTGGCGCTATGCTTCTTGGCTTTAACGTAAGGGAAGCCGCTGCAATCGGCATCATTGGCGGTGCTGATGGTCCGACTTCCATTTATCTTGCTTCCAAGATGGCTCCGCATCTGCTAGGTGCCATTGCTGTAGCTGCGTATTCTTATATGTCCCTTGTACCGCTTATTCAACCGCCAATCATGAAGCTGTTTACGAGCAAGGAAGACCGCAAGATCAAAATGGCTCAGCTCCGTACGGTTTCCCACTTCGAAAAAGTGGTATTCCCCATTGTCTGCACCATTTTCATCTCCTTACTGCTTCCTTCCGTATGCTCCCTGATTGGGATGCTCATGCTGGGTAACCTCTTTACCGAGGCAGGCTGTTTGGGCCGTCTGTCCGACACGGCTCAAAATGCCCTCATGAACATCGTGACCATCATGCTGGCAACGGGGACCGGCCTTACGATGAAGGCCGAAAGCTTCCTGACGACGCAAACAATCCTGATTATTTTCCTGGGGCTCGTCGCTTTTGCCGGTGGTACCGCTGCTGGCGTCATCTTCGGCAAATTCATGTGCATCCTGGATCATGGCAAGACCAATCCGCTAATCGGCAGTGCCGGTGTTTCCGCCGTTCCGATGGCAGCTCGTGTCTCCCAGGTTGTCGGCCAGAAAGCCAATCCGTCCAACTTCCTGCTCATGCATGCCATGGGCCCGAACGTAGCCGGTGTTATTGGTACGGCTGTTGCGGCTGGTACCATGCTGGCCATGATTGGCGCGGCCAAATAACTTTGTGCATGACGCACAATTCTCTGTCATCAATAAAAGGACTGCTGCAGGTTTCTGCAGCGGTCCTTTTTTCTATGCCCAAGAAGGCACTCTTTCCTATGGGAAAAGGTATGAAAACGAGGGATTTTTTGATATAATATAGAATGTTTATCGTGGAAGGGAACCCATTGTTCCCTATAAGCAATTTTTATAAAGGAGAACTCCCATTGATCGAGGAAATGAAAGAATTCTCCGGTATCGGTGAAACCCGCCGGACCCTGCAGTATGTCACCCTTTTTGTCATTGCCCTTTTCTGGGTCTATGAAGGGTATCGCACCTTTGCCTTATACCGCTTCAGCCTCATGGGATGGGGCTTTAATGTTTTGTTCCTTTTGCTTTATCTGTGGCGGACCGCTTTTTCCTATACCTATGCCTTGACGCCCAGTCATTTCATTATTATCATGTATGGCTTAGGGATTGAACGGCGTCTTTCCATCTCCCTTAACGACATGGAAAGCTTCAGCAACCACTATAAGAAGAGTTTCTTTAGGAAAACGAAGATTGGCAGCTATACCCATCGTTACTCTTCACTTGATCCCAATCCCCAGCGCATCCTGGTCTATCGGAAGGGAAAGAAACTTTGCGGCCTGCTCTTTAAGTGTTCAGACCGCATGATTGCCGAACTGGCTCGCCGTTACCCCAGCCAGTTTCTCGATTTCGGAGCATAAGGAGGCCTTTATGGAGCGTTATATTGGAATTGTGACAGCAGTCAGTGGACAACGAGCCAAGGTCCGTATTGAACGGGGCCTCAAAAAGGGTGAAAAACCGCGCATCCTTGACTGCTGGAATACCTGTGAAGCGAAAAAAGGAACCTATGTGGAAGTGGAAGAACAGACCCTTGGTGAGCGGCAGGGTAAATGGATCGTTCGTGGGATTCCCTTACTGACCCTTCTTGCGGGAGCTATTTTTGGCCGTGCTGTATCCCGCTATCTGCCCTTTGACCTCGGCGTGACTATGTTCATAGGCGCTATTGTCTGGGGGCTTTTGGGATTTCAGTATGCCCGAACCTTTAAACGGGATGTCACAAGCCGCCGCGGTAAGCAATGGGCCGTTACAGGATACTATACGGAAGGCATGCTTCCGGAAGAAAGGGTGGAAAGCTGATATGACTTTTGGTTCCAAGGATCGCTTCTGGTTCTTCCTGTTTCTTGCGGCCGGTGCCATCATCGGCGGTCTTTTGGGAAACTTCCTTGAAGCGTCTCAATTTTTTGGGGCTGGTACGGCCTTTTTGATCCATAAGTATCAGGTCCTTAACATTCCCCCTGTCGATGTGGACCTTTATATCGCCAAGATTACCTTTGGCTTTACGTTTTCTCCCAATTTGGTGGCCATCATCGGCATGATTTTGGCCCTTGTGATCTTTCAGCATCTATAAGGAGGCTGTCATGCAGGTCATTTTGGCATCAAAGTCCCCTCGGCGCAAGGATCTTCTTGTGCAGGTCGGCATGGATCCACTTGTGATGGACAGCTATGTGGAGGAAGTGACGGAAGCCCTTTCTCCAGAGGCCCTGGTTCGTGAAAATGCCGCTCGCAAAGGGCGGAAAGTTGCGGCTGCGGTGGCACCAGATGCCCTGGTTATTGCTGCTGATACGGTTGTCGCTGATGAGCGTGGCATCCTTGGCAAACCGAAGGATCGGGAGGAGGCCGTACGCATGTTGCGGCGCCTTTCCGGTAGGACCCATAAGGTCCATACAGGTCTTTATGTGAGCCTAGGCGGCAAAGAACATCTTTCCGTGACGACAACGCAGGTTACGTTTTGCCCCCTTACGGACAGGCTTATTCATCGCTATATTGGAACAGGAGAACCAATGGATAAGGCTGGGGCCTATGGGATCCAAGGGGCGGCCGCCCTTTTCATTCCTCACATAGAAGGCTCCTACAGCAATGTTGTTGGTCTGCCTCTTGCCACTCTTTTTACAGCACTCGATGAACTGGATGTGAAACTAGATGACACAACACTGCTCCATGCACGAAATTGTTCGCGAGGAACGGCCTCGGGAACGGCTTAAGCAAAAAGGGGCCAAGGCCCTAAGCGTAACGGAACTATTGACCATTCTCATTGGTTCGGGAACGCGCAGTGCATCGGCCCTTGAAATCGCTTCACTTTTGACCAGTAGGGAGATGGATCTCGACCAATTGGCCCGTGTGACAAGGATTGAGGAACTCACCCATGTGAAGGGACTTGGCCCAGCTCGGGCTTCGGTCATTGTCGCTGCCCTTGAATTGGGCCGTCGCCTTGCGGAAAAAACAAGCCGCCAAGGAGACCGGATCAGATGTCCCGGCGATGCCGCCCGTATGGTTATGGAACGGCTTCGCTATGAAGTGAAGGAACATGTCCTGACTCTTCTGCTTTCTGCCAAGGGAAAAGTACTGGGAATCGAAGAGGTCTTTGTTGGCAGTGCCAGTCAGGCAACGGTGCATCCCCGGGAAATCTTCGAGACCGCCCTTCATCATCATGCGTCTGCCTTGATCCTTGTCCATAACCATCCGTCCGGGGACCCAATGCCCAGTCGTCCCGATATCCGTCTGACAGAGCGCCTGGCTCAAGTGGGGGGCTTGATGGACATTCCGCTGGCGGACCATATCATTATTGGTGATGGAATCTACTACAGTTTTAAAGATGCGGATCAGTTATAAAGAAAGAGGGATCATGCGTGTTTGATTTGTTCGGCTCCCTGTCTTCCACCATGGGCGTGGACCTGGGAACAGCCAATACTTTGATTTATACAAAAGAAAATGGCATCATTGTCCGGGAACCCTCCTTGGTAGCGCGCCATAAAAAAACGGGCAGGATACTGGCTGTTGGCAGCGAAGCCAAACAGATGGAAGGCCGGACACCGGATTTTCTTGAAACCCTTCGTCCCTTGCGTGATGGGGTCATTGCTGATTTCGATGTAACTGCCGCGATGCTGCGCATCTTTCTCAAAAAAGCACTTCGTGGGCGTAAATTTGTTCAGCCCACGCTTGTTGTCAGCGTTCCCTGCGGTGTCACAGCCGTGGAACGCAGGGCTGTCATCGACGCGGCAACTCAAGCCGGCGCGCGGGACGCTTATCTTATTGAGGAACCCCTTGCTGCTGCATTGGGGGCTGATATGCCCGTCCGGGAAGCGGCGGGAAACATGGTGGTGGACCTGGGCGGCGGTACAACGGAAGTGGCGGTCATCTCCATGGGAAAGATTGTCCTTTCCCGGACGCTCCGATTGGGCGGCGATGCCCTTGATGAATCTCTGGTTCAGTATATCAGGAGACAGTACAATCTCATGATCAGTCCCGCAATGGCTGAGCGGATGAAGATGGAAATTGGTTCCCTTGCTGAAAGTACACAGCCCCAGGCCATGGAAATCCGGGGCAGGGATCTGCTTACAGGCCTTCCCAAGCCGCTTGCAATAAACCAGAATCAACTTCTGCCGGCACTTTACGAGCCCCTTCGTGAAATCATCGATGTGGTGAAGACCACCCTTGAAATGACCCCGCCGGAACTTGCCAGCGATATCATGGACCGGGGCATTGTCCTGACGGGCGGCGGAGCTCTTTTGCGCAATCTCGACCGGGTCATGGCCCGTGATACGGGCATGCCCGTACGGATTGCGCCCGATGCACCTCTTTGTGTTGTCCTCGGTACGGGTAGGGCCGCACGCAACTTTAATTCATTCCGGCGGAAGAACCATCCTGCCAAGAGTCATAAATAAGGAAGAGTAGAAGCATGATGCAGGAAAGAAAAATTAGGCTGGCCATTTTTGTGGTCATTGGCCTTCTCGTGGGCGGAATCATCCTTGATGCCCTCTCACGTTTTACTGTGGTCAATTCGGCCATTGCCACCCTTGTAAGACCCATCAATTTCATAGTCGGTGGGGCCGCTTCTGGCGCCCGCAGTGTATCGGATTTTTTTACGTCGAAAGGGACGCTGCAGAAAGAAAATGCGGCACTCAAGACGGAGAACGACGACCTGCGTCAGAACAATGTGGAACTCATTGCCATGAAGGCAGAGAACGAACGGCTCAGCAAACTTCTGAAGTTCAAGGAGCTCCATCCCAAATACGAACTCATGCCGGCCAAGGTCATCAGCCGGGACATGGGGGATTTTAAGGATGTTATCCTCATTGATAAAGGCAGTGATGAGGGGCTGCGACTTAATATGCCTGTCGTCAATGCTTCCGGGATCATTGGCATCATCGATGCGGTCTATCCCCATATGTCCAAGGTTCTTTTGATTACGAGTTCGCGGAGCAGCTTGGGAGGGCTTAACTTGCGCGGTGATTCCAGGGCCGCCGGGATTGTAAATGGTGTTGCCGGCCCCGATCTTTCCCTTGAAATGCGCAACCTTGCCCGGAACGCGGATGTGCTCCCTGGTGATACAATTGTTTCAAGCGGATATACTGGCTATCATCCAGAGGGGCTTGTCATTGGCACCGTGGAAGATGTTCAGATGGATCCGGGAGGTCTGACCAAAACGGCTTCAATCATTCCCTCTGTGGACTATACCCATCTGGAAGAAGCCCTTGTCATTACGAACTATGCCGGTTTTGCTGACTTTCTCCGCGAAGAGGGAAAAGATCCTAATAAGAACATTAAAGGGGGAGCTGGCCGATGAACACCTTCTTGTGGCTCTTCCTTAATCTCTTCCTCTTTTCCTTGAAAACCCATTGGTTCCTCCTTTTTACCACGTATGATTCTCCTGATTTTCTTCTTCTTTTGCTTATCCTCTATGCCCTTGATCAAGGAGGCCGCAAAGGGGCCCTGTATGGAATTGGTATGGGGCTTTTCCTCGATGTGGTCTCTTTTGGCTATTTTGGCTATCATTTGGTGACACGCGCTTTGGTGGGTGCTTTTATTGGCAGCAACCGTATGAACGTCTTTGCTGATCGGATGCCTACTTATATGATTCTAACCGCACTCGTGACGCTCCTTCTGGGTGTGGTGCGGGGCTTGTTTCTCTGCGTCATGCTCCATCGCTGGATGCCTTTTGTCCCCTTTGCGCTTTGGACACTGCGTTCCATTGGCTGGAACCTCATTATGGCCCCTCTTGTTTGGGTCATCTACCAAAAGGTCAAGGAGCGCTTCTTGCGCCGCCATTCCTATTATTATCATCTGTAACGAGTGAGGAAGGATACCATCGTGCTGAATAAAAAATATGCGTATCGCTTGGAATTCATGCTCGTCGCTTCTGCCCTCATCGTCTTTTTCTTGATTGGCCGCATGTTCTATCTGCAAATCATCAAGGGCAGTTACTACAGCCGTCAAGCCGAGGGTAATCGGACGCGCTACACGCGGATCCTTGCGCCGCGGGGCATCATCTATGACTGTAATGGGGAGGAACTGGCCAATAATCAGCCCGGTTTCATGGTTTCCTTGGCACACCGCAACACGGGCTACAGGGATGAAACAATCGAGCGCCTATCGGAACTGGTCCATATTCCTGTGGACAAGATCAAGGAAACCATCAATCTCCATGGCGGTTCGGCAGAACCTATCCGTATTGTGCGCAACGCACCGCCCGACGTGGTCGCCAAAGTAGAAGAAAACCTGCGCTACCTGCCTGATGTCATGATTGAGGTCCAGCCTGTCCGAACTTATCCCAATAAGGAACTGGCTGTCCACGCCTTGGGGTATGTGGGCGAAGTCAGTGAATATGAAATCGAACAGGGTGTTTATGAAAACCTCAAAGCAGGTGACATCATCGGTAAATTTGGCCTGGAAAGCTATTATGATAAGTACCTGCGCGGTACGGACGGCAGTTACCGAGAGGAAGTCGACGTCAATGGCCGCGTTATCCAGGTCATGGACAAGGTGGAACCAAAGCCTGGTCAAGGGCTGGTGCTTACTATTGACGCTAAGCTCCAGCGTATCACTGAAGCCGCCGTCGACCGGCAGCTCAAAGCCATTGGAGCCCGCGGTGCCGCCGTCGTGGTCCTTGATCCCAATAACGGGGAAATCAAGGCCCTTGTTTCCCGACCTGGTTTTGATCCCAACTGGTTCGTAAACGGTATCAGTGAAAAGAACTGGAACTACATCAATACGGATCCATTTCATCCTATGACGGATAAAGCCATTGCCGGCGAATATCCGCCGGGATCGACTTTTAAGATTGTTACGGGTTCGGCAGCCCTTGAAGAAAAGAAAGTTACTCCCGATGAACTCATCTTTGACTCTGGCCGACACTGGCTCGTCGATATGCGCAATGCTGGCGGTGAAGCCTTAGGATGGATCAATTTCAAACGGGCCCTATCCGCTTCGGATAACGTCTATTTCTATGAAATGGGCAATCGCCTCGGCATCGATTTGCTTGACCAATATGCCGAAAAGTTCGGTTTTGGGAAGAAAACTGGGATTGACCTTCATGGGGAGGCCTCAGGCCTTATTGCAACCCCGGCTTACAAGAAAAAGGTCTTTGAAGACGAATGGTACTTGGGCGATACGTTCAATACAGCCATTGGTCAGGGCTTTACCTTGGCAACACCCATGCAGGTTGCGGAAATGCTTGCGGCTGTGGCGACCGATGGAAAGCGCTACAAGCCCCATCTTGTGAGCAAGATCATCAACGACGACGGCAGTGTAGCCGAACGCTTTGAACCGCAGGAAGAAGGTAGTCTGCCGGTTTCCCAGAAAACCTTGGACCTTATCCAGGACGGTCTCCGAGCGGTGACGGAAGAAGGTGGGACAGCATCGGCCCTAAAATCCCTGCCTGTTGATGTGGCCGGTAAGACCGGTACGGCAGAAAACCCCCATGGCAGGGACCATGGCTGGTTCATTGCTTATGCTCCGGCCAAGAATCCCAGCCTTGTTGTGGTCTGCGTTGTGGAGCAGGGCAGTTATGGGTCGGTTTCAGCCGCGCCTATTGTTCAGTCTATCTTGGAATATGCCTTTACGACACCGGGTGTCAAAAAGCCCGGCAGCGGGTCTTCGAAAGATAAAACGACCCCGAAGAAGAAAGGGTAAGTGAGGAGAAAGCATGCGTCATTCCTTTAAAAAGTATTTTCGGAACGTGGATAAGGTCCTTTTTTTGAGCGTCATGCTGCTCATTGCTATCGGCCTTGTTTTGATTGCCAGTGCTACCCATGCCAATATTCCCGGTCCCCATCGCTACCGCTTTGTTTTTCGGCAGGCTCTTTTTGTTATCGTGAACCTCATTTTGGGCGGTTACCTGATGCGTTTTGATTACCGCATCTTAAAACATGTTGCCAAACCTCTGTATATTTTCAATCTGGTTATGCTGGTTGCCGTCATGGTTGTCGGGAAAAGTGCTTTAGGTGCGCAGCGCTGGCTCCAATTGGGCCCCATCAGCATTCAGCCCAGTGAGTTTTCCAAAGCTATCATGATTGTCTGTCTGTCCTCTTTTGTGGAATCGCGGCTGCCGACGTTAACGGACTTTCGCAGTTGGATCCCTGTTTTTCTCTATGTCTTTGTTCCTTTTCTCCTGGTTATGCGTCAGCCTGACCTAGGAACAAGCCTCGTCTTTATGGCGATTCTCTTAGGTACAATGATCATCTGCGGCTTCAGGATCCGTTATTTTCTCATCATGGGCGGTTTGGGTCTTGCTTCAGCACCTCTTATCTGGCACATGCTTCATGAGTACCAGAAAAACCGGATCCGCGTCTTCCTCAATCCCGGACTTGAACCGTACGGGAGTGGTTACCATGTCATTCAGTCCATGATTGCTATTGGTTCCGGTCTTTTTTTTGGCCGTGGTCTTTTTAATGGAACCCAGAGCCAGCTTAACTTTCTTCCTGAAAATCACACGGACTTTATTTTCGCCGTGGCCGGCGAAGAGTTTGGGTTTGTTGGGGTGACACTGATCCTGATTCTCTACTTGATTGTCATCGTCAGGGGCATCACGATTGCCCTTCATGCAAGCGATGATTTTGGAACCCTGCTTGCTGTTGGGATTGTTTCTATGTTTACCTTTCATATCCTGGTCAATGTGGGCATGACGAGCAATGTTATGCCCGTAACAGGGGTTCCGCTGCCCTTTATGAGCTATGGTGTCAGTTCCCTTACGACCAATATGCTCATGGTGGCTCTTTTAATGAATATCCATGCTCATCCCAAGACCTTGAGATTTTAGTAAGGAGGCCCTATGCACAAGGATTTACCGATTGATATCCTCAGTGCTGTTGAAAAACCAGCCCGTTATACGGGAATGGAATTTGGCAGCATCGTCAAACCGGAAAGCGAGGTCGAGGTTTCCTTTGCCCTCGCTTTTCCTGATACCTATGAAATTGGCATGAGTTACCTGGGGTTTAAGATCCTTTATGCCATTCTCAATAAACAGCCCTATATCCAAGCTGAACGGGTCTTTGCGCCCTGGGTGGATATGGAAGACAAGATGCGAGAGCGCGGGATTGCTTTGGAAAGCCTTGAAACGAGCCGCCGTCTTGGTAATTTTGATCTTGTAGGATTTACCCTCCTTTATGAAATGAGCTATTCCAATATCCTGAATATGATGGATCTAGGCGGGGTTCCCATTTGGGCCAAGGACCGCGGCCTTGATGATCCCTTTGTCTGTGCTGGCGGTCCCTGTGTCTTTAACAGTGAACCTTTGGCTGATTTCCTGGATTTTTGTATGCTTGGCGATGGGGAACGCATCATTGTGGAAGTCTCCGATGCCTACCGGGCCTGGAAATCAGAAGGAAAACCCGGTGGACGGAAGGAATTCCTGCGCCGTGTGGCTAGGATCCAGGGCGTATATGTACCGAGTTTCTACACCGTGACCTATCATGCTGACGGGACCATCAAGTCTGTGACACCCAATGAACCGGGCGTTCCGGCAACGGTCTATAAGCGGGTGGAACCGGATATCAACGATCTTGATTTTCCGACCCATCCAATTGTTCCTTATGGAGACACGGTTCATGACCGGATCATGCTGGAACTCTTCCGCGGCTGTTCCCGCGGCTGTCGGTTCTGCAATGCAGGCATCATTTACCGTCCGGTTCGGGAACGAACACCGGAGAACGTCAAGAAACTGGCCCGCGAACTGGTACCGGCAACAGGATACAACGAAATGAGCATGTTCTCCCTAAGTACGGCGGACTACTCTCAGTTGGATCCCCTGGTACGGGATCTTTTGGAAGAATTCAAGGATGACAAGGTGAGCGTTTCCCTGCCGAGTCTGCGCATTGACAGTTTTTCTGTAAAACTGGCACAGGAAGTTCAGGCCGTTCGTAAGAGTGGGCTGACCTTTGCTCCTGAAGCCGGCAGCCAGCGCATGCGTGATGTGATCAATAAAGGAGTTACAGAAGAAAATCTCATGGATGCGGTGGGCGCGGCTTTTGAAAATGGCTGGTCCCAGGTAAAACTTTATTTCATGATCGGCCTGCCGACAGAAACCGATGAGGATATCCTTGCGATTGCTCATCTTGCCCGGGCCGTGAAATGGCAGTACAAAAAGATTACGGGCCGCTTTGGGGCCCGCGTTACGGTAAGCGTGTCCAACTTTGTCCCCAAACCCTATACGCCTTTTGCTTGGGTGGGACAGAATACAAAAACAGAATTTGACCGGAAGCATATGCTCCTTAAGGAAGTCTTCGACACGATGAAAAATGTCAATTTCCAGTATCATGATTCCCTCACAAGTCTCATGGAAGGCGTCCTTGCCAGGGGCGACCGCCGTCTTTCCAAAGCCATCTACTTGGCTTTTCGGGACGGGGCCCGTTTTGACAGCTGGTCCGAACATTTTTCCTTTGACCGCTGGAAAAAAGCCATTGAAGGAGCTGGACTTGATATGGCCTTCTACAACAACCGCCCGCGCGGAAAAAATGAGAAGTTTCCTTGGGAGCACACGAGCTGCGGCGTTTCCCGTGGCTTCCTGTGGAAAGAATACGAACGGGCCCAGGAAGCTGCTTTGACCCCGGATTGTCGGCGTGGAGCCTGTACGGGCTGTCAGGTCTGTCAGCAGCTGGGGGTCAAGATCATTGATTGGAAGGGGAAGGAAGCATGAAACTACGGTTGCAGATCACAAAAGAATCCGGAATCCGGTTCATTTCCCATCTGGAATATCTGAAAACCTTGGAAAAAGCCATTCGTCGGGCTCGGATTCCTGTTGCCTATTCCCAAGGCTTTAATCCCCATATGAAGTTTTCCTTGGCTTCTGCCCTGAGTGTAGGGGTGACGAGCAGGGCCGAATTTCTGGAACTATATCTGCGGGAGCCCGTCCCCCTAAAGGACCTCGTTGATGCCCTTTCCTGTAATCTTCCCATGGGCATCCATATCGTACGTGCCGACCTAGCAGATGATAAGGCCCCGAAACTCATGGCTTCGGTTGCAGGAACGACTTATTTGGTGAAGGTCCCCTGTGCGGCAGATCCTTCAGACGGGCTTCAGCGCTATGAAAGGGCGGAAAAGGCTCTTTATACGAAAACACATGGCAAGGGCAAGGGCAGCCCGCGCATCGTGGATGCCAAAGCTTTCGTCCCCTATGTGCAGGCTTCATATGAAGGGGGCATGCTGACGCTCCAATTTGACTGTCTGGTTTCCCAGGAAGGCAGCATGAAGGCCGCCGAGCTCTTGAAGGTCCTTCACGATGACTTCGGTCTCTCCCTTGACCTTGAAAAAGCGGATATTGCCCGTCTTGACCTATACGCAGCAGGCCCTAATGGAGAAAAAAGGCCGCTCCTTCAGGCAGATGGTATGACGCTGGAAAGCGGCGCCCTATGACCGCCATCTTTGTCAGTGTCAAACCGGAAGAAACCCGCATGGGACTGGTATTTGACAGCAAGCTCCGCGACTTTGCCGTTGAGCGCCGTGGGGAGGGAAACCTTGTTGGCAATATTTACCGAGGCCGTGTATCGAATGTTGTGCCTGGCATCCAGGCTGCCTTTATCGATCTTAATGTGGGGAAAAATGGGTTCCTGACACTGCATAAACAGGATCGCCTGACGGAAGGCCAGATGCTTCTTGTCCAGGTTGTCAAGGACTGTCGGGGAACCAAAGGGCCGGGTGTCACGCGAAACGTGACCTTGCCGGGCCGTTACATCGTCCTTGAACCTTTTGGCAATCGTATTTCCCTGTCGCGGAAGATTACCTGCAAATCCCTCCGCACTCGTCTGCGGACGCTCGTCCAAAAGAGTCTTCCTGAGGGGATGGGGGTTGTCATCCGAACCGCAGCGGCTAAGGCCGCCGACGAGGAAATCGAAAATGATTTGCGTCAGCTCCTTGCCAGTTGGCAGGTCCTTCTGCGCCGAAGCAAAGTGGGGAGGGGCCCGCAGCTGCTTTATCGGGAACTGGATCTGTCCATCCGTATGATCCGGGACTATGTGACAAAAGATGTGCAAAAAATCATTGTCGATGATGAAGCGACCTATCATACGGTGGAAGAACTTCTTCAAGATATGGGCCTTACGGAAATCCGGACCGAATGGTATCAGGAAAAGGAAGATCTCTTTACCCATTATGGACTCAATGAAGAAATTGCCAGCATTTCTGACCGGGTGGTTCCCCTGCCTGGCGGTGGTTCTCTTGTCTTTGACTATACGGAGGCCATGACGGTCATTGATGTCAACAGCGGGCACTATTCAACTGGCAGTGACAGGGAGGAGACGAGCCTTGCCACGAATCGGGAAGCGGCCTTGGAAATTGCCCGTCAGTTACGGCTGCGGGATATCGGCGGCATCATCGTTGCTGATTTCATTGATATGGAGCGCAAGGAGGAACAGGAGGAAATCCTGGACCTCTTGCGCCGGGAATTTGCGATGGACCGCATGAAGCCCCGTGTTATGGGCATGACAGCCTTGAATCTTGTGGAGATGACGCGGATGAAGGCGCGGCGCAATCTCTTTGGTACCGTCTATACGACTTGTCCCATGTGTCAGGGAAGCGGCCGTGTGGAATCGCCAGAAACGGTCTATGTGGAAATCCGGCGCCGGCTGCGCAGCCTTTATCTCGATCATGCCATGGCCCGCAGTTTGGTCCTTTCTGTTCACCCTCTGGTAGAGGAATGGATTCGCATCCATGGGATGAAAGACATGGAACAGGAATTTGGTGCCAAGATTCGCTTGGTTTCCAATCCATCATTGGCCGTGGGTGTCTTTACGCTCCTCAATGCCCCTGATGGGGATTAAGTCATGAAAGGAGGCCCCTTGATGGCGGCCCTATTTCCTTCATATGTCATAACGGTTCTGGAACTGTTCCGAAAACATGGATTTGAAGCCTATGTCGTTGGCGGAGCCGTGCGCGATCTGCTTTGCGGAAAGCATCCCCATGACTACGATATTGTCACGAGCGCCCGACCGGAAGAAACCCGCCGTCTTTGCAAAGGGGCGGGTCTTTCTGTTGTGGAAAACCTGGGCGAAAATTTCGGTGTCCTGGTCCTTCTTGTAGAAGGACGAGCCGTTGAAGTTGCTGCCTACCGCAAGGAAGTTTATGGAACGGATGCGCACCGCCCTAGCGGTGTTGCGTACTGCCAGACCCTGGAAGAAGACCTGGCACGAAGGGACTTTACGGTCAATGCCATGGCGATGGATCTTGCGGGGAACTTGACCGATCCCTATAGCGGACAGCGTGACCTTGAGCATCATGTCCTGCGTGTGGTAGGATCTCCTTCGGACCGTTTTTCTGAAGATGCCCTGCGCATGTTCAGGGCCTGCCGTTTTGTCGCACAGCTCGGCTTTCTTCCCGAGGCTGGTATCCTCCCGGCAATCAAGGCGGAGGCATCGCGTGCAAAGGGCCTCTCTCTTTCCCGTGTCAAGGCGGAGCTGCATAAACTTCTTAGGGCACCCTACGCTGGTCAGGGCATGAATCTCATGGTCCAAAGCGGTCTTGCAGGGATGTCGTGCCGAATCAAAAAAGAGGGAACCTATGAAAGCGTCCCCATTTTGCCGGAGCTTCTCGATCTTGTGGGTGTCCCTCAAAATCCTCGCTTCCATCCCTTTGATGTATGGGGCCATATCTGGCATGCCTTGGACCACAGTGACGGTTCCCTGACTTTGGGATGGGCCATCCTGCTTCACGATGTGGGGAAGGGAAGGAAAGGTGTCAGGGGCATTCGCCCCGATGGCATGCCCAGTGACCATGGACACGACAAGGTGGGAAAAGCCATGGCGGAAAGCATTCTCCACCGTCTGGGGGAAAACGGAGCCCTAGTGAACCGTGTGGCTTTTCTTGTAGGAAACCATATGCATTTTGGACCTGCTCGATTCCTGCCGGATGCGGCACTTTGGCGCTGGCTTCGGAAGGAAGCCCGCAGCGGGGCGTTCCGCTGTACCAAGGACTTGCAGGAAGCATTCCGGGAATTGGGGACCCTTTGCCTTGCCGATATGGCAGCCACAACGGCTTCGGCAGAAAGTCAGGCGCTGGCGCGCCATTTTGCAGATCAGCTTTTTCTGATGGCCGGTACTATGCCCGTCCATACAGCAGACCTTGCCATAAGCGGGCGGGACCTTATTGCTGCGGGAATTCCGCAAAGGGTCCTTAAAAGGCTGCTGCCCCTGCTTCTTTCCCGTGTTCAGGACCGAAATCTTTCCAATACCCCTGAAGCGCTCCAGAGAGCAGCGGACATCTGGTGGAAAAAGGAAAAAGAAAAAGGACCCACGTCTTAACGTTTCCGTTTAAAAATATAACTACATTTTGATTGCATACGGGATACCCCTTGAAAACGGGGTCCCGGTTTTTTTTCATATGTAACATTTTTTTAGCTATTTTCGTGGAAAAAAGGAAAAAGCACGATTATTGTTATGGGGCCTATTTAGAAAAAACCTAGGAAAAATGGGCTTTTTTAGTTTTTTAATAAAAAAATTGTCCGAATTCATATAAAATTGTTAAAAAACGCATAAATCCTTGAAATTGAATTTAAAAAAATAGTTATTTGTGTTATAATCGCTTTGTACTATGAAGAGTGATACCAATCGGAACCTGAATCGAGAATGTTCAAAGGGGGATGGATGATTTAGCGGACGATGGTTCCGGAACTTCAGCATGCTTAGCCAAAGTATGGAAATTAAAAGGAGGTTTTTGCTTTGAGTAAAGTAATGACGTTAAAAGACGCTATTGCAAAGTATGTCCACAGTGGTGACCATCTTGCACTGGGTGGTTTTACGACTGACCGTAAACCGTATGCAGCCGTCTATGAAATCCTGAGACAGGGAATCACGGACCTGACCGGACTTTCCGGTGCTGCCGGCGGTGACTGGGATATGCTCATTGGCTGTGGCCGTGTCAAGGCATATATCAACTGCTACACGGCTAACTCTGGTGTAACGAATGTTTCCAGACGCTTCCGTAAATGGTTCGAAGCGGGCAAACTCACCATGGAAGATTATTCCCAGGATGTCATCTATATGATGTGGCATGCCGCTGCCCTTGGCCTTCCGTTCCTTCCGGTTTCCCTGATGCAGGGCTCCAGTCTTGAAACCGAATGGGGCATCAGTAAGGAAGTCCGCAAGACCCTCGATAAGGTTCCTGATGACAAATTTGTCGAAATCAAGAACCCGTTCAACGACAAACAGCGCGTCCTCGCCATTCCTGTTCCTCAGATTGATGTAGCCATCATCCATGCCCAGCAGGCTTCTCCGGATGGTACGGTTCGCATCTGGGGCGGCAAGTTCCAGGATGTCGATATTGCTATGGCTGCTAAGCACACCATTGTTACGTGCGAAGAAATCATCAGCAACGAAGAAATCCGCCGCGATCCGACCCAAAACGACATCCCCTGCATGTGCGTAGATGCGGTTGTCTTGGCTCCTTATGGCGCTCATCCGTCTCAGTGCTTCGGCCTGTATGACTATGATAATCCGTTCCTGAAGGTCTACGATGTTGTTTCCAAGACCCAGGAAGATTTCGATGCATTCTGCAAGGAATGGGTCTTCGACCTGAAAGATCACGATGAATACCTGAACAAACTGGGCGCAACCCGCCTCATCAACCTGAAGGTTGTTCCTGGTCTTGGGTATCATGTTGATATGACGAAGGAGGGCTAATTAGGATGGCTGATTACACGAATTACACCAATAAAGAAATGCAGGCAGTTACCATTGCCAAGCAGATTAAAAATGGTCAAGTCGTAACCGTTGGGACCGGGCTCCCCTTGATCGGTGCCAGCGTTGCTAAGAGAGTCTATGCTCCGGACTGCCACATCATCGTAGAAAGTGGCCTCATGGACTGCTCCCCTGTTGAAGTACCTCGTTCCGTTGGTGACTTGAGATTCATGGCTCACTGCGGTACCATTTGGCCTAACGTTCGTTTCGTCGGTTTTGAAATCAACGAATACCTCCATAAGGAAAACCGTCTTATCGCTTTCATCGGCGGTGCGCAGATCGACCCCTATGGTAACGTAAACTCCACCTCTATTGGTGACTATCATCATCCGAAGACCCGTTTCACTGGTTCTGGCGGCGCAAACGGCATTGCAACCTATTCCAATACGATCATCATGATGCAGCATGAAAAACGCAGATTCATGGACAAGATCGACTACGTGACCAGCCCGGGTTGGATTGATGGCCCTGGCGGACGTGAAAGACTGGGCCTTCCCGGCGAAGTAGGGCCTCAAATGGTTGTTACGGACCGCGGGATCCTCAAATTCGACGAAAAGACCAAGAGAATGTACCTGGCTGGATATTATCCGACCTCTTCCCCCGAAGACGTCATTGAAAATACGGGTTTTGAAATCGACGTTTCCCGCGCTGTTGAATTGGAAGCTCCGGAACCGTCCGTTATCAAATTGATTCGTGAAGAAATTGACCCGGGCCAAGCTTTCATCAAAGTGCCTGTGCCGGAAGCCAAATAAGAGATAAGTAGGAGGAACGAAAAACATGGGTTTTTACTCTATGCCCCGTTATTTTGAACATATGCCGCAGGTCGGCAAACCGATGAAGAAAGCGAATCCGGAAAACGAAGCTCAGCTGAAAGCCATCGAAGCCGAGATCCACGAACTCATCAAAGCCGCCCAGTCTGCTGGCCGCAGCGATGAATCCCTGAATGAATCCGGTCAGCTGACTGCACTGCAGCGCGTTGAAAAACTGGTTGAACCGGGCACTTTCAGACCGCTCAACACCCTGTACAATCCCGAAGGCAACAAGAACGGTTCCGTCAGCATTGTCAAGGGCTTGGGCCGCATTAACGGCAAGTGGGCTGTTATCGTTGCTTCTGACAACAAGAAGCTTGCCGGTGCCTGGGTACCGGGCCAGGCCGAATGCCTGCTCCGTGCTTCTGACACGGCAAAGACCCTGCGCATCCCTCTTGTCTATGTCCTGAATTGCTCTGGCGTTAAGTTCGACGAACAGGAAAAGGTTTATCCGAACCGCCGTGGCGGTGGTACGCCTTTCTTCCGCAATGCTGAACTGAACCAACTCGGTATTCCTGTTATCGTAGGCATTTATGGGACGAACCCTGCTGGCGGCGGTTACCACTCCATCAGCCCGACCATCCTCATTGCCCACGAAAAAGCCAATATGGCTGTTGGCGGCGCCGGAATCCTTGGCGGAATGAGCCCGAAAGGCTACATTGATATGGAAGGCGCTGAACAGATTGCTGAATCTGTTGCAAAAAGCGGCAAGACCGAGCCCCCTGGAGCGGTTGATATCCATTACACTGAAACGGGTTTCTTCCGTGAAGTTTATGCTTCCGAAGAAGGTGTTCTTGAAGGCATCAAAAAATATATTGGCATGCTGCCGAGCTACAATCCGGAATTCTTCCGTGTTGACGATCCGAAAGCACCGGCCCTGCCTCTGGATGACCTCTACTCCTTGGTTCCGCTGAACGACAAGAGAGCCTATGATATGTATAACGTCATTGGCCGACTCTTTGATAACAGTGAATTCAGTGAATACAAGAAGGGTTACGGCCCTGAAATGATTACCGGTATGGCAAAGGTCAACGGCCTTGTGGTCGGTGTTGTTGCCAACTTCATGGGCTTGTTGATGAACTATCCTGAATACAAGACCGGTGCTGTTGGTATGGGCGGTAAGCTCTATCGGCAGGGTCTCATCAAGATGAACGAATTCGTGACGCTCTGCTCGAGAGACCGTCTGCCAATCATCTGGATCCAGGATACGTCCGGTATCGACGTTGGCAACGACGCTGAAAAAGCCGAACTGCTTGGTCTGGGTCAATCCCTGATCTATTCCATCCAGAATTCCAACATTCCGCAATTCGAAATTACTCTGAGAAAAGGTTCTGCAGCTGCTCACTACGTACTGGGCGGGCCTCAGGGCAACGATACGAACGCGTTCTCCATTGGCACGGCTGCCACGGAAATCTATGTCATGAACGGCGAAACCGCTGCTGTGGCTATGTATTCCAGACGTCTTGCTAAAGATAAGAAAGCCGGCAAGGACCTGCAGCCGACCATAGACAAGATGAATGCCCTAATCGAAGCTTTCCATACGAAATCTCGTCCGAAGGTTTGTGCTGAACTCGGCCTTGTCGATGAAATCGTTGATTTCACTAACCTTCGTGGCTATGTAGAAGCCTTCGCCGAAGCTGCTTACCAGAATCCGAAATCTGTTTGCCCGTTCCATCAAATGCTGCTGCCAAGAGCCATCAGAGAGTTCGATACCTTCACGAAGAAATAATTTCCTTAGGAGGAACTTTACTGAATGAGTATCTATACCCTCGGAATTGATATTGGTTCCACTGCATCAAAATGCATCATCCTCAAGGATGGCAAAGACATTGTCGCCAAGTCCCTCGTGGACGTTGGGGCTGGCACGACTGGACCGGCCCGTGCCATTTCCGAAGTCCTTGAGAGTGCCAACATGAAAAGAGAAGATCTGGCCTTTACCCTGGCAACAGGGTATGGCCGGAATTCCTTGGAAGGCATTGCTGATAAGCAGATGAGTGAGCTTTCCTGCCATGCCATGGGGGCCCATTTCCTCTGGCCTAATGTCCACACGGTCATTGATATCGGGGGACAGGATGCCAAGGTTATCCATATTGAAAATGGTGCGATGACCAACTTCCAGATGAACGATAAATGTGCCGCAGGTACGGGACGTTTCCTCGATGTTATGGCCCGTGTCCTCGAAGTCAAGGTCAGTGATCTTGCTCCGCTGGGGGCGCAGTCTACAAAACGTGTGCCTATCAGCTCAACCTGCACGGTCTTTGCGGAATCGGAAGTCATCAGTCAGCTGTCGAAAGGAACCAATAAAATCGACATCATTGCCGGTATCCATCGTTCCGTTGCCAGCCGTGTCATTGGTCTTGTCAACCGCGTCGGGGTTTCTCCAGACGTGGCCATGACCGGTGGGGTGGCACAAAACTACGGCATTGTCCATGCATTGGAGGAAGGCCTTGGCGTAGAAATCAAGACATCTCCCTTGGCCCAGTACAATGGGGCCTTGGGAGCGGCTCTCTATGCATATCGAAAGGCGAGCAAGTAAGCGCTCAACTTGATGAAAAGAAGGAAGGATCATTATGGCAAAAACTGTAAGTCCTGGCGTCCAGGCATTAAGAGACGTAGTTGAAAAAGTTTATCGTGAATTGAGAGAAGCTAAAGAAGCTGGCGAACCTGTAGGCTGGTCGTCTTCCAAGTTCCCTTGCGAACTGGCTGAATCCTTTGGGCTGCATGTTGGTTACCCTGAAAACCAGGCTGCCGGTATTGCAGCTAACCGTGACGGCGAAGTTATGTGTCAGGCTGCTGAAGACCTGGGCTATGACAACGATATCTGTGGTTATTCCCGTATTTCCTTGGCTTATGCTGCTGGTTACCGTGGTGCCAACAAAATGGATAAAGATGGCAACTATGTCATCAATCCGAACAGTGGCAAACCCCTGAAAGATGCCAATGGCAATAAAGTCCTCGATGAAAATGGTAAGCCGGTCAAGGATCCGAAGACCCTGAAACCGTATGCAACGACGGATAATATCTATGAAATTGCTGCCCTTCCGGACGGAGAAGAAAAGACCCGCCGTCAGAACGCGCTTCATAAATATCGTCAGATGACCATGCCGATGCCGGACTTCGTTCTGTGTTGCAACAACATCTGCAACTGCATGACCAAATGGTATGAAGACATTGCCCGCCGTCATAACATTCCCCTCATCATGATCGACGTTCCTTACAATGAATTTGACCATGTCAACGAAGCCAACGTCAAATATATCCGCAGCCAGCTCGATACGGCTATCCGTCAAATGGAAGAAATTTCCGGCAAGAAGTTCGACGAAGATAAGTTTGAACAGTGCTGCCAAAACGCCAACCGTACGGCAAAAGCTTGGCTGAAGGTCTGTGACTACCTCCAGTACAAACCGTCCCCGTTCAACGGTTTTGACCTCTTCAACCATATGGCTGACGTCGTAACGGCCCGCGGCCGTGTCGAAGCTGCTGAAGCATTCGAACTGCTCGCCAGCGAACTGGAAGAACACGTCAAGAACGGCACGACGACCGCTCCTTTCAAGGAACAGCATCGTATCATGTTCGAAGGCATTCCTTGCTGGCCGAAACTGCCTGACCTCTTCAAGCCGCTCAAAGCTAACGGCCTTAACATCACGGGCGTTGTGTACGCACCGGCCTTTGGCTTTGTTTATAACAATCTTGATGAACTCGTCAAGGCTTATTGCAAGGCTCCGAACTCCGTTTCCATCGAACAAGGTGTTGCTTGGCGTGAGGGTCTTATCCGTGACAACAAAGTCGACGGCGTTCTGGTCCACTACAACCGTTCCTGCAAACCTTGGAGCGGGTACATGCCTGAAATGCAGCGCCGCTTCACGAAGGATCTGGGCATTCCGACCGCCGGCTTCGACGGTGACCAGGCTGACCCGAGAAACTTCAACGCTGCTCAGTATGAAACGCGTGTACAGGGCTTGGTCGAAGCCATGGAAGCAAATGACGCAAAGAAGGGGAATTGACAATGGCTATCAGTGAACTGATTGAAGAATTCAAAAAAGTATCTGCCAGCCCGAAGACCATGTTGGCCAAATATAAGGGTCAAGGCAAAAAAGTAATTGGCTGCCTGCCTTACTATGTTCCGGAAGAACTCGTCTATGCTGCTGGTATGGTTCCGATGGGAATCTGGGGCAGCAACGGCAAACAGCAGATCCGTTCCAAGGAATACTGTGCAACCTTCTACTGCACGATTGCTCAGCAGTCCCTCGAAATGCTGCTTGATGGGACCCTCGATGATATTGACGGAATCATTACGCCGGTTCTGTGCGATACCCTGCGTCCGATGAGTCAGAACTTCAAGGTTGCCATGAAAGACAAGATGCCTGTTATCTTCCTGGCTCATCCTCAGGTCCGTCAGAATGCTGCCGGCAAGCAGTTCACCTATGACGCATACAATGAAGTCAAAGGCCATTTGGAAGAAATCTGCGGTCATGAAATCACCAATGATGCCATCCTTGATGCCATCAAAGTGTATAATCGCAGCCGTAAGGCCCGCCGCGAATTCTGCAAGCTGACGAACGCCCATCCTGACCTGATCCCTGCTTCTGTTCGTGCAGCCGTTCTGCGTGCAGCTTACTTCATGCTGAAGGATGAATATTCGGACAAACTGGAAGCCCTCAACAAAGAACTGGCCGCTGCTCCTGTTGGCAAGTTCGATGGCCATAAGGTTGTCGTTTCCGGAATTATCTACAATATGCCTGGCATCCTGAAAGCCCTTGATGACAACAAACTCGCCATTGCTGCTGATGACTGTGCTTATGAAAGCCGCAGCTTCGCTGTGGATGCTCCGGAAGACCTGGATAATGGCCTGCAGGCACTGGCTGTCCAGTTCTCCAAACAGGGCAACGATGTTCTCCTCTACGATCCTTCCTACCAGGAAGATACGAGAAATGAACATGTCTGCAGCCTTGTGAAGGAAAGCGGTGCTGAAGGCGTCATTGTCTTCATGATGCAGTTCTGCGATCCTGAGGAAATGGAATATCCTGACCTGAAGAAGGCGCTGGATCGTCACCACATTCCTCATATCAAAGTTGGCGTCGATCAAATGACCCGTGACTTTGGTCAAGCTACGACGGCTCTCGAAGCATTTGCTGAAAGCCTCTGATGATTGCAAAAAGGCTGTCCCTTTGGGGGCAGCCTTTTTCATATGGGGATGTTTCTGGCTGCTTTTATCAAGATGTAATAATTATTACAAACATTACTAACGGATAAAGGAAGGAAAAAAATTCTCATGATATTTCAGTGGATTTTTCTCCTCTTTGTCTATTAATCGTGTTTAAAAAGTGTAATCCTGTTTCCTCCTGCCATTCTATGATGAGAATGGCATGTTAGCGTGACTTTGTGAAGCAAAATCTTCTCATTGGAAAATTGTCCAGTCCTTTCTTTTTATGCTCAATCGTAACCTCTGTCCATGACAAATGTGCAAACTAGGTGTTGTGTAGTAGCCGTGAAAAATTACCCAAATAGCACTATATGTTGATATTTTTCTTGCGCTCCGACCCAATATGGTGTATTCTATATGCGTAATCGCTCTGGGCGGATTCGCTTTTTATTCCACCGCTTTTTTAAGGAAAGGGAGCGGATGCTTTTATGTTTGGTCAGCAAAGGGCACGTTAGGACAGCGTGTTCTTTCACCTTCTATAAGAGAAAAATCAAGAAAGGATGAGTGCGATGGGAATGCAAGTCATAAAGCGGGATGGGTCAACTGTATCCTTTGATCGGCATAAGATCGTGGTTGCCATTCAAAAGGCCAATAAAGCAGTGGAGGAGGGAGAACGACTTCCGGAATCTGATATTGATACCATCGCCTCCTTCGTAGAAGGAAAGAAAAGGAAACGCTTCCTTGTGGAAGATATCCAGGATATGGTCGAAAAGCAGATCATGAACCGCGGCCGTTACGAACTGGCCAAAGCCTACATTATTTATCGCTACAACCGGGCCCTTGTCCGTAAAGCCAATACGACGGATGAATCCATCCTGTCTCTGATCAGCAACAAGAACAAGGATGTCATGGAAGAAAATTCCAACAAGAACGCCGTTATGGTTTCCACCCAGCGTGACCTTATTGCCGGAGAAGTATCCCGTGATTTGACGCGCCGGATTGTGCTGCCGGAAAAGATTTCCCGTGCTCATGATGAAGGTATCCTTCACTTTCATGATTCGGACTATTTTATCCAGCCCATGTTCAATTGCTGCCTTATCAATATTGGGGATATGCTGGATAATGGAACGGTCATGCATGGCAAACTCATTGAAAGCCCAAAGAGCTTCCAAGTTGCCTGCACGGTCATGACCCAGATCATTGCGTCTGTCGCGTCTGCCCAATATGGCGGACAGTCCGTTGATATTTCCCACCTGGGCAAATATCTCCGCCGCAGCCGGGATAAGTTCCGTAAACGCCTTGTGGAATCCACCCAAGGTTCACTGAGTGAAAAGGAACTCAACGAAATCCTCGATGCCCGCATGAAGGAAGAACTGGCAAGCGGTGTCCAGACAATCCAGTACCAGATCAATACCTTGATGACGACTAATGGACAGTCTCCTTTCGTAACCCTTTTCCTTCATTTGGATCCCAAGGACGAGTACATTGAAGAAAATGCTCAAATCATCGAGGAAATCCTCAAGCAACGTTTGGAAGGCATCAAGAATGAAGCCGGTGTCTACGTTACTCCGGCCTTCCCGAAACTGGTTTATGTCCTTGATGAAAATAACTGCCTCAAGGGTGGTAAGTATGATTACTTGACTGAGCTTGCTGTACGCTGCTCCATCAAACGGATGTATCCGGACTATATTTCGGCCAAGAAGATGCGCGAAAACTATGAAGGCAATGTCTTTTCCCCCATGGGATGCCGAAGCTTCCTCGTACCTTGGAAGGATAAGGATGGACACTATAAATTTGAAGGCCGCTTCAATCAAGGGGTTGTTTCCATCAACCTGCCCCAGATTGGCATCATTGCCAAGGGCGATGAGGATAAGTTCTGGAAACTCCTTGACGAACGCTTGGAACTCTGCCGTGAAGCACTTATGGTCCGTCATAATGCCCTCAAGGGGATTCGCAGCGATGTCAGCCCAATCCATTGGCAAAACGGGGCCATTGCCCGTCTAAAGAAGGGCGAAACCATTGATAAGCTCTTGGAAAATGGCTACTCCACGCTGTCGTTGGGGTATATCGGCCTTTATGAATGCACGGTGGCCATGAAGGGATGCAGCCACACGACACCGGAAGGCGAGGAATTTGCTATGCGTGTCATGAAGCACCTCAACGCGGCCTGCAAGAAGTGGCGTGCTGAATCGGGACTGGGATTCTCTCTGTATGGAACCCCGGCTGAATCCCTGTGCTACCGGTTTGCCCGCATCGACAAGGAACGCTTCGGCACTATCAAGGATATTACGGACAAAGGATACTATACCAATTCCTATCATGTTGATGTCCGTGAACATATCGATGCTTTCAGCAAATTCAAGTTCGAAAATCAGTTCCAGCCCATTTCTACAGGAGGCTGCATCTCCTATGTCGAGATTCCTAATATGAAGAAGAATCCGACAGCTGTGGAAGACCTTGTTCGCTTTATTTACGACAATATCCAGTATGCCGAATTTAACACAAAGTCCGACTACTGCCAGGTCTGCGGATTTGACGGAGAAATCAAGGTCAATGACAACTTGGAATGGGAATGCCCCCAATGTCATAATAAGGACCAGAGTAAGATGAATGTTGTGCGCCGGACCTGTGGCTATTTGGGCGAAAACTTCTGGAACGTCGGGAAAACGAAGGAAATCAAGTCCCGCGTCCTTCATCTGTAAGGGGGCCGCACCGTGAATTATGCCGCTATCAAAAAAACAGATGTCGCCAATGGACCGGGTGTCCGTGTCTCCCTTTTCGTAAGCGGCTGTACCCATCACTGTAAAGGCTGTTTCAATGAGGAAGCTTGGGATTTTTCTTATGGCAAGCCTTTTGACCAACATGCCGTCAAGGAAATCATGGAAGCCTTGGAACCTGACTATATCAGGGGCTTCTCCCTTTTGGGTGGGGAGCCCTTTGAACCGGAAAATCAAGCGGTTCTTGTTGGCGTCCTGCGCCATGTGCGTGAGCACTATCCTCAAAAGACCATTTGGTGCTACAGCGGCTATCTCTTTGATGAAGATATGCTGAAAGGGCGCTTGGGTGACCCATCCATTACGATGGAAATGCTGGGCTATTTGGACGTTCTTGTTGACGGGGAATTCGTCCTTTCTGAAAAGGACCTCAACCTGCGCTTCAAGGGCAGCAGGAACCAGCGAATCATTGATGTACCCCGCTCTCTCAAGGAAAAGAAGATTATCCTTTGGGACGGTGCGGAATTTGCCTAAGGCAAAACAGACCGTGAAGAGATGCTCCCTCTTCGCGGTCTTTTTTCTATCTCCGGATGATGAAAAGCCAAAGGCGTTCTTGGAATAGGGACTTGCCTCTTACGCATGGGCCCTATCCGTGATACAATACGAGTATGCGCTTCTTTTTTTTATAAAGGAAGGTGGATTGAAATGAACCCAGCTGCGCTGTCTGAAGAGAAAATCGTAGAAATAGGGCGGGAATGCCGTCGTTATTTTCATGCTCACCCAGAGATAAGCACCCAGGAAGCGGAAACCAGTGCCAAGATTTTTTCGCTTCTTGAAGAGTGGGGGCTCTCCCCTGTAAGGGGAACGGGCCACTATGGAGTGGCGGCGACCCTCAAAGGAAAGTCAGAGGGCCCGCTGATTGCCCTTCGCGCCGATATGGATGCCCTGTCTGTAAGGGAAGAAACAGGGCTGCCCTTTGCTTCCCAAAATGAAGGCGTCATGCATGCCTGCGGTCACGATGTCCATATGGCAATCCTGCTTGAAACCGTCCTGCGGCTTCTGCAGCGCCGCGATGACTTGTTTGGATCGGTTCGTATCCTCTTTCAGCCCTCGGAGGAACTGTCACCTACAGGCGGCGCCCGGCTCATGATGAAGGATGGATTCCTTGACGGGGTCTCCGGTGTATTTGGCCTTCATGTCTGGCCTAGCTATCCCGTAGGTAGAATTGGCATCAAAGGTGGTCCCCTCATGGCTGCTTCTGACCGGTTCCGTGTCACTATCAAGGGGCGTACGGCCCACGCGGGGCATCCCCATGAGGGGGTTGATGCCATTTTGGCTGCCGCTGATTTTCTGCAGGAAGTCAGCCATATTGTTTCACGGCGTGTGAGCCCCCTTGATACAGCAACCATCAATGTGGGAACCATTTCCGGCGGGAGCCGTTACAATGTAGTGCCCGGTTCCTGTATCTTAGAGGGAACCATCCGGACCCTTAACGAAACAACGAGGGACCATATCCCCCAGTGGCTTGAGGGCATCCTGAAGGGACTTGAACAAAGCGCAGGCATCACTTATGAATTTAACTATTTTCGAGGTTATCCGGTCCTGATGAACTGGCCCAAGCCGGCTGAACTTGTCAGGCAGACGGCTCAGGAAACACTGGGCGAAGAGGCTGTCATGGCTCATGTGGAACCGGATCTTACGGCCGAAGACTTTGGCTTTTATCTTCAAAAAGTGCCAGGGGCCTTTTTGTGGCTAGGCTGCAGTACCCCTGGTACACCGGCTGCCGGGCTTCATAATGCTCGTTGCTGCCCTGATGAAAAGGCTCTTGAAGTGGGATCTCGGCTGATGGCTGGCGTAGCCATCAAGGCCCTCGCCGCCCTTTCAGCAGATCATGACTTTTTCCAAAAAGATGGAAGCCTTTCTTAGAGGCGCCGGAGTACCAAAATGCAAAGAGGTGATTTTGTGAAAATATCCATTATTGGGATCGGTGGGGTCGGAGGTTACCTTGCCGGATACCTAAAAAAATATGAATCAGGGAATCTGACCTTGATTGCTCGGAAAGATCACAAAAAGGCCCTTATTGAGCAGGGACTTTATGTGGAAAGTGATGCCTTGGGAACGCTTCATCTGCAGCTGCCTGTCGTCGAAGATGCTTCCCAGCTTCCAGCACAGGACGTCATCTTTATTTGCGTCAAGGCTGACCAATTGACGCAAGCACTGGAAAACATCAAACCCATTGTGACAGATGGAACCATCCTCGTTCCCATCATGAATGGAGCTGAGCACAAAACGTGGCTGCGCCGCATCCTTCCTGTGGGGCGTATCGTGGATACGGCCCTGTACATCAACAGTGAAATGGATGAACACTATGGAATCCATGAACGAGGCAAAGTGGTGCGTCTTTATATAGGCGGCGATGATGAAGAAGCGGTGACCGCTGTCCATAACCTGTTCATCCATCCGGGGTTTCGCTGTTATGAAACCTTGGATATCCGCCTTGAGACGTGGGAAAAGTATATTTTTAACTGTGCACTGAACCTTATTACGGCTTATTATGGAAAACCTTTGGGCAGCGTCCTTGCTGAACCAGAAAGTAAGAACCTGATCCAGGGCCTGCTTGCAGAAAGTGCGGCTGTTGCTGGCGCGATGGGTGTTATCCTGCCTAATGATCTCAAACGGGCCCATTTTGAACGTATCACCCAAAAAGAAGACCGAATGGAGACGACCTCTCTTTCCCGGGATATCGTCTTGGGGCGAGCCGGTGAACTGGAACTGTTTTCCGGATTTCTTATTGATATGGCTAAAAAATATGCAGTTCCTGTCCCTGTGACCAAAAAAATAGATGAAGCCATTCGTCAAAGACTTGAGACCGTCCAAAAGGAGAAAACAAGATGAAAATCGTATTCGTCGGAGACAGCCTCGTCAGCTGCACCAATGTTGCCCTTGCCGCCACGTGGCCGGAAATTGCCGCCAAAAAGCTTGGCTTTACGGCTGTCAATCATGCTGCCGGCGGTCGCCTGACCATCCTTATGCGGGGGATGTTTTGCAGCGATGCCTTGGCAGAAGCCCCGGACGGCGTCTTTATTCAATGCGGCATCAATGATGTTCTGCTTGATGAACCCCTGGAAAAGATGAAAGAAAATATCTGCGTGACCCTTGATACGGCAAAAGAAGGCGGCATCCCCCTCATTATGCTGGGAAGCCCTATCTTGGCGCGGCCGGAAAGCACGGAAAAGGGATGGCAGCTTCCCAGTGAATTTGCTAAACATGATGCAGCCCTAAAGGCCTACCGGCAGTTCCTCAAACAAGAGGCTGCACGCCGTGACCTTCCTTTCTTTGATATGGAGGCCGTATTTGAAGCAATCCAAGAAAAAGCCAGTGAAAATCTCCTTGTTGATGGTATCCATCCAAATGAAAAAGGATATGCCGCGCTTGCCGATGCGTTTGTGGACTTTTTCCGTCCTCTTATGGGAGATCGTGTATGAGCCGTGATGTATCCGTCATGACAAGGTCTGTCATGCTCAAGATGGCCAATTCAGCGGGTCATCTTTTTGGCGGTACCCTGATGGCCTGGATGGATGAACTTTCGGGCATAACAGCACATCGTTTTGTCTGGACAAGGGTGACAACGGCTGCTGTAAAGGGCATGAATTTCTATGTGCCTATTCACTATGGCCGTGTCCTTGAACTTGAAGGCCGTGTTGTTCATGTGGGCCGCTCTTCTTTGGATGTGGAAATCAAGGCCTATCTGGAACCCGTGGAAGAAGGAGGTGAGCGGGTTCTTGCCGCTGACGCCGTTTTTGTCTATGTGTCCATCAGTGAAACGGGCCGCCCCCTTCCCATTCGGCGGCATCTGGAAGGAGAAGAACCATGATTCATTACTTTACAGGGACTGGCAATTCCTATTTTATTGCCTCCCAACTGGCAACATCCCTGAACCTTTCCCTTCACGCCCTGAAAGAGGGCCCTGTAGAGGATCGGGATCCTGTTGTGGGAATCGTCTTTCCCGTCTATTTTGGGGATGCACCGGACTTTGTGACAGACGCGTTGGAAGGTCTCACGTTTCCCGGGACCCCTTATCTTTTTGCTGTAGCCACAAGTGGAACGAGTTTCGGTGCGGCTTTTCAGAGTATTGACAATGCCCTGCAAAAAAAGGGGCAACACCTTGCCTTCGCTGCCCATCTTGCCATGGTGGCAAATAGTACGCCTGCCGTGCGCCAGCATATTGCCTATGCTTATGAAAAACTCGTGACGGCGGAGAAAGCCCTGCCCCAACTTGTCCAAAAGATCAAGGACAGGACCTCTGACCGGTCCCTCATCAAGGGCTCCCTCATGGCTTCCTTTTTCCGGACTTCCTTGGGGAAGTCCCTGGGCAGACGCTGGTTCCGTCTTGGTGTGGATGCGGCGCGCTGCGTCAAGTGTGGTCTTTGCGTGCGCCTTTGTCCGGTAGGGAACCTATCCTTGGGCATGGATGCGGTTCATATGGGGAAAACCTGTACGTACTGCCTTGCCTGCCTTCACGCCTGCCCCAAACAGGCCATTACTATTCGGGAGCGGCACATCCTGAAGGAAGATCAGTACCATCATCCCAATGTCCCATTTACAGGACGGTAAAAAAAGAGGATCCCTTTCCCAAAATGGAGAGAGATCCTTTTTTGATGTCGTTACTCTGTTTTGCGGCCCGTACTTCCATAGATGATGAAACCGAGGAAGCAGGCTGCCATGAAGAGCCATTTTACAAAGACGGCGAGCCCTTGGGGCATGAACATATCGTAATACCCCTTGAGGTAGATGACCAGGATAAAGAACGGCAGGCCGTACATGAGGTAATTCTTGATGCCGGAAGGGACATTCATGCCCGTTCCTTCATTGGCTTCTGCCAGGAATCGTTCCCAGCCCCAGCCATTTTTCTTTGTGCAGAAGAGGACAAAAACAAGGCTTCCTAGTGGAAGCAGGTTATTTGATACGATGAAGTCTTCTAAGTCAAGGACGCCGGATCCCGGTCCCAGAGGCTGGAAGTCCGACCAGAGGTTGAAACCCAGAACGCAGGGAAGCGATAGGGAAATAATGAGGACAATGTTGATGAGGACGCTCTTGCGACGGGTCCATCCCTTGAGGTTCATGCCAAAGGCAATGATGTTTTCGAAGACGGCAATGACGGTTGACAGTGCAGCAAAGGAGAGGAAGATGAAAAAGAGCATGCCCCAAATCTGTCCGCCGGGCATCTTTACAAAGAGGTTTGGAATGGTGAGAAAGATCAGGCTTGGTCCTGCATCAGGCTTGATGCCATAGGCAAAGCAGGCCGGGATGATGATGAATCCTGCCATGAGGGCAACAAAGGTATCAAGTGCCGTAATGGTGACCGCTTCTCCGAGGAGACTGCGGCCATGGGGAAGATAGGCCCCAAAGATCAGCATGGCTCCGATTCCGATGGAGAGGGTGAAAAATGCCTGGCTCATTGCGGCGAAGATGACATTGCCCCAGCCAATTTTTGCAAGGGCATCAATGTTCGGTACCAGATAAAAACGGATCCCCGCTTCGGCTCCCTCAAGGAAGAGGGAATGGACGGCAAGGATGACCATGAGGCCTAGGAGAAGGACCATCATAAATTTGGTAATGCGCTCCACTCCATTTTGGATTCCGAAGAAGCAGACCACAAAACCAAATAGGCAGGCAAGAATCATCCAAAACCCCATGGTCCTGGGGCTTTGGAGCATGGCTCCAAAGGTTGCGACGACGGTCTGCGGCGCGGCGCCTACAAAAGTTCCGATGAAATGGAGATAACAGTAATAGAGCATCCAACCCGTGACGGTCGTGTAGTACATCATGAGCATATAGCATCCTATAATGCTGATCCATTTGAAATGATGCCAGCGGGTTCCCTTTGGTTCCAGGATATCAAAGCTGCGGGCCGCACTGCGCCGGCTGCCGCGGCCAATACCGAATTCACAGATCATCACCGGAATGCCCATGATCAGCAGGAAAAAAAGATAGATGAGGATAAATGCGGCACCGCCAAACTGGCCGCAGAGATAGGGAAATTTCCAGACATTCCCGATGCCAATGGCGCATCCAGCGGATACAAGGATGAAACCAATGCGGGTGGCAAAAGAGTCCATAGGATTATTGCTGTCGTTCATGCTAGACACCTGCTTTCTTTATAAAGAGTGGAATCAGCGTGGTTTTATCGGTTTGATCGGCGTAGGCGGAGCTGCGTGAAGGGGCTGCTGCACGGGAGACTGAGGCGGGGTAGACGGCGTGGATCCCTTGGGAAGGGATTTTTGCCCCGACTGAGGAAGGCCCGGACTCATGGGCTGACGCACGCCGGTCTCTTTTTTCGCTTTTTTCAGGGCGCGGGCCTTATCCGCCTGCTGGCGTTTGACCATTTCTTCCTGGCGGGCTTTTTCCCGTTCTTTTGCTTTTAGGGCTGTATTTTGGAAAAAGAGGCCCCCTGCAAGGAGTGCCATTAAGAAAAGAGCAATGACGGTTGTGATCCTGCCGTGGGAACGTGGGCTGTCCGTTTTTTGGGATGCCCTATGGAAAGGAAAGACCATGGGGAAACCTCCTTTTTTGTTTGGAATAACATGATTCCATTATTTTACTATTCATTGAAGAAAAGTGAAATAGGAAATGTGAAAAAAGTGTGGGAAAAAGGGACGTTTTGATAACATTGCTTCTTTTGAAACAGCTCAGACTAAGGAAATGCCCTTGCTGCGGTACGTAATGCCTATTTTGAGGACACGATTTCTTGAAATCTGTCATTTTTAGAGGCCCTTATTTTATGTTATAATAACAGGGATTCGCTTTTATTGAAGCGGGAAGGAGCCTTTTCGACCGATGCATAAAAAATACTTCTTCTTTGATATCGATCAGACCTTGGGGGTAGGCATTACTAAAGTGGTTCCTCCTGATACACAGTACTGCCTTGATGAACTTCAGCGATGCGGTCATTTTGTGGCCCTTGCTACGGGACGGCTCCAGTATGATGCGGCGCAGTTTGCTTCTGCTCATGGTATTGGCAGTCTCGTTGCCGATGGCGGGAACAGCCTTACTGTAGACGGCAGGCTCCTCCAGATGGAAGGCCTTCCCCTTGAGCCGGTAAAGGCCCTTCTTCGCGATTTGGAGCAGCGCCGTCAGCCTTGGGCGGTGGTGATTGACAACACCTATGACCGTTATACGCCCTATGCGGATTATCCGCGGGATGATCCGCACAACTATATGAATACTCTTGTTGGGCCGGTAGATATCGAGTCCCTGCAGAACGTCTATAAAGTGACTTATGCGCGGGAAAAGGCAGGAAAGTCCCCTGCGCCAACCCATGGCTTGCCTCATTTACCTTTTATCGACGATACCTATCTTGTGGAACCTGTTGATAAGGGGAAGGGGATTGAGAAAATGATGGCCCTGCTGCATGCCAATCCGCATGATGCCGTGGTTTTTGGTGATGGCCTCAATGATCTTGCCATGTTCCGTAAGCCTTTTTTTTCCATAGCTATGGGGAATGCTCGCCCAATCCTCAAAAAGCGAGCTGATTATATCACCAAAGACGTTGACAAAGGGGGCATCCTCTATGCCTGCCGCCATTTTGGCTGGCTGCCGGAGGATCCTGCTGCACCGTTTTAGGAAAGGAGTCGTTATGCTCGGAATTGGTCTCATCCTTGCACTTTTGGCTGTAAGCTTCATTGGTCATAATATGAGCATGGTCTATTCCTGCCTGATCCTATTGGCCCTGCGTTTCCTGCTGCCCCACAGCGCTCTTGAGTATGTCGCTGGTCACGGGATCAACTGGGGAGTGATTATCCTTACTGTTGCCATCTTGGTTCCTATTATTGACGGCCGGATCGGTCCGGCGGAAATGAAAGCCAGTCTTTCAGGCGGCGTTGCTATCTTGGCGCTTTTTATTGGTCTGCTTGTCGCCCTACTGGGTCGGTGGGGAATCGCCATGATGACGACCGATCCCCAGATTACCCTGACCCTTATGATTGGAACTGTCCTTGGCGTTATTTTCTTCAAGGGAGTTGCCGTAGGACCTCTGATTGCCGGGGGTATAACCTATGTGATCCTGACCGTCTTGAAGATGCTGGGATTCATGGGTTCCTAAGAAAGGAAGTCTTAAATATGAATAAGCAGAACCGGTTCTTTCGCCATAAGGGACTTGCAGGGGCACTTGCCATGGTTGCTGTCATTCTTGCTGTGGCCTTTGCTGCGGGCTATCATTTGCCTGATGCGGCAGCTAAAAAAGGAAAGGAAACCGCAGCCCTGACGGAGACACAAAAACAAATGCCTCAAAAGGCACCGGAACCGGCTATTTCCCCGGAAAAGGCAAAGGAAGCCGACCGCAAGGAGTCTATTAGCCTTGACGCGTCAAAAAGCTACCATATTATAGTCGAAAAGAAGGCCCATCGATTGTCCCTTCTGTTGGGGGATACCGTGGTCCGTTCCTATGGCTGTGCCATTGGTAAGGGCGGCCTCGGACAGAAACAGCGGCGCGGTGACAATATGACCCCCGTTGGGACTTTTACGGTTGATGAAATTGATGATGCTTCTTCCTGGACCCATGACTTTGGCGATGGACGGGGTGAAATTGCCGGGGCTTATGGCCCTTGGTTCATCAGCCTCGATACAGAGGCCCTTAGCGGAGGCGCTTGGGATGGCATTGGGATCCATGGAACCCATGATCCTCAAAGTATTGGGACGGATGCATCTGAAGGATGTATCCGTCTTCACAACGAAGACCTTCAGGAATTGCGTTCCGTCGTCAAGGTGGGCACTGTCGTTGAAATTAAAGACTAAGGATTGCGCTTTGTTGCTGGCAAGGCAGATTCCCTGAAAGGAATCTGCCTTGCGGTCATTTCAAAGGGAAAGGAGAAACTCATATGGCAGAAACTTCACAGCAGAATATTTTGGGCTATGCTCCCATTGGAAAACTTCTTAAATCGTTTGCTTGGCCTGCCATCATATCCATGGTGGCCAATGCTTTATATAATGTGGTCGATCAGATCTTCATTGGCAATGCCGTTGGTTATCAAGGCATTACGGCAGCGACCGTTACTTTCCCCATTGTGACCATCAGCATTGCAGTCAGCGGTCTTATCGGGATTGGGTCTTCCGCTTACGCGGCGATTCTCTTGGGTGAGGGCCGTCGTGAGGACGCGGAAACGGTTCTCAATACCCAAACGACAGCTGGTCTTTTTGTGGGAATCGTTCTTATGGTTTTGGGACTTTTTTATCTGGACCCGCTGCTGCGCGTTTTTGGTGCTACTGATGCTACGCTTGCTTATAGCCGTGATCTGGGTGGGGTCTATATCTTGGGCCTTCCTGTGACGATGCTCATGATTGGATGGTCCAATATGGCCCGTACAGATGGTGCACCTTTATTTTCCATGAAGGCCCTGCTTTCAGGGGTCTTTTTGAACTGCATCCTTGATCCGGTCATGATTTTCCTGCTTGGATGGGGCGTCCTTGGTGCCGGGATTGCCACCGTGACCGGACAGATTGTTTCAGCGCTGCTGCTTTTCCAATATTTTTGGCACCATGGCACGCTGCGCTTAAAAAAAGCAAAGCTCTGTCATCCGGATTTTTTAAAACTGCGCCGTGCTGTCGCCATTGGCGCTTCCAGCTGCCTGCTCCAGGTGAGTGCCACCATCATGCAGATTATCCTCAACAATTCCCTCCTTTACTATGGCAATCAGGCGGCTGTCAGTGGGGATGCAGCCATTGGAGCCATGGGGATTGTCATGAAGGTCAATATGATCTTTATCTCCATTTCTGTCGGCATTGGGATTGGGGCTGGGCCCATTATCGGGTTCAATACAGGTGCGAAACACTACGACCGCGTGCGCAAGGCATATTTTCTGGCCGTCCGATATGCCCTTTTGGTAACGACTGTAGGCTGGATTGCGTGCGAAACCATTCCTCATGTGCTGCTTCAGTTCTTTGGGAGCTCGGATGCGCCGCTTTTCCTCCACTTTGCCCAGGATGCCATGCGGATTTTCTTGGGTGGCGTCTTTACGGCAGGATTCCAGATTATTTCAACAAGCTATTTCCAGGCGACCGGTCAGCCGCTTAAAGCGTCCATCCTTTCCATGCTGCGTCAATTTTTCCTGCTCGTTCCTTTAACGCTGATTATGCCTCTTTACTATGGGCTGTATGGAATCCTTTATGCCGGACTTGCTGCTGATTTCATTTCCACCTTGGTCATCATCCTGTTTGTATGGAAAGAAGCCAAACGACTTGACTCACGAGCCTAATAATCGCGATTATTAATTCTAATAATACTTATTAAAAATAAAGCAAAGCTTTAATGTGGCATGGCGCCTAGTACTTTAAAAAAACAACCTTGACTAATTTAAAGGTAATGATTAAAATATAGTCAGATAATCATTATTAACTATTAAAATGGGTTTAGTGATGAGCGCATCTTTTGGAGGAAAGGGCGCAGACGATATTTTTTACGGGAGATGATTGATTATGTATACTGCCTCCGAACTTGCCAAGATCCTTCGGGATAATGGGTGCAAGGTCACGCCGCAGCGACTGGCTGTGTATGACATGCTTTCCCATACGACGGAGCATCCGACCGCAGAAATGATTTACCAGAAGGTCAAGGAACAATATCCGACGATGAGTTTTGCTACAGTTTATAAATCTGTAGAAATCTTCAGCAAGCTTGGTGTTATCCAAGTGCTCAACACAGGGGAGGACAGCTTCCGCTACGATGCCAAGACGAGTGAACATCCTCACATCAAATGCACGAAATGTGGACGCGTCAACGACGTTTCCCATCTGGATGCAAGAGCTGTGGAAAGCCTTGTTGAAAATGAGACGGGCTTCAAAGTCAATGGTCATCAGTTCTATTTCTACGGAATCTGCCCGGATTGTCAGAAGAAATAAGGGTGATGAGAAAACACCGGACTGTTAAAGTTCGGTGTTTTTTTACATCTCCGCCACGAATTTGTTATAATTAGGCGTATACTGTTGGGGTAAGACCCATTTTTATCAAGGCTGCTTCCAATGGTGATACATAAGGCCTAGGACATGATCCTGGGTCAATTGAGAGAAAACCAGGTATTTTCTATGAAAACATCGTTCAAAATTTCTGTTCTTGCCAGTGGAAGTAGGGGGAATGCCGCCCTTATCCAAGTTGGCCCGACGGCAATCCTCATCGATGCCGGGATTTCCTGCCGGCGGATTGTCCAAGGACTCAAAGAGAGGAACCTTTCGCCGCGTGACCTCGGCGGGATTTTTCTCACTCATGAGCATAAGGACCATATTGCAGGTCTTGAGGTTTTTGCACGGACCTATGGAGAGGTTCCCATCTTTGCTAGCGAAAAAACCTGGACCCGCCTTCCTTTTCGGCGTACCATGAACCGTGACCAGATGCGTGTCCTTCCTAGAAGCTGCGTGGTAGGCGGCCTCCGGATCCAACCTTTTTCAATTCCCCATGATGCCATTGACCCTGTCGGTTATGAGATTTTCTATAATGAACGCAAATGCACTTATCTTACAGACTGCGGCTTTGTGACAAAGACCTGTGAACAGGCCGTTGATGGAGCAGAAGCCTTGATCCTTGAGGCAAACCATGATGAGGATATGGTGCGGGGTGGTCCTTATCCAGCACCGTTAAAGGCCCGAATCCTCGGGCAGGAAGGCCATTTATCAAATCGTGCCGCGGCAGATCTCCTGGAGAAGGTGGATGTGCCGCCTGAGGTTGTCTTTTTGGCTCATCTGAGCGAAATGAATAACTCACCGCGCCTTGCCTATGATACGGTGAAAAGCGTCTTGGAAGACAATCCCAGGACGCGGGATGTGACCCTATATGTAGCCAGTCAAAAAGAGGCGGTCAGCAATTTTTCCTTGAAATAAGGTGAATCCATGAAAAAGAAGTACTTGTTTCTCAGCGGCTTACTTTCGGCCCTGCTCTTAGTGGGGGTATCCCCAGTCCAAGCCGCGCCGGAGGTATACCAAACAAAACAAGAGGCAGAGGCCGCCCTTAAGGCTCATGCCAAGGAAATCCACGAAAATACACTGCGCTATGGCGTCAGCGTAACAGAAGGCAGTAAGCTCGTCGAAGACAATCGTCTCTATAAAGATGGCAAGATGCCTCCCCTTACGGAGAAAATGGATGTTCTCAACGCTCTTTTTAGCAGTATGCTGAAAAAGGAGAATCTTGACTTGAAGGTCCGTACCCTTCGCGTAGCAAAAGATGAGGGAAAGGTTACCATTGGGAATCCGACCCTCTTTTTCCGAGCGGTCGACCTGTCGGATTATAAGATTGTTGAGCTTGGAAAGAATCGGCGCGTTGCTATACCCGTGGAGTTCATCGTTCTTCATCGAAAGGATGCGGAAAAGGCTTTGAGCCTCGTTCCGCTTGGCTATCTGGAAGAAGATAGGAATGGGAAGAAAACCTATGCTCTGCTTGATTTTGAACATTACAGTACAAAGGAACTCGGCGCCCTCAAGGAAACGAAGGACCTAGTGAAAGCGCGTCGGACAAAAATTGCTAAGGAAAGCCGTGATGAGGCCATCGCAGGCCTTCTATTTGCAATGAAGCAAGAATCTGCAGCAGCTCCTTCCAAGGCAGCTGCTCTGCAATAACAATAGAGGGGGAAGCCATCTATGAAAAAGCATATTACTGAGAAAACCCTGATGAAAAAGACCTTGCTTGCCCTTGCTGCCATGAGTGTCAGCATGAGCATCTTTGCTGCCGGCTGCGGCTTTGCGGGAAAAGCTCCGGAAAAGGAGAACTCGACGTCCAAGCCCGCTGTCACGCAAGAACAGAAAATGCAGGAAGTCGAAAAGAATATGAGCTCGGCGCGCAATACGCCGATTGTGAAGGCCGCCAAGAAGGTTGGTCCTACGGTTGTTGGAATCACAAACAAGGCCTTGGTACGGGATTATTTCAACAGGACCCAGCTTGTTGAAAAGGGCGTCGGGTCAGGTGTCATCTACAGTAAGGATGGGCTTATCGCGACCAATAACCATGTCGTCGAAGGCGCCAAGGAACTTGTCGTCAGTCTGCCGGACGGAAGGACTTATCCGGGCCGCGTGTTGGGGACGGATCCAACGACGGATCTTGCTGTTGTAAAGATTGATGCCAAGGAAGATCTGCCTGTTGCTGAATTTGGCGATTCCGACAGTCTGATGGTCGGTGAGCCTGCCATTGCCATTGGCAATCCCCTGGGTCTTGAATTCCGCGGTTCGGTTACAACGGGCGTCATCAGTGCTCTCAACCGTTCTGTCGATGTGGGGGAACGAAATTTTAAATTGATCCAGACCGATGCTGCCATTAATCCGGGCAATTCAGGCGGAGCCCTTGTCAACGCCGATGGGCAGGTCATTGGAATCAACAGTGCCAAAGTCGCCGTAAGCGGTGTTGAAGGCATTGGTTTTGCCATTCCCATCAACGAAGCAAAGCCAATCCTGGAAGCGCTGGCAAAAAATGGGCGGGTTGCCCGTCCCTTTCTCGGTGCCAGCCTCATCGATGAAGAAACAGCTCAGCGACTGGGGTTTGGACTCGATCTTCGGGGCGGTCTCTTTGTTGCGAAACTGGTGGCCGGCGGACCTGCTTATCAAGGCGGGATCAGACCTAATGACATTATTCTTAAGTTTAATGGAAAGGCTGTGAAGACCGTGGCCGCCCTTCGGGATGCCCTGAATGCCTGCAAGGTCGGTGACACGGTGCCTGTCACGATCCTTCGCGGCGATGATGAAGTGGATAAATCCGTGACGCTGACGGAAATCCCGAGGACCAACTCGTGATTCGCATCACCCTTGCCTGTGTAGGGCGCCTCAAGGAAGACTATCTAAAACGTGCCGAAGCGGAGTTTGTAAAACGTCTCGGCGCCTATTGTCAGCTTGAGACCAAAGTCATCATGGAGGAAAAGATGCCGGATCGGGTATCTTCCCAAGAAGAAAGGCAGATCCTTCAAAAGGAAACAGACCGTCTTTTACGGATCATCCCGGAGCATTCTTTCGTCATTCTCCTTGATCTTAGGGGAAAGGAACTTTCTTCCCCTCAGTTTTCGCAGAAATTGGAAGCTCTTATGGTCCAAGGTGTCAGCCACCTGACTTTTGTCATTGGCGGTCCTTTTGGGTATACCGATGAACTGCGGAAAAGGGCCGATTTTCGTTGGTCCTTTTCACCGCTTACTTTTACCCATCAAATGATTCGTATCCTTCTTTTGGAGCAGGTTTATCGTGCCTTCAAGATTATGCGAAACGAAAAATATCATCACTAAGGAACCTACCGTATGAATCGAAAAGTTGACCTACATCTTCATACCATTGCGTCGGATGGTAGCTGGACGCCCCGGGAAGCGGTTCTTGCCGCCAAAAAGGCAGGACTCGGAATTATGGCTGTGACCGATCATGATTCTCTTGGAAGCGTGGCTCCTGTCATGAAACTTGCCCCCAAAGAGGGCATCGAGGTGATTGCCGGCGTTGAGATGTGCAGTACTTATGAAGGGCGCTGCTTTCATATCCTAGGCTATGGGTTTGATTGCTCGAACCCTATTCTTCTAGCACATCTTGCCCATAACCGCCGTCTTTTGGAAGAAACGGATGAAAGGGCCATTGGAATCCTATCTGAAGAAGGCTGGCCCGTTTCCATCAAGGAGTATCGGGCCTATGTCTATGATCCGCGCCGCGGCGGTTTCAAGGCCCTCTTTTATCTCATCGATAAGGGGCTATGCCGGGATGTAAAGGACTTTTTCAGCCGCATCTTCATTAAGAAGCGGGGCCTTGATTTTCCTGTTTTTCCCTCTATCGAAGAGACCGTGGCGACCCTTCACAAAGCTGGCGGGGTGGCCCTTTTGGCCCATGCGGCAAGCCACTTTCATGGCCCGGGGCTTGCTAGGACTTTGGAGGCAGTAGGGGAAAAGCCTCTTGATGGCTTTGAATGCTATCATCCTGCCCACAGCAAGGAAGATACAAAGACCCTCCTTGCCTACTGTCAGCAGCACCATAAGCTCATCAGCGGCGGCAGCGACTGTCACGGCCGTTTTGTTGACGGGCGCATCATCGGTCATCCGGATATCCATGAATCGGAAATCCGCCTCTTCTAAAGAGGAACGGACCTATGGTAAAATAATTAGAGCGGACATGGCGCGCCTTTTGTGGAGCGCCTTTTTCTTTAGCACTGTCAAGAAAAGGGGAGAACAACATGACAAAAGCTAAGGTTTATATGACGGATTTTCGTGTTCCTGTGGGACTTAGCCTGCCGGAAAAGCTCAAGCGCCTGTGTCGTCGTGCGGGTATGGAAAAGGAAATTGATTTTGAAGGAAAGTATACGGCCATTAAGATGCATTTTGGGGAACTGGGCAATCTGGCATCCCTGAGACCCCAGTACGTCCATGCGCTGGCAGACCTTGTAAAGGAAGCCGGCGGCCTGCCCTTTTTGACAGACTGCAATACCCTGTATCCCGGCAGCCGTAAAAATGCGCTGGAACATCTTGAATGTGCAGCCCTAAATGGCTACAACCCGATTACAACGGGCTGTCAGGTCCTCATTGGTGATGGGCTGCGAGGCACCGATGAAGTGGAGGTCCCGGTTCCAGGAGGGGAGTATATCAAGAAGGCAAAGATCGGCCGCGCTATCATGGATGCTGACGTCTTCATCAGTTTGGCGCATTTCAAGGGCCACGAATCAACGGGTTTTGGCGGTGCCATCAAGAATATCGGCATGGGCTGCGGAAGCCGGGCCGGCAAGATGGAGCAGCACTCTTCTGGAAAACCTGTTGTCGATGAGTCGCTCTGCCGTGACTGCAAACGCTGCGCCAAGGAATGCGGTTCGGATGCCATCACTTACGAAAAGGGCAAGGCCCACATCGATAAGACGCGATGCACTGGCTGCGGCCGCTGTATCGGGGCGTGTTCCTTTGATGCCATTGAAACCGTGGAGTGGGATGCCAACGAGCTGCTTGACCGTAAGATGGCGGAATATGCCTTGGCCGTCGTTCATGGCCGGCCTGCTTTCCATGTGAACCTCATTGTCGACGTGTCGCCCAATTGTGACTGCCATGGGGAAAATGACGCGCCTATCCTGCCTAACCTCGGCATGTTTGCGTCCTTTGATCCTGTCGCCTTGGATCAGGCCTGTGCGGACGCCTGCCTTGCCGCTTCTCCCTTGATGAACAGTCAACTTTCTGATCATCTGGCCGAGAAGGGATGGGAGAACCATCAAGATCATTTTCTTGACAGCAATCCCCGTGTCGATTGGAAAACGACGCTGGAGCATGCAGAAAAGATCGGTCTTGGTACCCGCGACTATGAACTTGTGGTCATGAAATAAGGAGAAGTTATGTCCGATTATCAAATCAGCCCCGTCTATCCCGGCGATACCCGTACCTTGGCAGATGTTAAGGCTTTGCTGCAGCAGGAAGGAATTCGCCTTGATCCCCATGTGGATTACACTTGCGTCATGTACGATGAAGAGTACCATGCTATCGCCACGGGCAGCTGCTTTGGCAATACCCTGCGCTGCCTGGCTGTTAGCCATGACCATCAGGGTGAAAGCCTCATGAATGAGATTGTGTCCCATCTCATCCAGTATGAATATGACCGAGGAATCATCCACCTCTTCCTTTATACAAAATGTTCATCAGCCCTCTTTTTTGGAGATCTGGGTTTCCATGAAGTTGCCCGGGTGCCAGATCAGGTTGTTTTTATGGAAAAGGACCCGAATGGCTTTACCTGCTATTTGGATCACCTGGCGGGAAAAAAGACGCCCCAAGGGCGCATTGCTGCTATTGTAATGAATGCCAATCCCTTTACCTTGGGACACCGTTATTTGGTGGAGCAGGCCTGTAAGGAAAATGATTGGCTCCATCTTTTCATGGTCAGTGAAGATGCCAGCTATTTTCCCTATGCGGTCCGTAAGCGGCTCATCAAAGAGGGAACTGCCGACCTTAAGAATATCATTTATCATGACAGCGGTCCCTATATTATCAGCAGTGCCACGTTCCCCAGCTACTTTCAAAAAGATGATTTGGCGGTCATAGAAAGTCATGCCAACCTGGACCTTGCTATTTTTGTAAAGATTGCCGAGCGGCTCGGCATCAAGGCTCGCTATGTGGGGGAGGAACCGACAAGTACCGTCACGCGACGCTATAATGAAATCATGGCCCAGCGCCTTCCTGAAGCGGGTATCTGCTGCCGCATCATTCCCCGCAATGTAAAAGGCGGGGAAACAGTGAGTGCCTCAACGGTCCGCCGAGCCCTGCATGACGGGGATTGGGAGACCGTGGCCCGCATGGTTCCGGAAGTCACCCTTGCATTTCTACAAAGTGACGAAGCTCGTCCTATCCTAGCCCGCATCTGCAAGGATGACCTCAAAAATATTGTTCATTACTGATATCAAAGAGGCTGTGAAGAAATGATGGATTCATTTTTTGCGGCCTCTTTTTTCTTTTCTTGGTAATTTGATTTTTCCTTGGCAAGGTGGACATGGCTGTCTTGATGGCAGGACGTGGGAGGTAACGGCACGTGGGTAGAAGGAAAAGCCCCCAGGCAAGGCTCTCCTACGTGAAACGAATCCTTGTACGATGAGGCATGGATCCACGGTTTCCAAGTCATCTTTCTTAAGCTATGGGTTCACACTCTGTATCCATTCGGCCTGATTCCTGGTCTGAGGAATGACCAGTGTGCCCCTTGCTATTCCTACTGTTTTCGGGTATAATAAATTGTCAAAATTCCATATGCTCATCAAGAGTGGCGGAGGGAATGGCCCTATGAACCCACAGCAACCATGGCCTCATGGCCAACGGTGCTAAATCCTGCAATGTAATGATTGTAAGATGAGAGAAGATAAGGACTCTCATCGTGAGAGCCTTTTTTCTTACCCAAAGGAGGAATCATGAGAAAATTCTTTACGTCAGAATCCGTAACCGAGGGACATCCTGACAAAATTGCCGATCAGATCTCTGACGCTGTCCTGGATGCTATCCTTGCCAAAGATCCCTATGCCCGCGTTGCCTGTGAAACGCTTGTGGCAACCGGTCAGATCCATGTGGTTGGGGAAATTTCCACGGACTGCTATGTTGATATTGCCAAGATTGCCCGCCAGACCGTTATTGATATCGGCTATGACCGTGCCAAATACGGGTTTGATGGATCGACCTGCGGCGTCCTCATCTCCATTGATGAACAGTCCCCGGATATTGCTCAGGGCATCAATGAATCGGATGAAGCCAAGCAGGGTAAAGAGGACAGTGATGACAAGATCGGTGCCGGTGATCAGGGCATGATGTTTGGCTATGCCACGGATGAAACGCCGGAATATATGCCGCTTCCCATTTCGCTGGCCCACCGTTTGGCCCGTCGCTTGGCTGAGGTTCGCAAGAATGGAACCCTGCCTTACCTGCGTCCTGATGGAAAGACACAGGTGACCGTAGAGTATGACGGCGATTGTCCTATCCGCGTCGATACGATTGTTGTGTCGGCCCAGCACAGCGAAGAGGTCAGTCAGGAAACCCTGCGTCGGGATATCATGGAACAGGTCATCCGTCCCATTGTTCCCGAGGGGTTCCTCGATGAAAAAACCAAATACCATATCAATCCGACAGGCCGTTTTGTAATCGGCGGCCCCCAAGGTGACTCCGGACTGACAGGCCGGAAGATCATTGTTGATACCTATGGCGGCATGGCCCGTCACGGCGGTGGTGCGTTCTCCGGTAAAGATCCAACGAAGGTGGATCGTTCCGCTGCTTATGCAGCCCGTTATGTAGCAAAGAATGTTGTTGCAGCTGGACTTGCCAAACGCTGCGAAATCCAGCTTGCCTATGCCATTGGTGTGGCTCGGCCCGTTTCCATCAGCGTCAATACGTATGGAACAGGGGTCATCGATGATGCCCAAATTGCAGATCTCATCGAAGAGACCTTCTCCCTGACGCCGGCAGGAATCATTCGCAGCCTTGACCTGCGCCGCCCGATTTACAAACAGACCGCGACTTACGGACATTTTGGCCGGACAGACGTAGACTTGCCTTGGGAGCGGCTTGATAAAGTGGATGAACTGAAAAAGGCGTTGAATTGATATGGATTATGCAAAGGTTGCTGTCAACCTGCCCCTTAAGAACCTCTTCCGGCAATTTACCTACAAGGTTCCTCCCAGCCTGGACTTTATTGGTGAAGGCTGGCGGGTCGTGGTGCCTTTCGGACGGCAGCTCCTGGAAGGCTTCATCGTAGAGGCAGATGAAGCTCCTGATGCCAGCCTTGCAATCAAATCCATTGTCGACGTCGTCGGGACGGAACCTTGGTTTGATGAGGAGATGCTGGGAACTGCCCACTGGATTGCCCAGTACTACCTCTGTCCTTTGGCAGAGGCCCTGCGGCTTTTTATTCCTGGCAAAAAAAGCATTGCTGCCGTAGGACGCTACTATGCTGAGCCCGGTGCAGAAGGGCTCCTTTCCGAAAGGGAAAGGAGCCTTTACACCTATTTAGCCCAAGAAGGGGCCATGACACGCCGAGAGATTGCCCGTCTTGAGGGGGGGGAAGGGGCCCTTAAAGGCCTGATCACCAAGAAAGCGGTTTCCTTGACCTATGAAGTTACCTATAAACTTAAGGAAAAATTCGAACGGACCGTTGCTCTTTCGACAGATGGTCTCGCCCAGAAAGAAGCGGGGATTCTGCGCGGGAAAGGACAGCTCCTTGTTCTTTCCCTTCTGCAAGGAACGAATCCGCTTCCTGTGCGTGTCCTTGAGGACCGCGGCGTATCAGCTGGCGTCATCCGGAACCTTGTGTCAAAAGGCATCCTTACCGAAGGAAAGCAGCGGGTCCTGCGTGACAGCTACCATGCGGACGCTGCTCCCAGGGATGAAATGATCCTTACCGATGAGCAGCAAGCGGCCATCAATGCCGTCGAAATCTGCCGCAAGAGGGGAACGTTCCATACGTTTCTTTTGCGTGGGGTGACCGGAAGCGGTAAGACCGAGGTCTATCTGCGCCTGACCGATAAGGCTCTGCGGGATGGAAAACAAGTCATGGTCCTGGTACCTGAAATTGCCCTTACGGATCAGATTGTGAAACGCTTCAAGTCCTGGTTTGGCAATGCTGTCGCCGTGGCCCATTCCAAATTATCGGCCTCGGAACGGGCTGATGTCTGGGACCGGATGAGAAACGGAAAGGCCCGCGTCCTGATTGGGGTTCGGAGTGCCGTTTTTTGTCCTTTCAAGGATTTGGGACTTGTCATCATCGATGAAGAACACGAAAGTACCTACAAGCAGGAAGAACGGCCGGGCTACAACGCCCGCCTTGTTGCCCAAGTAAGGGCCAACGCTCACGGTGCGCCTGTCGTCTTGGGTAGCGCAACGCCGGATCTGGAAACGTACTACTGGGCCCAAAAAGGACGCTATACGGAACTTATCATGAATGAGCGTGCCCATAAGGGGGCTCATCTGCCGGCCGTTTCCATTGTCGATATGCGGGAAGAGCTGCAAAAAGGCAATAAAAGCGTCTTTTCCGATACGCTCCGTGATGCCATTGAAGAGACGGTCAAGTCCGGTGAGCAGGCTATTATCCTGCTTAACCGCCGCGGTTTTTCGACTTTTGTCATGTGTCGTGACTGCGGTGAATCAATCCAGTGTCCCAATTGTGCCGTCGCCCTTGTGTATCATGCCAAACAGGCACAGCTTGTCTGTCATTACTGCGGTCACACAGAACCGGTACCTAAGGTCTGTCCCAAATGCGGGAGCAAACGGATCCGTTTTTTTGGAACGGGAACGGAAAAGGCAGAAGAGAGTCTCAGGACCCTCTGCGAAGGCATCCGTCCCTTGCGGATGGATCAGGATACGACGGCAAGGAAATTTTCCCATGAAAAGATCATGCGCGCTTTTCGCAGCGGCGAGTACAACGTCCTTTTGGGAACACAGATGGTTGCCAAGGGACATGATGTGCCCAATGTGACTCTTGTCGGAATCCTTTCTGCTGATTCCACCCTCAACTTGCCTGACTTTCGCAGCGGTGAGCGCTGTTTTGCCCTTTTGACACAGGCGGCTGGCCGAGCCGGGCGGGGGGATAAGCCGGGACGTGTTATTTTTCAGGCCTACGATGCGGAAAATCCTATCCTGCGCATGGCGGCCGAACAAGATTACGTATCCTTTGCCCGGGATGAGCTGAAGCAGCGTCAGGATCTTCAATATCCGCCGTTTGTGACCATGCTGAAGATGACGGTTCATCATGAAAGTGAGACAAAAGCCTTGGAACTTGCCCAGCGCTTTGTTAATGCCTTGGAAGCCTTTCAGTTGGAGTCTAAGGTGCCATACCAGATCCTTGGGCCCTTTCCGGCCCTTGTGCCCGTTGTTAACAGGGTCTGGCGCGTCAATGTCCTCATCAAGAGCCAGCATATGAAGCCAATCAAGGACTGGATCCGGGCTTCTGGATTTCTGGAAAATGGAAACCTATATTTTGATGTCGATCCCATCAGCGTTATCTAGAGGCCATTGCAGGGCCATCTGCAATGGCCCTTTTTGGCTTTGCGGCATTGCCGTCTAAAAACGTGCATTCCCCTGGTCATATGTGATAGAATAAAGGGTAAAATAACTGCGTCAAGGCCCACTTTTCCTGAGTGGGAAGAAAAAGACCGCATGAATGATAAAAAGGAGAGAACCATGTCCCTATTACCGATTGTAAAAGTTGGGGCTCCAATCCTTCGCGAGAAGGCAGAAGCCGTTACCCGTTTTGATAAGAAATTGGAAAAGACCCTGAAAGCCATGGCTGAATCCATGTATGCCAACAACGGCTGCGGCCTGGCTGCTCCCCAAATTGGCCTTTCCAAGCGTATGATTGTCATTGATGCCGACGATGGGGCAGGCATCCGGGAGTTTGTAAATCCTGTCCTTTCTGAATTCAAAGGCGAGGAAATCGATACGGAAGGATGCCTCAGCGTGGATGATTATGAAGGGGAAGTTAAACGCGCGGCTGAAGTGACGGTCCGGTTCCAGGACCGCAAAGGCGGTCATTGGCGCCTTACAGCAAGCGGGCTCCTAGCTCGTGCCCTGCAGCATGAATGTGATCATTTGGATGGGATCCTCTTCATTGATCGGGCCTTGAGCCTGAGCCCCAAAAGGAAGGCGGAATAAATCGTGAAGCTTGTATTTATGGGAACCCCGGAATTTGCTGCCTCCAGTCTCCGGGCCTTAGTGAAACAGCAAAAACATGAGATTCTTGCTGTTGTGACCCAGCCGGACCGTCCCAAGGGACGGGGCCATAAGCTGATGATGAGTGCGGTCAAGGAATATGCCCTTGCCGTGAATCTGCCGGTCCTTCAACCGGAACGGGTGAAAGATCCGGCCTTTATGGAAGAAATGAAGCGCCTTTCCCCTGATTTGATCGTCGTAGCGGCTTTTGGACAGTTCCTGCCCAAGGCTCTATTGGACCTGCCGCCTTTTGGCTGCATCAATGTCCATGCTTCCCTGCTGCCGGCCTACCGCGGCGCCGCACCTATTCATTATGCAATCTTAAAGGGCGAGAAAAAAGCTGGCGTGACCATTATGCAGATGGATACCGGAATGGATACAGGCGCCATGCTGGAAAAAGTTTCCGTGCCCATTGGGCCGGAAATGACGCAGGGTGAACTTCATGATGAATTAAAGGAAAAGGGCGCTGCCCTGCTTCTTCAGACCATTGATGACCTATCAGCAGGGACCGTGACCGCAGAACCCCAAGAAGAGACCAAAGCAACGTACGCATCGCTGATCACGCGGGATATGGAACATCTTGACTGGACGCTTTCTGCAGATGCCCTTCACAATCAGATTCGTGCCTTTAACCCCTGGCCGGGCACGTATACGATTCTGCCGGACGGCAAACGACTGAAGGTTTGGAAGAGCCATGTTCTTCCCGGATCGGCTGAGCAAGCTCAACCAGGACAGATCCTCGAGGCAGACAGCAAGGGCTTTCACATTGCCTGCGGCACGGGCGTCCTTGCTGTCCTTGAATGTCAGCCTGAAGGCAAACGGGCAATGGCGGCCCAGTCATTTGTAAATGGTCAGCAGATTGCAGTTGGAGAGATCCTTTCGTAAGGAATGATAATCGTGAGTAGACCTAAGAAACGGCTTTTTATTGTGCTTATTTCCCTTGCCGCCCTTCTTATGGGCGGAGCAGCGTATGGCCTGTGGCACATCATGGTTCCCGGTCTTGCCGCATTACATCCCGCCTTGCCCCTTGTTGTGGGTCTTGCAGTTCTTTTTCTTGCCCTCAGCCTTTTTGTGGGGATTGGTGGGATTGTCCTGGCCATTCTGGGATTCCCTACGATCCGGTTCTTTTATTTCTGGGCGTGGAATGTCATCAACCTGATTTACCCCATTGCTATCTTCCTTGGGGAGATGATGCACATTTCAAAGATGCGGATAGAGCAGTCTTTTATCGAAGTGAGCAACCATTTGGTCCGGCGCCAGCACATCAAAGTGCCTGCGGACCGTCTCATGATTCTCACGCCTCACTGCCTGCAGCTGGATACCTGTCCCTACAAGGTTACACGGGACATCCATAACTGTCATCAATGCGGTCGCTGCGGCGTTGGGGACCTGCTTCATCTATCCCAGAAATATGGCGTTCATGTCTATATCGTAACCGGCGGAACCCTTGCCCGGCAGGCCGTAAAGAAGGTGCGTCCGAAGGCTATCCTAGCCGTGGCCTGTGAGCGCGACCTTACAAGCGGTATTCAAGATGTCTTTCCCATGCCCGTCATTGGCGTCTTGAACCGGCGTCCCAATGGGCCCTGTTTCAACACCAGTGTAGATATTGATGCCATCGAAGAAGAAATCAAGACCTTTATCAGTGGAAAGGATAATGACCATGCATGATGCCCAAAATCCAAGGGAACTGGCCCTGCTTGTCCTCGATGAGATCTATGAACGCGGTGCCTATGCAAATCTTGCTCTGAATAAGGCCCTGAGGGGAAATGGGTTGTCTTCGCTCGACCGTAAACTGTGTACGGAACTTGTCTACGGAACCGTGAAGACAACGGGGACCCTTGATTGGTACCTGTGCAGGGTCATCAACCGTCCCTTTCGGAAGATGGCACCTCGTCTGCGCACCATCCTCCGTATGGGGGCTTATCAGATCCTTTATCTCGAACGTATCCCAGATTCGGCCGCTGTCAATGAGTGTGCCAACCTGGCCCGTTATTATGTGAATGAAAACAGTGTCAAGCTCGTGAATGGGGTCCTGCGCCAACTGTCACGGACCAAGGCTACATGGCAGTTCCCGCAGAAAGAAGAGGACGCGACACTGCGTCTGGCCCTTACTTATTATCATCCTGAGTGGCTCGTGCGACGCTGGAAGTTCCGCTTTGGACTTCCCGAAGCGGAGGCTATGTGTGCTTATGATAATGCAGTTCCGTCCCTTTGCCTGCGCGTCAATACCCTTTTCATATCCAGAAAGACCCTCTTGGAGCGGCTCCAGGCTGATGGCTGTGAGGTGGAACCTTCCAAATGGTCACCTGACGGGATTGTTTGCCGGCATTTACCCAGCCTTGAAACCCTCATGAAGGAATGGGGACGCTTCCTTTACATCCAAGATGAAAGTTCCATGCTGGATGCAGATGTGCTTGCCCCTAAACCGGGGGACTTGGTCCTTGATTTTTGTGCTGCCCCAGGCGGCAAGACAACCCATCTGGCGCAAAAGATGGAAAACAAGGGGAAAATCATTGCCATGGATATCCATGACCATCGTCTTACCCTTATTGAAGAAAATGCGACTCGTCTTGGGATCACGAATATCCGTGCCCTGCTTCATGATGGAACAAAGCCCCTTCCTGGTTTTGAAAATCGGGCTGACGCGGTTCTTGTCGATGCGCCTTGTTCGGGGCTCGGTGTCCTTAACCGTCGGGCAGAAGCGCGCTGGACCAAAAAGGAACGGACCCTCAGTCAGTTCCCACCCCTCCAGAAAAAGATCCTTGCCCAGGCCGCGGCTTGTGTGAAGCACGGCGGCAGGCTCCTATACAGTACCTGTACCTTGGAACGGGATGAGAACAGCCGTGTCCGCACGGCCTTTCTGGAAAGCCATCCTGAATTTCGCAGCAAGGCCTTCCTCCATCCTGTGACGGGAGAGCGGGTGGAAGAACTCCAGATCCTTCCCTGGCGGGATGGTATTGATGGGTTCTATCTGGCCCTGTTTGAGAAGGTGGAATGAAATGACAAAAAAAGAAATCTTGGGCCTTACCCTTGAGCAGATGCAGGATGAATTCCTTGCTTTAGGACTCAAGAAGTTTCGGGCGGAGCAAGTTTTCCGTTGGATCTATGAAAAAGGGGCGACGACCTTTGAAGAAATGACGAACCTTTCCAAGGAGAATCGGTCCCTTCTTGAAGGAACCTATAGCATCCTTTCCGGCGCGGTGAAAGTTCTTCGCACGTATGATTCTGCGGACAGGCTCACTCACAAGGTCCTTCTTGGTCTTTCTGACGGGGCGTCGGTCGAGACGGTCCTTATGCATCATGACTATGGTTACAGCGCGTGTCTTTCCAGTCAAGTGGGCTGCGCCATGAACTGTACCTTCTGCGCCAGCGGTCTTCATGGTTTCATGCGTAATCTTACGGCTGGAGAAATCCTCGCCCAGCTTTACTATTTCGATCATGTTCTCCTCCCCAAGGGAGAACGTGTCAGCCGTATCGTCATCATGGGGAGCGGAGAGCCCATGCTGAACCTTGACAATGTGTTGGCTGCTCTTGACTTGATGCATCATGACAAGGGACAATGCATCAGCTACCGCAATATGACGATTTCGACCTGCGGTATTGTTCCCGGCATTGAAGAAATGACGCGGCAGGGACGGACCATCAATCTTGCGGTTTCCCTCCATGCGGCAACTGGCGCTTTGAGGGACCGCCTTATGCCTATCAACGGGAAGTATCCTTTTCCTGAGGTGATTGACGCAGCCAGCCGTTATGAAAAGATGAATGGCCGTCAGGTCATGTATGAATATATCCTCCTTGCGGGTATCAATGATCGTGAGGAAGACGCCCGGGCTCTTGCTGAGGCCCTTTCGGGCAAGGAATGCGTTGTCAATCTCATTCCGGCCAATCCCGTCCCGGAAAAAGGCTTTAGACGCCCAGAAGACCGGGATGTGGACCGCTTTTTCCAGTACCTCAAGAAGCGTCATATCAATGTGACGGTCCGGAAGGAAATGGGCAAGGATATCAATGCCGCCTGTGGACAGCTCCGGGCCAGCCAGTTGAAGGAGGAACAAGCATGATTGCAGTCAGCCGGACCAATCGCGGTCTTGTGCGTCATAACAATGAGGACAGTGTCCTTGTCCGGGAACCAGACCTTTTTGCCATTGCCGATGGCATGGGTGGGGCCGATGCCGGGGAAGTAGCAAGTTATGAGGCCGTCCATCTTTTGGAAAGCCTCGATCTTTCCCAGGTGGACCGTACAAACATTCTTTCCTCCCTGGAAACGGCAATCATTCGGATCAATAAAAAGATTTTCGACCTTGCCAGTGAAAAAAAAGCACTTTCCGGTATGGGGACTACCTTGACGGCCCTTTACCTGCCGAACCGGGAAACGGCCTATGTGGCCCATGTAGGAGACAGCCGAATCTATCTTTATGGAGAGGGACTGCTCCGGCAGGTCACGAGCGACCACAGCTATGTGGCAGAACTCCTGCGCCATAAGAAAATTACGGCTGAGGAGGCACGGACCTCTTCCCAGAAGCACGTCATTACCCGTGCTGTGGGGGTGGAGCCAACTGTGGCTGTCGATACCTTTGAAATCCTCTTGGGCAGTGCCCAGAAGCTGCTCCTGTGTTCCGATGGACTCACCAATATGATTTCCGAAGCCGAGATTGAACGGATCATGGGAGACCGGAATCTTGACCGGCTGGCTGATGGCCTTATGAATGGGGCCATGACGGCCGGCGGTGACGATAATATTTCCTTTATCATCATTGATCTGGAGGCTGCGGAATGGAAGAAAGAATAACCCTCAATCATCGTTATGAAATCATTGATAAAGTGGGCGGCGGCGGTATGGCCGAAGTGTTCCATGGATATGATACGGTTCTTCATCGTGACGTGGGCATCAAGATCCTGCGGGATCAGTTCATTCAGGACAAGGACTTTGTCGCTCGTTTCCGGCAGGAAGCCTGCAATGCAGCCGGTCTTTCTCACCCCAATATTGTCAATATCTATGATTTTGGCAGTGAACACGACATCAACTACATCGTTATGGAATATGTCGTAGGCAGGACCCTCAAGGAAGTCATTACCGATAGCGGTGCCCTTGATTACCAAACGGCTGTCAAATATGCCATTGGCATTGCATCAGCCCTGAAGCAGGCCCATGACCATGCCATCGTTCATTGTGACGTCAAGAGCCAGAATATCCTCATTGATACGAAAGGGGTCGCCAAGATTACTGACTTTGGGATTGCCCGTGCCTTTGGGCAGCCCTCAGAGTCCGAAGAACGGGGCGTCATTGGTTCCGTCTATTATCTATCGCCGGAACAGGCCGCAGGAAAACCGGTAACGGCTCAGTCAGATCTTTATTCCCTTGGCGTCGTCCTTTTTGAGATGCTTACCGGGCAGCTTCCCTATGACGGGGATACGCCGGCTGAAGTGGCGCGGCAGCACCTGACTTCACCGACGCCCTCGGCCCGTCGCTATGACCCGGAAATTCCCTATGACCTAGACGCTATTGTAACCAAGGCCCTTGCCAAAAATCCCCTGCTTCGCTATAAGACGGATGATGATTTCCTAAGTGACCTTCGCCGCGTGGAGACGCGTCTGCGTAAGGCGGAAACGGCTGCGGAAGAATCGCTTTCCCCTCACCATAAAGGGGTGAGTGACGAAACCATCATTATTCGCAGCGAGGAAATGGGGGACGGCCTTTTGCATAAAACGCCGCTGCGGGATGAAAATCCAGACAACGGAGCTGCCGCGGGTGAAAAGGAGCCGCCCAAGAAGAATAAAACCAAGAAGATGCTGGGCCTTTTCATTGGCGCCATCTTTCTGCTGTCGGCCCTTATTTATGGCCTTGTCGGATATTCCAGCGGGGATATTGCCGTGCCGGACGTCAAGGGAAAGACCCTTGTGGAAGCGGAAGCCATCCTTAAGGACAATAACCTTGATTTTACCTTGAAGGAAGAATTTGATGCCAAGGTGCCAACCGGAACAGTCATCAAACAGAGCCCTGGTGCTGGAAGCCATGTCAAAGCTGGCCGGAAGATCCAGCTGACGGTCAGCAAGGGAGCTGAACCTGGTGTGGTTCCCGACCTAAAAGGCAAGAACCTGGCCGAGGCAACCGAAATGCTCCATGCAGCAAAGCTTGCTGTTGGGAAAGTGACCGTTCAATACAAGGAGGGGGCTGCTCAAGGAGCCGTACTCAGTCAGGATATCGAAGCCGGGAAGAAAGTGGCTGCTGGAACCAAAGTGGACTTGGTGGTCAATATCTCCAAGGGACAGAGCGTCGTACCGGACCTTAAGGGCCTTACCCTTTCGGATGCCCGGGAACGGCTGTCTTCCATGGGCCTTATGGTAGGCAGTGTCACGACCAAGGAAGACAGCGCCCCTAAGGGTACCGTCATAGGAGCTGAACCGGAATTTGGCAAAGTTCTTTCCGAAGGCAGTGTGGTTACTCTCATTGTTTCCGGCGGTAAAAAAGAAGAAAAGAAACAGAAGGAAACTAGTGGGACTCCTTCCCAAGCCGCAAAGACCTATACCGTTTCCTTTACGGTTCCTGGCAGCGGCAGTGCCAAACAGGTGAAAATCGTGGCCAGTGATGCCACAAGTTCCCGCGTCCTTTATTCGGGGTCCGCTGCGCCAGGAACCCGCCTTAGGGAAACCGTAACGTTGGGACAGGATGCCAGTGTCCAGTTCTATGTCAATGGCGCGCTAGTGGAGGATCGTTCCCTTTGAGTGAGATTACAGGCAGAATCATCAAGACCTATAACGGATACTATTACGTCCTGGGGCGTGACGGTGTTACTTATACCGCAAAGGTTCGGGGGCGGCTCAAAAAAGCTCGCTTCCTTCTTGCCGCCGGAGACTGGGTGACCTTGGAGACAAGGGGCGAAGAAGGCATGATTGAAACTATCCTGCCGCGCAGGAACCTCCTTCAGCGCCCCTTGGTTGCAAACCTGGATTGGCTTTTTGCCGTCTTTGCTGCTAAAGATCCTGCCCCAAGTTTCCTTCTCATTGATAAGCTCCTGGCCCTGGCTGAAGCCTATGACATCCCTGCCGCCCTTGTTATCAATAAGTGTGATCTGGCAGCGGAAGGCTTTCTTGAACAGATACGAGCCATCTATGAACCGTTAGGCTATCCTGTCTATTTTGTCGAAGCTCGAAAGGGAAAGGGTCTTGACCCCATTCGAGCAAAGATGACCGGTCTCACATCGGCTTTCGGCGGCCCTTCCGGGGCAGGAAAGTCGACCCTCCTCAACCATTTGGACCCGTCTTTGACGCTTGAAACAGGCGCCGTCAGTGAAAAGATTGGCCGAGGCCGTCACACAACGCGTTTTGCGCAGCTTCTTCCTTTTGCAGGGGGCTTCATTGTCGATACGCCGGGTTTTGGCAATATTGACCTGCGAGAATTAGAATTGCCTTCTGTCGAAGCGGGTTTTCGCGAATTGGCCCCTTATGCAGGACAGTGCCGCTTTACGGGCTGCACTCACACCCATGAACCGGATTGTGCCGTCAAAGCCGCACTTCAAGAAGGAAAGATTGCCCAAAGTCGGTATGATTCCAGTATCATGATCCGTCAGGAATTGGCGGAACAAAAGAAAAGAGGTAAAAAACGATGACGCTTGTAGCACCTTCCATCCTATCGTCTGATTTTTCCTGTCTTGCCGACGAAACGGCCCGCATCAAGGCGGCCGGTGCCGACTGGGTCCATATTGACGTCATGGACGGACGCTTTGTACCCAACCTGACCTTTGGAGCGCCTGTAGTAAAATGTCTGCGTAAGAAGACCGATATGTTCTTTGACTGTCATCTCATGGTGGAACAGCCGGAAAATTATGTGGATGCTTTTGCAGCTGCTGGCGCTGACATGATTGTCATCCACACCGAAGCAACGAAACACCTTCATCGTGTCCTGGAAGCCATTCATGGCAAGGGCATCAAGGCTGGTGTCGCCCTGAACCCTGCTTCTCCTCTTTGCCTTGTGGAAGAAGTCCTCCCTTATGCGGATATGGTTCTTATTATGTCCGTGAATCCTGGTTTTGGAGGACAGAAGTTCATTGAAACGAGCATTGATAAGATTCACCGCTTGAAAGAACGCATCAAACAAGGCGGTTATAAGACCCTGATTGAAGTGGATGGGGGAATCAATAAGGAAACCGGCAAGGCTGTGCGGGAGGCTGGCGCGGATGTCCTTGTTGCTGGGTCCTATATTTTTGGCTCCCCTGACATGAAAAAGGCAATTAGTTATCTGCGCTAATCATGAATAGACACGAATTTTGGTCCTGCCATAAAAGGAAGGTCAAGTATACGCTCGGGATTGTCTTTGCTGTTATCGTGGGCCTTTTTGCCGTGGCTTACGCCTTGAGTCTCCAGGCGGCTGCCATCTTTAATATGATTGCCGCCCGTCAGCACTTCTTGGAAGGCACCATTACCGTAGGGCGCCTTACGGCAACCCCTTTGGGTCATGTTCACTTTGAGGATCTTGTCTGGACCTTGGATGAAAGCGGTACGAAAGTAACGGTTCCTGATGGTCATTTCCATGTAAAACCCTTGGATCTGATCATGCGCCGTCCTTCGACATCGACCATCACAAATGTAGAACTGAACGGAGCCAGCATCGAGCTCTCCTTTGACAATAAGATGCATATACGCGGCTTCCATATGGTGGAACCGAAGAAAGAAAAAAAGGGAAAGGGAAAAAAGAAACCGAATTTTGATGTCAAAGTAAAGAATCTTGATGTGGACCTCATCCTTAATCATTGTAGGGTTACCGCATATTATAAGGAACGTGTCCATACCTTCAAGGATGTCAATGCAGCCATCCATTATGACAGCAAGGACCGCATCGATATTGACTTTTCCACGGGGGAACTGGGCGGAACCCTGGAAGGGGGCGGTGTCGATATTCAAGGATCGGTGGATTTGAAACCTGCCGTATCGACTTATGACCTCAATCTTGGCATCCGTGAACTCAATCCGTCGAGTCTGGGGACTGGACTCAACATCCATGAAACTGTGACGGCCAGTGCAGCCGTCACAGGGAAATTGCCTGAACCCATCATTATCGGTCAGCTGTATATGAAGAATCTGAACTTGCCCGGTCTTAAATTTACCAATGTAAGAGGCGATTTCAAGTACAAGGACGGTTATATTGGAGCCCAAAACGTGACGGCTGACGTTTTTGGGGGCACCTGTGATGCCTCGGGCGGTTTTAATATCGATACCAAGGCCTATGATGTCTATGTCAAAGGTCACGACCTTCATAGTGAAGATGCCGCTGGGGTTCCCTTCTTCAGGACCCTGGTCCAGCTGGATCTGACCATGAGCTGCAACGGGGACAATCGGTCCACGGTGACCTATGGGACCTTCACTTCAGGCAAGGGAATCTATGCCCTTGTAAAGTTTGATTCAATCAGTGGCGCTTTTTCCAATCAATATAAGCGGCTGAAGTTTGATGATGTGACCATTAAATCCGTATCCGGCGATATTGTGGCGCCTCAGTTTGAGCTTCTGGATGGAAAGCTTCACATGGGCGATCTCTATTATGTATCAGAAAATGGAACACGCACCAAGATCAGCTTGTTTTCCTGATGGGAGCGGGGGACCGGAGGCACATTGCCTCTCCGGCCCCCCTTTTCTTGCGTCGGGACTTGTGTTATAATAAGGACGCAATTTCATAGGAATTGTCTTTGGGGCAGGGTGAGATTCCCAACCGGCGGTACAGTCCGCGAGCCTTCGGGCATGAATTGGTGAGATTCCAATACCGACAGTAGAGTCTGGATGAGAAAAGACAGTGTAGCCACAGAACCGTAAAGGCCGTGCTATCTCCCCGAGGAGAAGGCATGGCCTTTTTTAAGGAAGGTGAACAAATTTGACTGATGAGGAATATATGCAGATGGCCCTGGATCTTGCTGAAAAGGCCCGCGGGGCGACAAGTCCCAATCCGCTCGTCGGATGTGTCATCGTAAGTCCTGATGGACACGTGGTGGGAAAAGGGTATCATCACAAGGCCGGTGAGCCCCATGCCGAAATCAATGCCATGGACGACGCAGGCGAGAAGACTGCAGGCGCTACGGCTTATGTGACTTTGGAGCCCTGTTCCCACTATGGCAGGACGGGTCCCTGTTGTGAGGCCTTGATCAAGGCCGGTATCAAAAAAGTTGTTGCCGCGGCCACAGACCCCAATCCCCGTGTATCGGGGCGCGGCTTTCGCCGCCTTGAAGAAGCAGGTGTTGAGGTCGTAAGCGGTGTCCTTGCAGACAAAGCCTACAGGCAAAACGAGATCTTCATGCATTATATGAAGACGGGCCGTCCGTTTGTGGCTCTAAAGTACGCCATGACCCTTGATGGCAAGATTGCTACGGTTTCTGGCGATTCCAAGTGGATTACCGGGGTCAAGGCAAGAACGTATGCGCATCGCCTGCGCAGCTGGTACGACGCCATCCTGGTGGGCCGAGAAACCGTGGCCCAGGATGATCCATCCCTTACCGTACGTCTCGTGGAAGGAAAAAATCCCCTGCGTATCATCCTTGACAGCAAGGCGTCCCTTCCCTTGGAACGTAAGGTCTTTACGGATGGGGCGGCAGACACGCTTCTTGTCGTCACGCCGCAGGCCCTTCAGGAAAAGGTCAGGGCCTTTGCTGACCTGCCGGGTGTTTCGGTCCTCACGGCTGCGGAAAGGGACGGGCATGTGGATCTTTCTGACCTCCTGCAGCAACTTGCCAAAAAAGATGTGACCAGCGTCCTTGTCGAAGGAGGCAGCGATATCCATGGAGCTTTCTTTGATGCAGGCTTGGTTGAACGGGTCTATGCTTTCATTGCACCGAGCCTCATTGGCGGGAATAAAAGCCGTCCTGCCATTGGCGGTCAAGGCGCGAGCACGATGGAGCAGAAAGTGACGCTTCAGGAAGTGACCACTTTGCCCCTTGAACCTGATCTTTTGGTTACGGGCCTTACCCGTAAGGGGGTGTGACAGATGTTTACCGGTCTGATTGCTGAAATGGGTCGTGTGGATGCCCTTCGTCGGGAAGGCAGTTCTTATCGTCTGACCATTGAAGCAAAAAAGATTCCGCTGACCCTTTTTGTTGGTGAAAGTGTATGCTGCAATGGGGCTTGCCTGACAGTGACCCATTTTGATGCCCACTGCTTTACTGTAGATGTCATGCCTGAAACGGTCCGCCATACGACCATTGGTTTGTTAAAGAAAGGCGATCCCATCAATCTTGAACAGACCCTGAAACTGGGAGCCGGCCTTGATGGACACCTGGTTCTCGGCCACGTGGACGGAGTCGGTACAATTTCTCGTATTGTACCTGAAGGGATTGCTAAGGTGACAACCATAACGGCACCTAAGGAGCTCCTGCATTATATGGTGAAAAAAGGCTCCATTGCCATTGACGGCATCAGTCTTACGCTAACGGATGTGACGGAAACTGCCTTTTCCGTGTCCCTGATCCCTTTGACTGTTAAGGATACGACCTTGGGGAAAAAGAAGGTTGGTGACGCGGTGAACCTGGAAACGGACATCCTCGGAAAATATGTGGAAAAACTCATTAATCATAAATTAGATGGGGGCCTTACAAAGGCATCCCTTCTTGAAAATGGATTCCTCTAAGGAGATGAAGGATATGGAAAAAGAATATCAATTTGGGACCATCGAACAAGCCATTGCCGACATCAAAGCCGGTAAAATGGTTCTTGTGACCGATGATCCAGACCGTGAAAATGAAGGTGATCTGATCATGGCTGCTGACTTTGTGACGCCGGAAGCCATCAACTTCATGGCGACCCACGCCAAGGGCCTCATCTGTGCCCCCTGTGACGGGAAGATTTTGGATCGCCTCCAACTGGAACCTATGGTGGCCAACAACACGGATAATCATGAAACGGCCTTTACGGTTTCCATTGATCATGTCGATACCACGACAGGAATTTCGGCTGCAGAACGGGCCTATACCATCAAGAAATTAACCGATCCTAAGGCCCTGCCGGCTGACTTCCGACGCCCTGGCCATGTCTTCCCCCTGCGCAGTGTCATTGGCGGCGTCATGCGCCGTACGGGGCACACAGAAACCACGACGGACCTGTGCCGCCTTGCCGGTCTTACCCCAGCCGGAATCTGCTGCGAAATCATGAGCGAAGATGGAACCATGGCCCGTACGCCAGAACTGGCCCGTTTTGCTGAAAGATTTGGCCTTACGTTCATCACGGTGGCTGATCTGGTAGCCTATCGCAAAAAGAATGAAAAGATGGTCCACCGGATTGCAGATGTCGCCCTGCCTAGTAAGTACGGAAGTTTCCGGGCCATTGGCTACGAAAACGATTTGGATGATCTGTGTCATGTTGCTGTTATCAAGGGCGATGTGGCCGGCAAAAAGAACGTTCTTGTCCGTGTCCACTCCGAATGCCTTACGGGGGATGCCTTGGGCTCCATGCGCTGTGATTGCGGCGACCAGCTGGGTACGGCTCTGCGCATGATTGAAAAAGAAGGCTGCGGTGTCGTTCTTTATATGCGTCAGGAAGGCCGAGGCATCGGGCTTGCCAATAAACTCCGGGCCTATGCCTTGCAGGATCAGGGACTTGATACGGTTGATGCCAATGTAAAACTGGGCTTTAAACCGGATCAGCGTGACTATGGTATCGGTGCACAGATCCTTTCCGACCTGGGACTGACGAGCATCCGTCTTATGACGAATAACCCCGCCAAACGGGCCGGCCTTTCCGGGTACGGCATTACCATTACGGAAACGGTGCCAATCATTATGGAAGATAATTGTTACAATCATAAATATATGGTCACTAAGCAGGTTCGTATGGGCCATGTGCTTCATGAAAAAGATGTGGAGGTAGAAAAGAAATGAACATTGTAGAAGGAAAACTGCTGGCTCAAGGCCTCAAATTCGGGATTGTCGTCGCTCGTTTCAACGAATTCATTACGAGTAAGCTCCTTTCCGGTGCAGAAGATACCCTTGTCCGTCATGGGGCCCGTGAGGAAGATATCACGGTTGCCTGGGTGCCCGGTGCTTTTGAGATTCCCCTGGTCGCAAAGAAAATGGCCCAAAGCGGTAAATATGATGGAATCATCTGCCTTGGTGCTGTTATCCGCGGCGCAACAAGTCACTATGATTATGTCTGCAATGAAGTTTCCAAAGGAATTGCCCTTGTCAATATGGAAACGGGTGTTCCCTGCGGATTTGGCGTCCTGACCACGGAAAATATCGAACAAGCCGTTGAACGGGCTGGCACCAAAGCCGGCAACAAGGGCTCTGATACGGCCGCATCCATGATTGAAATGATCAATCTTATGAGGCAGCTCTAAAATGACCCAGGAAGATGTCCTGATTCGGGCGACTGTCGGGGATGCCCGGGTCTATGCCGTGACGACAACCCACCTGACACAATATATGAATAAAATCCACGGACTGAGTCCTGTCGCCGCAGCCGCTCTGGGCCGCACGGCAGCTGGCGCACTGCTGCTTGCAGCCACGATGAAGGACGGTGAAGGCGTGACCATCCGCTTCAAGGGCAATGGACCCTTGGGTGAGGTCATGGCCGATGCCACAAATTATACGGTTCGCGGCTTTGTGGAACATCCAGAAGTCATGCTGCCCCTTAAAAAGGGCAAACTTGATGTTGGCGGCGGTGTAGGTCATGAAGGCGTCGTTATTGTGACGCGCTGCCCGGAAAAGGGCATGCCCTTCAACGGCTATGCCCTTTTAAAGAGCGGCGAGATTGCCGAAGACCTGACAAAGTATCTCTTTGATTCGGAACAGACCCCTTCTGTCGTGGCTTTGGGTGTCCTTGTCGATAAAGATGGCTCCATTGCCGTTTCAGGAGGTTATTTTGTTCAGCCTCTTCCCGGCGCGAGCGATGAGTTCCTCGAAACGCTTGAAAATAACTGCATTACCTTGCCATACGTGACAGAACTGCTTCGTTCTGGCCACAGTCCGGAAGACATGATCCGGCTTATCGGAAAAGGTATGGCCGTGGAAATCCTTGACTGTCATCCTGTTTCCTTTCACTGCAGCTGCAGTCGGGATAAGGTCGCCCACATGCTGGAAGGACTGCCGGAAGCAGAGTTTTCTTCCATGCTGGATGATCCCCAGACCGAAGTCCGCTGCCATTACTGTGGTAAAAAATATCTCTTTACGCCGGAAGAGCTGAAGGCTCTTCCCCGGAAACACGCAAAACTTGACGACGCAAACTAATGTTTGTATAATAGAATGTGTAATTACTGACAAGGAGATGAAGGAATGAGCATGGAAACGGAAAAGGGCAAAGCCCTTGACGCGGCAGTCAAACAAATTGAAAAGGACTTTGGCAAAGGCTCCATCATGAAATTGGGGGCAGCCAGTGCCAAGATGAATATTGAAACCATTCCCACAGGAGCGTTGTCCCTTGATATTGCCCTTGGTGTAGGCGGGATTCCCCGTGGCCGTATCATTGAAATCTATGGACCAGAGTCTTCTGGTAAGACGACGGTCGCCCTTCATATGATTGCTGAGGCGCAAAAACGGGGAGGCTACGCTGCCTTCATCGATGCTGAACATGCCCTTGATCCGGAATATGCCCGCCATCTCGGTGTTGATATCGATAACCTCTTGATTTCCCAGCCTGATACGGGCGAACAAGCCCTTGAAATTTGCGATGCCCTGGTCCGCAGCGGCGCTATTGACATCATTGTCATCGACTCCGTTGCTGCCCTTGTTCCAAAAGCGGAAATTGAGGGAGATATGGGCGATTCCCACGTTGGCCTTCAAGCTCGTCTCATGAGTCAGGCCCTGCGCAAACTGACGGGAATCATTTCCAAGAGCCGTACGGCGACGGTCTTTATCAACCAGATCCGTGAAAAAGTGGGTGTCATGTTCGGAAATCCGGAAACAACGACGGGTGGCCGTGCCCTGAAGTTCTATTCGACGGTTCGTATGGATGTACGGCGTATTGAGAGCCTCAAGAGTGGCAACGACATCATCGGCAACCGGACCCGTGTCAAAGTTGTCAAGAACAAGGTAGCTCCTCCCTTCAAACAGGCCGAATTCGATATCATGTATGGAGAAGGGATTTCCCACGAAGGATGCCTCGTTGATTTGGGGGTACTTTACAACATCGTTGGTAAGAGCGGCGCGTGGTACTCCTATGGGGACGAACGCATTGGTCAGGGCCGTGAAAACACGAAAGAGTTTCTTAAGAACCACCCAGAAATGGCCTTTGAAATTGAAAATCGTATCCGCGAAGCGGCCGGACTGACAGCCCTTGAAGCAGCCCCGCAAACAGAAGACATCTTAAAACCGGAGGGAGATCCGGACAGTGTGGGCTAAGCCCAAGAAAATGCTCCTCACCTATGCCGACGCCTATAATTTTGCCTTGGACCGACTTGCCATGCGGGACCATAGTTCCCTTGAACTGCGGGATAAACTTGCGGAAAGAGGCTGTGATAAAGAGCTTCAGGACAGGGTCCTTGCGGCCCTTAGGGAGCGCCATTTTGTTGATGATGTTCGCTGTGCCGGATATGTCGTTGATGCTTGGCGAAGAAAAGGCATCTATGGACGAAATTACCTTCGGCTCATGCTTGAAAAACGGCAGATCCCGGCATCTGTCGTGAAAGATATGCTGGATGGTGTTTCCGAAGAGGAAGAACGGGAGCGGGCGGAGGAGTTTGCGCGGAAAGAAGTTCCTAAGCTTCTAAAAAAATATCAAACGGAACCTCGCAAAGGCAAAGCGGCCCTTTCAAGAAAGCTTGCCAGCCGTGGCTTTACAGGGGTCTGTCTTTATGCGGCACTTGCTGTTTATGATGAGATGGAAGAGGAAATCCCAAATAAAGAAGAGGAAGGATCCTTTTAAATAGGGACCCTTCCTTTTTCTGCTACAAGAAGGAAAAGGGACCGGAGACGCCATTTGATTGACACTCCCTGCAAAATACTATAAAATATTCCTATCCATATTATTGGGTCAAGAGGTAACCTCAGGGTTGCCTTCTTTGTTTGTGTCTTAAAAATGGAAGGAAAATTCTCTAAAAAGGAGGTGTACTATCATAGATCCCATTACTGTATTTATTGTAATTGCTGCCTGTGTCCTCGGTGCTGGTGCCGGTTATTTTGGACGTAAGAACATTGCGGAAACCAAAATCGGCAAAGCAGAAGAACAGGCACGCCAAATCGTTGCAGAAGCAGAAAAAGCCGGTGATGCCAAAAAGAAGGAACTTCTTGTTGAAGCCAAGGAAGAAATCCATCGCATGCGTTCTGATATGGAACGGGAAAACAAGGAGCGCCGGGCAGAACTGGCCAAGAGCGAACGCCGCCTCGTCCAAAAGGAAGAAAATGTCGACCGCAAGATGGATGCCTATGAGAAAAAGGAAGAAAAACTTTTGGAACAAAGCAACCGTCTGCGCGAATCCCAAGAACGTGTCGATGCCCTTTATACCAAACAGGTAGGGGAACTCGAACGAATTTCGGGACTGACCAGTGACGAAGCCAAAAAGGAACTGCTTGACAGTGTCCAAGAAGAAGTCAAGCACGATAAGGCCAAACTCATCAAGGACATGGAACAAGAAGCCCGCGATACAGCTGAGACCAAGGCACGGGAAATTATTTCCCTTGCTATCCAGCGCTGTGCTGCCGATCAGGTTGCTGAAACGACGGTCACTGTTGTTCCTCTCCCCAACGATGAGATGAAAGGCCGGATCATTGGCCGCGAAGGCCGCAATATCCGTACGTTGGAAACCCTCACTGGGATTGATCTCATCATCGACGATACGCCGGAAGCGGTCATCATTTCCGGATTCGATCCTGTTCGTCGGGAAGTGGCCCGTGTGGCCCTCGAAAAACTCATCAATGATGGTCGTATCCATCCGGCCCGCATTGAGGAAATGGTAGAAAAAGCTCAGAAGGAGCTGGATCAGAAAATCAAGGAAGCAGGCGAACAGGCTACCTTTGAGACCGGTGTCCATGGCCTTCATCCTGAACTGATCAAGCTCTTGGGACGCATGAAGTATCGTACGAGCTACGGTCAAAATGCCCTCAAACATTCAACGGAAGTAGCGCATTTGGCTGGCCTCATGGCTGCTGAATTAGGCGTTGACGTCAATTCAGCCAAACGGGCTGGTTTGCTCCATGACATTGGCAAGGCTGTTGACCACGAAGTGGAAGGCTCTCATGTCGATCTTGGTGCAGAAGTGGCCAAACGTTACCATGAATCGGATATTGTCATCAATACCATCATGAGCCATCATGGAGACGTGGAACCGAGTTCTGTCCAAGCCGTCCTTGTCTCGGCTGCGGATGCGATTTCCGCTGCCCGTCCAGGTGCCCGTCGGGAAACGCTGGAAACTTACCTCAAGCGTTTGACGCGGCTTGAAGAAATCGCAGAATCCTTCGATGGCGTAGAAAAATGCTATGCTGTCCAAGCCGGACGTGAAATCCGTATCATGGTCAAACCGGACAAGGTTGATGATGATGCATCCGTTATCCTCGCTCACGATGTGGCAAAACGTATCGAAGAGGATATGGAATACCCTGGCCAGATCAAAGTGGTCATCGTTCGCGAGACCCGGGCCGTCGATTACGCCAAATAACGAAAAAAGAAGCCTGCATCCTTTGTGGATGCGGGCTTTTCTATGTCTGGTCTTTTCTCTCTGAATTCACTTCATGGAGTCAATTCGCCTTGCCAAGGCAAGGAAACGAAACAAAAGGGCTTACATATTCGAATTGAAAACGGATTGTTTGGCGGTGGATATGAAAGGCAAGGGAGCAATTTTTATAGCCTTTTAAGGCATGGTGATGTAAATCAGGTCGCTTACTTAATGCCGTTCACCTGTTAAGCCTCTTGCAATTCCGGTCCTGTCGTGGGACTATTGGCTAAGGGGTATTTTGAAAGCACGGTGTTTTTTCCGTATGGCCTATTTTCGTATCTTGGTTGTTCATTCGATTTCCATCTAGTTAAAAGTGAAAGCCATCAAAATAAGTAAAATTCTTTTAGCTGCACCATTAATGTTGACTATGAAAAGTTAAGGAACGAGGAATTGAACGATTGAGGAGCTGTAGGATTGGATTCTGATTGAACGCAAAATGATGAACTCTGTAAGGTAGTGGTCCATGGCCACGAAGTAACGTAGGATTGGATTCTGATTGAACGCAAAATGATGAACATAGGACAAAGGAAACAATAATCCAGTATGGCATTTTTGGCTGTAAAACGGTCTTTCTGTGCTATACTGGTAAGTAGAATTGTGAGGAAGCCACACTTCCAGGAAGGAGCAGAGACGATGGCAAATACAAGACAAGAGGCATGGGACCTCATCAAGGAATACAATAAGGAACCTTTTCATCGGCAGCATGCCCTGACCGTCGAAGGCTGCATGCGGTATTTTGCAAAATCCTTGGGCTATGGGGATGAAGAGGAGTTTTGGGGGCTTGTAGGATTGCTCCATGATCTGGACTATGAAAAATATCCGGAAGAACATTGCCGCGTAGAAGACAAGATTCTCAGGAAAAAAGGCTGGGATGAAAAACTCATCCACGCTGTCGTCAGCCATGGTTATCCTCGCTGCAGCGATGTGGCGCCGGAACTTGAGATGGAAAAGGTCCTTTATGCCGTGGACGAACTTTCTGGACTTATTGGGGCTGCGGCTCTCATGCGTCCTTCCAAGAGTGTCCAGGACATGGAGGTGAAATCCCTCAAGAAAAAGTTCAAGGACAAGCATTTTGCTGCGGGCTGCAGCCGTGACGTTATTAAGGAAGGCGCTGACATGCTGGGCTGGGACCTCAATAAACTTTTTGAGGAATCCATCCTTGCCATGAGAAGCTGTGAAGCTGCTGTGGCCGAGGCCATGAAAAAGGCTGAGGCCTAAGAAAAATAAAAAAGACCGATGAAGGGGATAAGTCCCTTTGCTTCATCGGTCTTTTTTGATGCACTTGTTCTTAGGCTTTCTTGAATCCCATCATGGGCACCGTGGCCTTACAGAGCACTACGGCAAGAAGACTGGAAACAACGTTGCTGACAGCCATGCTGACAGCGCAGTTGATGGCAGAGGCATAGCTCACGGCATAAGGAACGCCAAGGATAAAGTATTTGAAGGAAAAACGGATGACCGGTTCTGTCACGACGTTCACAAGGGATCCGACCAGGCAGGCAAAGAGCACGCCGCGTCCCAAGGTGGCAGAAGCATTTAGCTTAGCAGAAAATAGATGTTTTCCTGCTTCGGCTACCGCCCATCCCAGAAGAAACTTTGCAAGGAACGTGGGCGGTGCTGATGTAGTGTAGCCCGCAAGGACATCGGCAAGAAAGAGCCCCACGGCTCCTGAAAGGGCCCCATATTTGGCGCCTAAGAGGAGGGCAGAAACCATGATGAAGGCGTGGCCCACGTAAATCTTTCCAGTAAGACCCATGCCCATGGGAATCTCAATGCGCAGGTAGGAAAAACAGGCAAAGGCCATGGCGGCAAAAAGACCCGCCAAGGTAAGCTTATGGACTTGTTCTTTGGTCATAAAAGGTCACATCCTCATTACATGATTGGAATCATTATAGGTTGAAAGCGATTGAAATGTAATGGACGGTTTGAGAAAAAATAAGGAAAAAGTGTACCGGTTCGTTCCATATGGGCAAGAAAAAACAAGACAATCCTGTCTCTTGATTCACGAAAAGATCGCTTTGCTGTGGTATAATATGAACAGAATAACATGACCGCAATGGCGGATGAAAATATAGGGAGGCACTGTTATGGCTTACTATGCTAGACCGGAGGAAATCCTCTATCATACCCACCTTTCCCAAAACATGCTCATGGGCGCAAAAATTGCGCTTCTGCCAGGTGACCCTGGACGTGTACAATCATTGGCAGAGGCTATGGGACCTGCTGTGGAGCTCGTGAGCCATCGGGAGTATACAAGTTATTTGGCTCAAGTGGCCAGTCAGCCCATTCTTGTTATTTCAACAGGCATGGGTGGTCCTTCAACGGCAATTTGTCTTGAGGAACTGGCCCGTCTTGGCATTAAGCGGGTCATTCGCGTAGGAACGACAGGATCCATCAAGGACTCTCTTGATCTGGGCGATGTTGTCATTATCAAGGGAGCTGTCCGTCTTGAAGGCACAAGCACCCATTATGCCCCTATTGAGTTTCCCGCTGTCGCTGATCTTGATTTGACACAGCTTTTGGTCTATGCGGCTGAAATGGAACATATTCCTTATGAAGTGGGCATCTGCGTTTCGAGTGATACCTTCTGGCCAGGTCAGGAGCGCTATGATAGTTTTACCGGCTACGTCCTGCGGCGCTTCCAAGGGAGCATGAAAGAGTGGCAGCAGCTGGGCGTGACCAACTATGAAATGGAAACGGCCGCTGTTTTTGTGACCAGTCAGGCCTTGGGCCTTAAGGCGGCGAGCATCTGCGGCGTTGTTGCCAAAAGAACGGAAAGCGAGGAAATCGCTCCGCCTGAAATCTACCATCGGGCAGAAGTGCGTTTCCAGAAAATTGTTAAGCGAGGACTTGAGGAACTGCTGCAAAGGGAGTGAGAATCATGAAACGCTGCATCATCTTGATGATGGATTCCTTTGGTATCGGGGCAGCTTCTGACGCTGCCGCGTTTGGCGACAGCGGGGCCGATACGTTGGGCCACATTGTGGAATGGTACGGAAAGCATTGTCCTTCCATTCCTTTTCATCTGCCTCATTTGACAAGTATTGGCCTTGTTAATGCCCATACCCTCAGTACAGGTCATCCCTTGCCATATTCCATAGGAACAGGACCAATCAAAGGAGCTTATACATATGCCAAGGAAATCAGCCGCGGTAAGGATACGCTGAGCGGACACTGGGAACTGACCGGTGTGCCTGTTGATTTTGATTGGGGTTATTTCCCCGATGTTCCCCATTGTTTTCCTAAAGATATCGTTGATGGACTTATTACTGGAGGCAACCTGCCCGGTGTATTGGGGGAAAAACATGCGTCAGGAACGGAAATCATCAAGGAACTGGGATGCGAACATATGAGGACGGGCAAACCTATCATCTATACCTCCGCTGATAGTGTTCTCCAGATTGCCGCTCATGAAGAGACCTTTGGCCTCGAACGGCTCTATACCCTTTGTGAAAAGGCATTTGACTTGGTAAGACCCTATCATATTGCCCGTGTCATTGCCCGTCCTTTTGTGGGAACGGCACGGGAGAACTTTACCCGGACCGGCAATCGTCATGACTATGCCGTGGCTGCACCGGAAAAGACCTTGGTGGACCGGGCCTATGAAGAGGCCGGTGGAACCTATGCCATTGGCAAGATTGCAGATATCTTTGCTCATCGTGGAATTACAAAACAATACAAGGCCACTGGTCTATCCGCTCTTTTTGATGCGACCTTGGAGGCCCTTGAAGACGCTGGGGACCGCAGCCTCATTTTCACGAATTTTGTTGATTTTGATTCTTCGTATGGGCACCGTCGTGACGCAGAAGGGTACGGGAAAGGACTGATGCTGATTGACAGCCGTCTCCCTGAACTTGAAGCCCGCCTAACCCCTGGCGACCTCGTTCTTGTGACAGCTGATCATGGCTGTGATCCCACTTTCAAAGGTTCGGACCACACACGGGAACATGTTCCGATGCTCTTTTTTGGAAAGGGGGTAAAACCGGGGCCTTTGGCACCGATGAAAACCTACAGTGATGGAGGACAGATCCTTGCCCATCATTTGGGACTTACGCTTAAGCGGGGAACTTTTCAGGAGGTGATGGATCATGAGGCACGCTAAGAAAACGCTTATGGCACTTCTTTTTTTCCTTGTGGCCTTGCTTGCCGGAAATCTTGCTTTTGCCGCACCTTCAGCATCGAAAGACGCTCTGTCCCGCAAAGTCATTGCTTTTTATTGCTTTGACGGGACGGGAAAAGTGACGCCGTCCCTAAGGAACCTATGGCAGCGGCAAGTGCGGCAGGCGTATCCGCGCGTTTCCTATACCTTCCTAGATGACCCAACCATCCTGCAAAAGGGGCGGGCTGGACTCCTTTCCTTAATCCAAGGCGGCGATGAGCTCACGGCAGGTGATCTCGAACGGGTCACTGCTGCAACGGAAGCGGATGTCGTGGCTGTCATGGTTGTCCATACGATGGAATCTTACTATGTTGAGGCCCTGTTCCCCTTTTGGGAAGATGGCCCTGAAACCTATGTGAGGACCCTGTCCGCTGCTGATTTTTACCTTTATCGCAAGGAAGATGGAAAATTTAAGAAAAAATTCCTGCGCAAGGCGGAAACTAAGGATGCAGCCCTTGCCACTGCACCGGAAAAGGAAATTCAGTATGCCCTGAGCGATTTTGCCCGTTCTTTCGAAGGCTTGCCGCTCATCTAAAATCGTTCATGACATCCCTGCAAAAAAGTGGGGATGTTTTTTCTTTATGTTGTTGAAACAACGGATTCCTGAAGCTTCTCCGCTTACAATAAAAGCATCAATTGATGAACCATTCCATTCAAATAAGTGGGCTGTGGCCCAGAAAGAGAGGATTTGAATATGTTTTGTTATCAGTGCCAGGAAACAGCAGGGTGCAAAGGCTGCACCGTCAGCGGTGTCTGCGGGAAACGCCCCGAAGTTGCAGCGCTTCAGGATCTTTTGGTCTATGCAACCAAAGGGTTGAGCAGTGTCACGACAGCTCTTCGTAAAGAGGGAAAGGACGTGGCTATTGATGTCAACCATATGGTCACGCTGAACCTTTTCACGACCATTACGAATGCCAACTTTGATGAGGTCTCCATCCGCACCCGTGTGACGGAAACCCTTAAGAAAACGGCAGAACTGCGTGCACAGCTGCAGGATGTATCCGGGCTTTCTGAAGCGGCCCTCTGGTCTGCACCGGAAACGGACTATGCAGCAAAGGCTGCCGAAGTCGGCGTCCTTTCCGAATCCAATGAAGATATCCGTTCTCTTAAGGAAACCATCACCTATGGCCTCAAAGGTCTTGCTGCTTATCTTCATCATGCAAATGTCCTGAATCATGAAGATGAAGACGTTGATGCTTTTATTCAGCGTGCCCTTTCCGATATCCAGAAAAAAGACATTAGTGTTGATGGTCTTGTCGCCCTGACCCTTGAAACGGGTAAATACGGTGTTCAGGGCATGGCTCTTCTTGATACGGCTAACACGGATACTTACGGGCAGCCAGAAATCACGGAAGTGGACCTTGGTACCCGCAGCAATCCGGGGATCCTTATTTCCGGTCATGATCTGAAGGACCTGGAAATGCTTCTGGACCAGACGGCTGGAACGGGCGTCGATGTTTATACCCATGGTGAGATGCTGCCGGGCCATTACTATCCCTTCTTCAAGAAGTATCCGCATTTTGCCGGCAACTATGGCAATGCTTGGTGGAAGCAGCGCGATGAATTCGAAAGCTTCAATGGTCCGATCCTGATGACAACAAACTGCATCGTACCTCCGAAAGACAGCTACAAGGGGCGTCTGTGGACGACCGGGGCTGCCCAGTATCCGGGCTGCCGTCATATCGAAGGGGCTGCCGATGGATCGAAAGATTTCAGTGCCATCATCGAGCAGGCTAAATCCTGCAGTGCCCCGACAGAGATTGAAAGCGGCAAGATCGTCGGCGGATTTGCTCATAATCAGGTCCTTGCTCTGGCTGATAAGGTCGTAGACGCTGTTAAGAACGGCGCCATCAAGAAATTTATTGTCATGGCAGGTTGTGATGGCCGTCATACGACCCGCGATTATTACACCCAATTTGCCAAGGCACTGCCGAAAGATACGGTTATCCTCACGGCTGGCTGCGCAAAATATCGCTACAATAAACTGAAACTCGGCGATATTGGCGGCATTCCCCGCGTCCTTGATGCCGGTCAATGCAACGACTCCTACTCCTTGGCTCTCATTGCCCTGAAGCTGAAGGAAGTCTTTGGCCTCGATGACGTAAACAAGCTTCCTATTGTCTACAACATTGCCTGGTATGAACAAAAGGCTGTTATCGTTCTGCTTGCCCTCCTGAGCCTAGGCGTCAAGAATATTCACCTGGGACCCACACTGCCTGCCTTCCTCAGCAGGAATGTTGCTAATGTTCTTGTTGAAAACTTTGGCATTGGCACCATCTCGAATGTAGAAGATGACTTGGCCCTCATGATGAAATAGAATCGAGAAAGAATAGAAGAAAGCTCCTATCTGAACCTAGCATTTGGATGGGAGTTTTTTTTCATGGTAAAAATCGAGTATTCCTATGAGGCTGTAAGCCTCAGCGAGAAAGACTTGATCAAAGAAAGTGGGGACCCTTAGTCACAGTAAGGGCTGTGAGAAGATCATTGGAAGCCATCAGGAAAATAGACTGTGCCTCCTGTCCATCGATGCCTAAGCGCCAACTCTGCTCCCATCTAAAGGCTGCTATGTACAGCTGGGAAAGAAAGGATAATACGCGATTCCCTTATCCTCAAAAAGTAAATTCCAAAGAAACAGGGAGCCAGGAAGGAAAAAAAATTCGATGTAACCGGATGGAAATAAAAGAATAAAAAAATTAGTTCGGGATAAAGCGAACATAAAAAAACAATAATGCAAAATACAAAGAATAAAGAGTAAAAAGATGGAAATTAATGAAAAATCAAGAGTATAGAAGAAATTTTTACGAAATAAACCTAATTATTCCAAATAAAACGGATAATATGAGTTTTGCCTAAAAGCCCCATCTGTGCTATTATAATCAAGCACTCTCCCGAAGGGGTGAGGCTCACAAAAAGAACTTCTAGGAGCAACGAAAAAAAGTGTTGACAAGATGTTCGAAAAGTGATAAACTGAATAAGCTGTCACCGATGAGGATGACAGCGAGGAACGAACCTTGAGAACTGAATAT